>OZ240688.1:324375-648750 GCA_965199205.1 Acidisarcina sp.
CTGGTACGCCGTCCCCTCGGGCAGTATCCGTTCATCCGCCGTCGGCACATGCGTATGCGTCCCCACCAGCGCCGTCACCCGCCCATCCAGGTACCACCCCATCGCCACTTTCTCCGACGTCGCCTCCGCGTGGAAATCCACAAAGATCACCTTGGCCGTAACCTGCTTCAGCAACGCATCGATCGTGCGAAACGGGTCTTCCGGCGTATTCATGAAAACTTTGCCCTGCAGGTTGATCACCGCATACGCCTGCCCTGACGCCAGCGATCCCTCATAGAACCCATACCCCGGCGCGCCCGGAGCATAATTTGCCGGCCGGATCACCCGCCGCGGCCGCTCATGGCTCCCGGCCGGCACCGACTGGAAGTATTCGAGGATCTCTTTCTTGTCCCACACATGATTGCCCGTGGTCAGCACATGCGCGCCCAGGTCGAAAAGTTCATCGGCCGTCGCCGGCGTCACGCCAAAGCCGCCCGCGGAGTTCTCCGCATTGATAATCACCAGGTCAATCCGGTGCTGCTCGATCAGCGAGCCCAGATGTTCGCGGACAATGCGCCGTCCAGGGCTGCCAAAAACATCACCCACAAATAGAATTCGCAATACCGCCGCTCCCCATCTCAAATTGACGATCCCGCATTCACCGCTTCACATTCACGCTCGCCCATCGTCAAGAAACCACGCGTCCCTCGCGACCCTTCGCCCACACGAAGCCGCCGCCGCGAACCACGCCGCCCAATCGGTCCATCCGCGGCATCGCTTAATCCACAGGCTTCATTCCCCCGGTCCATGTGGTAGCGTTTCGGCATGGCTGTTAACACCCGATTTTCCACTGGCATTCATACGCTCGTCTTGTTGGCCGCGGAACCCGATGTGCAGCAGACTTCGGAGGAGATAGCGCAAAAGCTCAGCACCAATCCAGTCGTCATTCGTAGGGTACTCTCTCTGCTCCGCCAGGCAGGCCTCGTCATCAGCCAGAAAGGGCCGGCCGGCGGCTCAAAGCTGGCCAAACCGGGCAAGGCCATTCGTCTCGGCGACATCTACCGCGCCTTGGAACCCGTTTCCATCTTCCGCCCCGCGAGCCTCTCCGGCGAAAACACCGCCAAGGTGAACAACGTTCTCGAAAAAATCTATCGCGAGGCGCAAGGGGCGCTTGAGACGGAACTCGACGCCACCACCCTGAGCCAACTCGCCAAAAAATCCGAAAAGAAGAAAAAATAGTCGCAGATTGCCGGGCCCTCCCCAGCCGAAACCCTGCCTCTCCTCCGCCATGAAATGGTAGATTTGTTTTGATTGAAATTCAGCCTTGGGGCCGCGACTAATTCCTGCAGATTACGTCCCTACCTATGTCTGATCTGCCAACCTGTCGGCACCCGCCGTGCAAGCATGCAGGTGCAAAGTCGAAATGATGACGATTGCGAAAAAGCGGCGTCTTTAAGCACGAACGATGAAACATCTTGATGAGAATGAGGCGTAATGCAAAAGCATTTGGAGAGCACTTCCAAGGGCCGTTTCGCGGCGATTCGTATTCTGGCGTTGTCTCTGGCCGCCCTGTGCCTCGGGGCCCTGCCGCAAGCGGGCGCGCAGAACCGGATTAAGCAGGCAGCCGACGATTCCGTTCGACTCACCCTGAAAGGGAACGTGCATCCCCTGGCAAGGGCGCAAAACGACCTGGGGGCCGCTCCCCTGTCGCAACCCATGAACCATGTCAAAATGATCCTCCAGCGCAGCCCCGCGCAAGAGGCGGCCCTCGATGCCTACCTCGCCTCTCTGCAGGCCAAGGGCTCTCCCAACTATCATCGCTGGCTCACCCCCGCCCAGTTTGGCAAGCTCTACGGCCCCACCGACGACGACATCCAGAAGCTCACCGGCTGGCTGCAGGGCCACGGCTTTACCATCGACTCCGTCGCCGCCGGCCGCACCCACATCGACTTCACCGGCTCGGTCGCTCAAGTGCAGGATGCCTTCCACACCTCCATTCACTCCTTCCGCGCCAATGGCGTCGCGTTCCTCGCCAACACCAGCAATCCCCAGATCCCCGCCGCCTTTGCGGCCGTCGTCGGCGGTATCGCTCACTTGAATACCGTGGCCCTCAAACCGATGCACGTGCAGGGCGCAGCCTCCAGGTTCGATAGCCAGACTCACCGGTTTGTACCGGCGGCCGCCGGCCACGGGGTCCACGCTCAATACAGCGCCGATCTCAACGGCTACGATTACCTCGTTGCTGTCCCCGCAGATGCGGCGACCATCTACGACACTCCAAACCAGACACTCAATGCAAAATACACCGGTACCACCAGCTATGACGGCACCGGCGTAACCATCGGCGTCGCCGGGCAGTCTGACATTACCCTCAGCTACGTCACAAACTACCAGACGCTCTTCTTGCCGTCCGCTTACGTCAAGGCGCCGGTGGTCTCCAATCTTGATGCCGTCGGCATTGTCCCCGGCGATGATGCCGAGTCCTACCTCGACAACGAGATCGCCAGCGGCCTCGCTCCCGGTGCCACCCTCCACTTCTACACCGAGTCCGCCACCACTGGCGACGGAGTCATCGGAGCGGCCGAGCAGGCCATCGCCGACAACACCGTCGACGTCCTCAGCGTGAGCTACGGCGCCTGCGAACTGGACAATGGCACCTCCGGCAATCAGGAAATCAACTCGGACTGGCAGCAGGCCGCCGCCCAGGGCATCACCGTCGTCGTCTCCGCCGGGGACACTGGCTCAGCCGGGTGCGACGCCGCTACTGACTCCTCAGGCAACCCCGTACCCGATGCGACCGGCCCTCTCGCCGTGAACGGGCTGGCATCGACGCCCTACAACATCGCCGTCGGCGGTACCGATTTCGACGTGCTCGCGACCAATTTCAGCAATTATGTCAGCGCGCCCAGCTCCCAGACGCCTGCGACCTACTATCGCACCGCCCTCGGCTACATCCCCGAGGCTACCTGGAACGACTCGACCTACAACAACACCACCCTGAGCCAGAACGTACCCGTCGGCATAGAAACAGGGGACGCAACGAACGACAATATCTCCGCCGGCTCCGGCGGCCAAAGCAATTGCGCCGTCAATACCACCACAAATACAGCGACCGGAACCTGCACCTCGGGATACGCCAAGCCTTCATGGCAGACCGGCTCCGGTGTGCCCAACGACAATGTGCGTGACATCCCCGACGTCTCGCTGTTGGCCGGCGACGGCACCTATGGCGGCCTCTGGGCTGTTTGCGACGGCAATACCGCCGGCTTCGATAATGCCGGCAACAGCGGCACTGCCAATTGCGTCGCCGACAGCTCCGGCGACTTCTATACCGATGGCTTCGGAGGCACCTCGACCGCAACCCCGGCCTTTGCTGGCATCATGGCCCTCGTCGTGCAAAAAACCGGTCAGCGCCAGGGCCAGGCTGCTCCCATCATCTATGGTCTCTTTAACTCCACGCCTTCCGCCTTCCATGACACCACCGTTGGCAACAATTCGGTACCCTGCTCGCCCACCGCGGCAACCACGGCTACCTGCCTTTCCAACTCCCAGGGCTACGACTACGAGAGTGGTTTCAACACCAACGCAGGTTATGATCTCGCCACCGGCCTCGGCAGCATCGACGCGACCGCGATGATCACTAACTGGGCCAGCGCTACCGGTTCGTTCTCCGTGGCAAACGTGACTTCCACGCCCTCGGCTACCTCGATCGCGCCGACCGCGCCGCTCACCTTTACCATTACCGTCACCGCAATTGGCGGCGCAACCGGACCGGCAGGCACCGTCACCGTCACCGATGGCACTGCTTCAGGTACGGCCACCCTGGCCGCCGGCGCCGCCACCGTCACCATTCCGGCGAATACGATCACCGCGACCGGTGACGACATGTTCACCACAACCTTCACCCCGGCCGCCGGATCCACCTTCGCCACGGCCAGCTCTTTTGTCGTGGTTGACATCACGTCCGTAACGCCCCCGACCGGCAGCTTCACCCTGGGCTCGACCGCGGCGACAATTGCCAGCCCCGGCCAGGCTGGCACCTCCACCGTCACCATCACTCCGGCAAGCTACACTGGCACCGTCAACCTCACCTGCGCGCTGGCTTCCGCTCCTGCCAATGCCGCGACCGCCTATAACCCGGCGTGCGCCCTCGCCAGTCCAGCCGTAGCGGTCAAGGCAGGCACAGCAGCAACCACCACGGCGACCTTCAGCTCGACCGCCGCAACCAGTGCCTTGGCTTATCCCAGGACCAACCGCTGGTATGCCGCGACCGGCGGCGCGGCTCTCGCCGGCATGCTCTTCTTTGGCATTCCGGCACGCCGCCGCGGATGGAAGACGATTCTCGGTATGCTGATCTTCCTGGTCGCCATGGCCGGTGTCGGCTGCGGCGGCGGGGGTAGCGGCAGTAACACCGGCACCAGCGGCACCACGACCGGAGCCTATACCTTCACCGTGACGGGAACTGACTCCGTCACCTCAACCATCACCAGTTCCTCGACCGTAACGGTGACCGTCAACTAACCGCACGAAACCACAACAAGGGCCGCATCCCTCCGGATGCGGCCCTTGTTGTCTCGACCCTGTAACTTGTTGTCTTGACCCTGTAAGAAGATCGTTGCAGTCGCCTGAGTGGCCTTTCCCTAGTAGGTAGAAGCGTCCTGTAGTAGGTAGAAGCGTCCTGTCGAGCCGCTGGTTGTCACTCGAAAGCAATGCCCTTCTATCCCGGCACCCTCAAAATCTTGTCAAGCACCCGCTCCGCGCGATTCGAACCTAACTCGTTCATTACAAACGAGAAAATAAATCTGAAAAGTTGGCATAGTGAAAGGGGTCGATTTCGTATAATCGAATTAGACATTCTGAGCAGGTTGAGGCTGGCCCTCCAGTCAAGCGATGCTGACGCGAGCGCGTCTTAAGTCCTTTCCTTGCAAGGCTTTAGTATCTAAGTCCTTTTCTTACAGTACTTTACCAGACCCATCACCCCATAACCCCTCTGGAATGAAGAATATAGGGAAAAAATATAGGGGGAGGGGGGTACCTGCTCCGAGGTACCCCGTTGACCGGTGCGCGTTCCCGCTTCAGGACGGCACGAGGCCTAAAATTTGACCGTCGGCGCGACCTTGGATCCTTCGCTGGCCTGGAAATAAGCCGGATTCGGGTGGAAGCCGGCGATGCCAGCCCAGATACTATTCGGAAACTGGCGGATGAAGGTGTTGTAGTCCTGCAGCGTATCGTTGTACCGCTTGCGTTCCACGGCAATCCGGTTTTCGGTGCCTTCCAGCTGGTCCTGCAGTGCCAGGAAGTTCTGGTTCGACTTAAGTTCCGGGTAATTCTCCGAGAGCGCCAGCAGGCGCCCGAATGCGCTATCCAGCTGCCCGTTGGCGGCGATCTTGCTCTGCGGGTCGCGAGCATTCAGCAGCCCGGCGCGGGCATTGGCGATATCGCCGAAAACTGTCTCTTCATGGGTAGCGAACCCCTTCACCGTCGCCACCAGGTTCGGCACGAGATCGGCGCGGCGTTGTAAAACAATATCCACCTGCGACCAGGAAGACTTCACCGCCTCGTCCTTGGCCACCATCTGGTTCTTGGCGCTCACGTAACTGCCGAAAACCAGCAGCAACACAACGAAGAGGACGCCGACAATCCCTAACCCAACCCATAATCCACGTTTCATGCAAAGCTCCCTTGATTGAAGAAAATCACGCTGCAGCTACTTCGAAGGCGTTCTCCACCGACGGCAGCCTCATCTTACCAGTCGCCTGAAGCGCCGCCGCCGCCCGAGCTTCCTCCGCCAAAGCCGCCGAAGCCGCCTCCCCCGTCGCCATCACCCCCGCCGCCTCCGCCACCGCCGCCGCCGCGAAAGCCGCCGCCCAGGAACATGCCAAGCAGGAAGCCGATCGTACCCGAGGGGGCAAATTTCAGCAGCAGTCCGACGATGACAAACAAGGCGATCGCACCAAAGAGTAGTTGGCCGGGGCTCAGTTGCTGCACCTGGTGCTGAGGCGGTCCGCGCCGAGGCGCCGCTTGCAGGGTGACGCCGGCGTCGGCTGCAATAATCTGGGAAATCTGGATGACAGCAGAAGAAATCGCGCCGTTGTAGTTCCCCGCATCCAGCTGCGGAACAACAGAGCGCCCGATGACGCCGACCTTACTGTCGGGCAAAATACCCTCGAGCCCGTAGCCGGTCTCGATCCGGCGTTTCCGATCCTGGACAGCAAAGACCAGGATGACACCGCGGTCGGTTCCCTTCTTGCCCACCTTCCACTTGTCTTCGAGAGCGGTCGTAAAGCTCTCAATCGGCTCGCCGTCCAGGCTCTTGATGGTGACGACGGCAATCTGGGCGTGGGCCTGGCGATCGACCTGGGCGCAAAGGGCGTTGAGCCCCTGGATAGTTTGGGGAGAGAGGACCCCGGCAAGGTCGCTGACGTAATTGGTGGGGCGCGGGAGATCCTGGACGCGTTCGGCCCGAAGCGCCGGCACGCTGGCCAGCACCAGCAAGAGAACAAGGAGAGCGCGAGGTAACCGTAAAAGCATCAGGACGATTGTACTCACCTGCCTGCGTTGAGGCACAAAAAGGGCGTCCGCTTGGACGCCCTCCATTCCCCACCCTAAGCAGTTCTTAGCGGCTTCCGCCATTCGATGCCATTGCCCCGGACTTCTGTGCAATGCCTTCAATCATCTGCAAATGCTGGCTGATGACCTGCGACCCCTGGCTGGCTGCGTTCTTAACGGCCGGGTTGGAACCATTCTGCGCTTCGGTCTTGAATTCGTTTAGATCGGTCTTGTGGTCCTTGACCATATCCTTGATGTAGGCCTTGTCAAAGGCATCCCCGTTCAACGCCTGCAGCTTCATCATGACGGCCTTATCCTTGTTCGACGGACCATCGGGGATCTTGACGCCTATCTGCTGGGCAATCGGCTTCATCTGGTCGCCGAGCTTGCTGTGGTCGTCGATCATCCGTTGCGCGAACTGCTTCACATCATCACTACTGCTTTTCTGCAAGGCGAGTTGGCCTAGTTGAACCTCCGCCATTCCTCCCTGCAGGGCCTTCTGGACAAATATCTTATCCATCGGCGTGGTCTGGCTGTTAGGCATGTTGTTCATGTCGCCCTGGTTCATAGGGCTCATACCTGGCTGATTTTGCGAGCCGGCGGCATTTCCAGCGCCGCTTGCCGGCTGTTGCATGGATCCCGATCCAGCCTGCGAAAGGGCGGTCACGCTACAAAGAAGCGCCGTGCCTGCAAAGGTCGCGACTCTACACATTCGGTAGTTGAAAGTCATGGTGTTTCTCCTCCGCAAATAGGATGCCGATTCCCGGCTCTTCGGAAAGCTGCAGTTTTTGCCGTGTAAACTCAGCACCAGAGCCCATGAATGCCCACAAATACGCCCTGGAATGTCGCGCTCTAGGGCGGAAACTGCCTGATATTTTCAGAACCTCGCTGCTGCAAGATGTGAGTTTCACGGTAGCGCGCGGCGAAGTTCTAGCCATTCTCGGCCCCAGCGGCGCTGGTAAAAGCACGCTGTTGCGGCTGCTGAACCGGCTCGATGAACCAACCAGCGGCATGATTCTGCTCGATGGCCAGGATTACCGCTTGCTGACCACCAGAGCCCTGCGCCGACGGGTCGGCATGATCATGCAGCGCGCCTACCTCTTCCCCGGAACTGTCGCGGAGAATGTCCGCTTCGGCCCGTCACAAGATGGCCGGGCGATCAACGACCAGGAAATTGCCAGCCTGCTCGAACGAGTTGGGCTATCCGGCTACGCCGGTCGCGACGGAGCCACTCTCTCAGGCGGGGAGCAGCAGCGGGTGGCGATCACCCGGGCACTGGCGAACCATCCCGAAGTCTTGCTGCTCGACGAGCCCACCTCGGCACTCGATCAAGTCGCAAAACAGGGCGTGGAGTCGCTGCTGTCGTCGCTGATTCGCCAGGGCGGCCTCACCTGCGTCTGGGTCACGCATGATGCAGCGCAGGCAGCACGAATGGCTGACTCCGTTTTGTTGCTCGATGCAGGGCAAGTGGGTAGTTTTGGGAGCGCCGGTGAAGTCCTGGCGGGGGTTACTGCTCCTGTGGTAAATGGAAGCGAGGAACGCGATGCTTGAGCACCTCTTCGGGACACAGTTGCAGCGCGGCATTGCGGAGTGCCTGGTAGCTGCGCTGCTCTCCTTCGGCGTTCTGCTGCTAGTCAGGCGCAGAGGCGTGAACCTGCTCGGCGAACTCCCGCTGGCTCAACTGCGAGGCATTGCGCAGATCCTGATCGTTGGCACGATCCTTGCGTGGATGTTGCACGGTCCGCAGTGGACGTCGATCCTCGTGCTGGTGGGCATGGTACTGGCAGCGGCCAGCATCGTGAGGCGCCGAGCGAAGACCATCCCGCGCGCATTTACCCTTGCGTTGACATCCATTTGCGTCGGGGCGGGCAGTGTGCTGGCTATCATGATTACCGTCGGCGTCATTCCACTGAAGGTGGCGATGCTGGTGCCGGTCGGCAGCATGGTGATCGCGCAGACGATGAATATGCAATCCATCTTTCTCGATCGCTTTCGCGGTGAAGTAGCGAGTCATGTTGGTGAAATCGAGACGGCTTTGTCGCTGGGCGCCTCGCCCGATGTCGCTGTAGGCCCTTATCTGCAAGCTGCTTACCGCGCCAGCCTGATTCCTTCTCTCGATAATGTGAAGTCCCTCGGTATCGTCTGGATTCCCGGCATCATGGCCGGAATGGTGCTATCGGGTGCGTCCCCGGTCTATGCAGCGCTCTACCAATTCGTCGTGCTGACTACGATCTTTTCAGCGGCCGCGCTCACCTGCCTGGTCAGCAGCTACCTGGTGACCAAGCGTGTCTTCAGCCGGAACGAGCAACTGCTCCTCCGGCGCTGACAATCTTTGAGAACGCGGCGGCAGAAGCGCGGCCACGCTGAACACGATATCCTTGGGACTGACCATGCCTGAAACAAACCTGCTGCAGACTGTCCCTCCCGTTGCACGCGTTGAACGTATCGAGACCCCTCTTCACGATCACATCCTGGTGGATGACTATGGATGGCTCCGGGAGAAGACCAGCCCCGAGGTCATCGCCTACCTCGACGCGGAGAATACGTATACCGATGCGGTGATGAAGCCTACCGAGGCGCTGCAGAAGACGCTTTACGATGAGATGGTGAGCCACATTAAGGAGACCGACGAATCGGTCCCCTACCGGGACGGCGCGTATTTCTACTACTCCCGGACTGAGCAATCACGCCAATATGGAATCTATTGCCGGAAGAAAGCTTTGCTCGATGCCTCCGAGGAGATCCTTCTCGATGTGAACCAGTTAGCCGAGGGCCAGGCGTTCATGTCGCTGGGCGCTTTTGCTGTCTCTGACGATGGCAACTTGCTGGCCTATTCGACCGACACCACCGGCTTCCGGCAGTACACGCTTCACGTGAAGGATCTTCGCACCGGCAATATACTCGGGGAAAGCGCCGAACGTGTTGGTTCGATCGTCTGGGCAAATGACAATCGGACCATCTTCTACTCCGTCGAAGATGAGGAGCAAAAACGGCAGTTCCAGCTTTACCGGCACGCGGTAGGGACACCGCACAATCAGGATGCGCTGGTCTACGAAGAGGCCGATGAGCGATTCACCATCGGCGCTGGCAAGACCAGGGACGGCAAATACCTGCTGTTGCAATCGGCAAGTCACACGACCAGTGAAGAGCACTTTCTCTGCGCCGACGAGCCTGCCGGCGAGTGGACACTGATCGCAGCGCGACAGGACTACATCGAGTATTACGCCGACCACCGGAACGGCTCTTTCTACATTCGGTTGAACGACGCCGGGCGGAACTTCAGGCTGGTGGCGATGCCGGTCGCCTCGCTCGACCGGGAAAACTGGACGGAGATCATTCCGCATCGTGCGGATGTGATGCTGGAAGATGTCGACCTCTTTGCTTCCTTCTATGTCGCCTCAGAACGCGCCAATGGCCTGCCTACCTTGCGCTTGGTTCGCTTCTCAGGTGAAGGGACGGCCACCACTGAGGATCGCGCTATCGCCTTCCCCGAGCCGGTGTATAGCGCTCACCCCGGCACCAACCGAGAATTCGTTACTGACAAGTATCGCTACAGTTATCAATCTCTCGTGACTCCGGGGTCGGTCTACGAATATGACCTGGAGACCGGCGCGTCTACTCTGCTGAAGCAACAGGAGGTTCCGGGTGGTTTTGATCGGGAGCTCTATAGTTCGGAGCGGCTCTTCGCCACTGCCCCCGATGGCGTGAAGATTCCGGTATCACTTGTCTATCGCAAGGATCGAAAGGGTAAAGGAACCAACCCGCTGCATGTCTATGGCTACGGATCGTATGGATATTCCCTGCCCATCGGCTTCAACGGCAATCGCCTGAGTCTGCTCGATCGAGGGTTCGTGCTTGCCTACGCGCACATACGCGGGGGCGGCGACATGGGCAAACCCTGGCACGACGCTGGTCGACTGATGGAGAAGCGCAACACCTTCACCGACTTTGTCGCGGCGACCCGGGAGCTGGTGATCCAAGGCTATGGCCATCCGAAGCGAGTCTCCGCCGAGGGCGGCAGCGCAGGCGGATTGCTGATGGGGGCGGTGGTGAATCTTAACTCCGATATGTACCGCGCCATCGTTAGCCATGTTCCCTTCGTCGATGTCATGAATACCATGCTCGACGCTTCGCTACCCCTCACCGTTCCGGAATACGAGGAATGGGGCAATCCGAATGAGGCGGACGCCTTTGCGTACATGTTGAGCTACTCGCCTTATGACAACCTGAAAACCGGGAGCTATCCAGCCATGCTGGTCAAGACCTCGCTCAATGACAGCCAGGTGATGTATTGGGAGCCAGCGAAGTACGTCGCGAAGCTACGGACGCTCAAGCGCGGAGATTCCGTGCTGCTGCTGCACACGAATATGAGCGCCGGGCATGGCGGAGCTTCAGGACGGTACGATTACTTGAAAGAAATTGCCTTCGACTATGCATTTCTGCTGAAAGAGCTAGGGGTCGTTCCCGATACCGCGGCCTAGACCTGCGATGACGATAGCGGACTGAGGATAAGGTTGGAGATGTTGCTGACAATCTCCGCATAGCTATACCTGGGCGACGTGGAAAGCTTCTTCCACCCCGGATCAGCGACGAAGATCTTCCACTGTGCAGTCAATTGCTCCATGTCTGTGAAGCTGAGCATATAGGTGAGGTTCGGCATCACCGGCCCGATCAACGTGTCTCCAAAAAAGACCGGATGAAAGCCCGCGTTCTTGAACAGGTCGATCTCCCCTTTGTGGAACATTTCAATTTTGCGCACGTGGTCCTGGTAGCTGGCGCTCTCGTACGTTCTCAATTGAAAAATCCGGCTGCCTTTGATTGCAGCAGACGCTGGAGGTACAAGTCTAGGCCAGCCCTCAAATGCCGCGAGCATGGAACTCTCGACGCGGAGGAACGCCGGTGCAGTTGCCGGGGCATTCCAGAACGGCTCGGCCGCGGTAAGAAATGTTGCATCCTGCGCGAGATGCAGATCTATGGTAGCGAGGGCATCCGCCGACGAAGCAGGAATCAGCAGAAGGAAAGTCGGCGTCTCCGGCCCGATGTCGAGGCGGAACGCGCCAACCGGCCCCATTCCCATGCGGCCGAGCGCCGGGATCAGCGCGTCTGAAAAGTAGCTCTCCGTGAGCTTGGTCTGCGGCCCGGTTTGCATATGGTAGCGGCGCAGCTGGTAGAACTCGCGGGCGGCGGGAGCGAGCGTCTGTGCCGAGGCATTGCGGGAGAAGGCAAGTGTCGAGGCTGCGATAGTGGCGGAAAGGAATTGACGTCGCTGCATAAAATGTCCTCAGTGCAAAGTCGAATTCTATCTCACTCGACGCGCTCCCGAGCATGTCTCTGACCTATCGCTTGCTTCTTTCGCTCTTCGCGGGCATCGAATCATTAGGGACCGCGTGAGGAGTGTTATGGCCACAATCAAGCTTTCGGTTCTGGATCAATCGCCCGTGTCGGCCGGGTCGACCCCGGGCCAAGCACTGCAAAACACAATCGACCTGGCGCGAGCGACCGACACCCTGGGCTTTCATCGCTACTGGATCGCCGAGCATCATGCGATGGATGTGCTGGCAAGTCCGGCTCCGGAGCTGTTGTTGGCGCGCGTGGGCGGCGAGACTTCGCGTATTCGGTTAGGGTCGGGCGGGATCATGTTGCCGCACTACAGTGCATTTAAGGTAGCGGAAACTTTTCGCGTGCTTCATGCTCTCTATCCGGGGCGCATGGATTTGGGCGTAGGTCGCGCACCGGGCGGGACCGGTCTCGAGGCATGTGCCCTAAGGCGCAATCGCAAAGAGGCACTTGACGATTTTCCGGAGCAGTTGACGGAACTGCTCGCCTTCCTGCACAAGGACTTCCCTCCCGAGCATCGCTTCAGCAAAATTCGTCTTGCTCCGGACATGCCTGGCGGCCCGGATGTATGGCTGCTCGGATCAAGCATGTGGAGTGCCGAAGCGGCCGCGCAGTTCGGGCTGCCCTATAACTTCGCCCACTTCATCGACCCAAACCGGACGCGGGGGGCAATCACTGCTTATCGCGCCAGCTTCCGCCCTTCAAGTTATGGTTCTTATCCTCAAGCCATGCTGGCCCTGGGCGTGATCTGTGCCGAAACAGACGAGGAGGCGCAGCGGTTGGCGAGCAGCGCGCGGTTGCTTTTCCGGCGCATTCGCCAGGGCAACACGGCGCCTATCGCCACGCCCGGCGATGCAATCGCGGAGCTGGCGACAATACCTGAGGCGGTCTTTGCGCAATACTTTCCGGAAGGAGGGGAGTGGCCACGCTACATGGTCGGCACGCCGGATAGCGTTCGGCGAAACCTCAATGCCATGGCTGAGGCGCTTGGCCTCGACGAGATCATGGTCGTGACCATCGTGCATGACCATGCGGCGCGGGTGCGGTCGTATGAGTTGCTGGCCGACGCCTTCGGTCTGCAGGCTAAAGCCTCGACAGCCTCTCGCGACTCGGTCGCCGTCTAACGCACGGCCTCAATGAGGCCATGCGCCATGATTTAAAAAAATAAGCCTACAGCCGCAATATCCTTTTTCGCAAGTATCCTGAGAGGACAAGTCAGGAAGTTCCACTGCAGGAGTTACGAATCCCATGCTCGTGAATCGTGGGTTGGTGGCAGTTTGTCTTTTCCTCGCAGCCGCTTCTGGCGCTGCTTTCGAAGCTAATAGCGACGCGCAGGTCTCTTCCTCGGCTCCCGTGGCGCCCGGCACTGCTTCCGCTGCCGCTTATAATCCGCGGTTGACATTTGCACCGTTAACCTTGCCCGATCCGGTCAATGACTACCGTTCGGGCAGCGGATCACCCGGGCCCGCCTACTGGCAAAATGAAGCCGACTACGAGATGAATGCGCAGCTCGACACCACGGCCAAGGTATTGCGCAACGACGAGGTCATCACTTACACCAACAACAGTCCCGACACGCTGACCAGCCTGTGGATTCACATGGAGCAGAACATCTATCGCAAAGATGCCCGCGCCAGAGTCGCCAACGGACTTCGTCCACGGAGGAAGCAGGTGCCGGACGACGAAGAGAACTCGAACGCGCGAACGACTGAAGGCTTTGTGCTGGACGCGGTCGAGATCGAGCACGGAAAAGATCGTGTCAAGGCCGACTACCTGATCGACGACACGCGTATGCAGATCCGTCTTGCCCAGCCGCTCGCGCCAAAAGGGAGCACCCTCAGGCTGCACATCCGGTACCACTACCAGATTCCCGGGGTTTGGGGCGGCCGCACCTCGTGGGGAGCTTCAAAGCAGGGCGAGATCTTCGACATGGCGCAGTGGTATCCGCGTATGTGCGTCTATGACGATCTGCGCGGGTGGGACACGCTGCCGTACATCGGGAGCGAGTTTTACCTGGAGTATGGACACTTCGATTACTTCGTCACGGTGCCGAGTGAGATGATTGTCGCCGGCTCGGGCGAGTTGATGAACCCTAAAGATGTGCTGACCAAAGCTCAGATGGATCGGCTTGACGCCGCGCGCAAGAGCGATAAAACGATAGCGATCCGTACTGCCGCAGAGGTGAAAGATCCCGCGAGCCGGCCGAAAGCGGGTGGCACCTTGACCTGGCACTTCCACATGGACCACACCCGAGATGTGGCCTGGAGCGCCAGCCCTATTTTCGTCTGGGACGCAGCGCGCATAAACCTGCCTGACGGCAAGGTGAGTCTCGCGGAGAGCGTGTATCCGCCGGAAAGCGTCGGCGATGAAGCGTGGGGACGGTCGACCGAATATGTGAAAGACACGGTTGAGCGCTTCTCAAAGCGGTGGTTTCCTTATCCGTGGCCTACGGCGATCAACGTGGCCGGCTTCTCAACGGGCATGGAGTACCCCGGCATCGTCTTTGACGGCATAGAAGACAAGGGCCAGACGCTTTTCTGGATCACGGCGCATGAGATCGGCCATGATTGGTTTCCGATGATCGTGGGGTCGAACGAACGGCGCAACGCATTCATGGACGAAGGTTTCAATACATTCATCGACATCGGCGAATCGGCCGACTTCCAAGGGGGAGTCTACGGCCCCAAACGCGATTCGGAATATTCGGCTGGCGGCGAACCGCCAGATACAATTCTAAAGGTGCTCGATAATCCGCTGGCGCCGACGATCCTCATGCCCGCCGACGCTTACACGTGGCAGCTCGGTCACCCGGTGAGCTACTTCAAGGGCGCATACGGAATGGTGCTGCTCCGCGAGCAGATTCTCGGTAAAAACCGCTTCGATTGGGCATTTCGCAAGTACATCCGCGACTGGGCGTATAAGCACCCTTCTCCTTCAGACTTTTTTCGTGCGATGAGCAGCGAAGGCGGGGAAGACCTGGGATGGTTCTGGCGCGGCTGGTACATGAACAACTGGCGCTTCGATCTAGCCGTCGAGAAGATCGACGGAACAGCCGTGACATTTAGCAACAAGGGCCAACTCGTGCTGCCGGCTACTGTGGAGATACGGTATACGGATGGCACAACGTCACGCTTGCGCCTGCCGATAGAAACCTGGGAGTCAAAGGCCGAGGTGGTCTGGACCGGAGAGAAGCCGGTTGCTTCGGCGACCATCGATCCGGATCATGCGCTGCCGGATGACGACCGGGCAAACAACACGATGGCCGCAAAGTAGGCCGCCTGCATCTCTCTAAGAGCGAGGGAGCCAGCGCTATGCACGCGACTGCGATCAAGCCGTCTTACGATCTTCAACGGTTCCTGGATGCCCAAGCGTCGACCTATGAACAGGCTCGTTCTGAGCTGGCCGCGGGGCAAAAGCGGAGCCACTGGATGTGGTTCATCTTCCCACAAATCCATGGCCTCGGCTCGAGCCCGACAGCGGTGCGCTATGCCATCTCAGGCATCCATGAAGCAATCGCTTACCTGGGCCATCCTCTTCTAGGCGTACGCCTGAGCGAGTGTACGTCGTTGGTCCATGCCGTACACGGCCGCACCGTTGACCAGATATTCGGCTATCCCGACGATCTGAAGTTTCACTCCTCGATCACTCTCTTCGCGCAGGCCGCTACCCACATCGGAAATCAGGATCATGCCAAAGATCGGGTTTTTGAGGATGCGTTGCGTAAGTTCTTCAGCGGCGAGCCGGATGAGGCAACCCTCCGCATGCTCTAGATCGACTCAGAGCGACCTACTGCTTGCGAGCCTGCTGGCAGCTAGTTCGTTCCCGCTTGCTGTTCAAAGATCGGGCCAGCCGGATTGGGAATAATACCCATTTCGATATAGATAGGTCGCATCACCGCCCGGACTGCCTTGAGCTGCGTCGCGAACCAGGCCGCGCCTAGAAGGCAGACAGCTCCCGTCATCATCACAGCGTGCGGCGCACCGAAGCGATGTGCCAAAGCCCCAGCCAGCAGACTGCCAAAGGGCGCCATCCCGACAAAGGCCACGGTGTAGTAGCTCATCACCCGGCCACGCTTGTCTTCGGGAACAAGCGTCTGGATCACCGTATTGCTGGCGGCGAGCCCCTGCATCATGCCGAAGCCGACCAAGAGCATCAGCAGCAACGAGAGCACCAGCGTATGAGATAGCCCGAATAAAATAAGGCCGCCGCCGAAGACGACAGCGGAGATCTGGATCATGGTGGTCAGGCCGCGAACATTTTTACGCAAAGCCAGCGAAACCGCGGAAACGAGAGCGCCGATGCCGGACGCGCCCATGAGATAGCCCAGCGTGTGCGGGCCGCCATGCAAAACCTGTGAAGCAAAAATCGGCATGAGCACCATGAACGGCATTCCCATAAGGCTGATCACCGCAAATAAAGTGAGAATGGTTCGAATGGGAACAAAACCAGAGACGTATGACCACCCCTCTTGCATTTGTTCCAGCATGGAGGTGGTCGCGCGTTTGGATGGCACGACCGCGATACTCATCAAGAGCAGCGAGGCAATGACCGCGAGATAGCTGACGCCATCGATGGCGAAGCAGTATCCCTCACCGACTGCGCCGATGATCAGCCCGGCGAGTGCGGGGCCTATGAGGCGCGCCACGTTGACCATCGATGAATTAAGGGCAATAGCGTTGCCGAGATCCTGTTTTTCCTCGACCATCTGGATGAGGAAAGCCTGGCGCCCCGGCATGTCAAACGCGTTGATGAGGCCCTGCAGCACACTGAGCGCGATGATCTCATGCACCGTGATCACTTTCGCCAGCGTGAGCGCTGCCATCGCCAGCGACTGCACCGCTGCGAGCGCCTGCGTCCAGACAAGCAGGTTGCGGCGATTGAGCCGGTCGACCAGAACCCCTGCAAAGGGTGCAAGCAGGAATGTGGGAATCTGCCCGGCGAAACCCACAACGCCGAGCAGCAACGCGGAGCCGGTCAACCGGTAAACCAGCCAACTCGTCGCGATGCGAGTCATCCACGTGCCGATCAGCGAGATGCTCTGCCCGAAGAAGAACAGACGGAAGTTGCGATGCCGCAACGCGCGCCACGCGTGGGCATAACGGCTTGTTTGCATCGAGGCGGGCTGTTCTGCCTGTTTCAGCATCGAGTGGAGAGCATGTCTCTGGATTAGAGGCCCGTTCGAGCATTGGAGATGCAGTTGATGCCCGCAAGTTTCGATCGCATCGATCCATTCCGGGGCCGCCGTGCCTCCCGATTCCGCGACAGAACCATACGAAAAAGACAGCCGAGCACTCCAGAAGGAACGGGGTCCTTCCTGTGAGGGAAAGACCCGGACAAAAAAGGAGCTAGTCGGCGATTCCGGGATTCGGCGGGTCGATGCCAAGCGCGGTCGCAAGGGCGATCAGGTGGTCCTGTTCCTCAACGATGATATTCCTCAGACTTTCCGCGATCGCGTACTCATCGAGCGAATCGGCCTGTTTGATACGGCGGCGATAATTCCGGATCGTCTCTTTTTCGTTCTCCAGATCGAACTGCAACATCTCCTCGGCCTTGTCCGAGGTCTTCACCAACTTCGGCGTCACCGACGGCATGCCGCCAAGGTAATCGACATGATTGGCGATCTGGAGCGCATGACTCAATTCCTCAGTGGCGTGAACGGCGAGTTCGTCGGCGACATTCATATACGAAGCGCCTTTCAGCACCTGCGAGTAGTTTACGTAGGCGATGATCGCCTGGTATTCGCGAGAGAGATCCTCGTTCAACGCGTTGATGAACTCATCGCGAGTAATCTGGGTTTCTTCCTTTGGCATTTCTCTCCTTTTAGCCGCTCAGTATGTGCGACTCATTTCTATCATGTTGATTTAGACCCTTGAGATCAAAGTTGGCCGGCTCTCCAGCGACGGCAAAAGCGGCAAAAAAACACTTTAGAGAGCCGCCCCATTACTCTGAATGATCTGCTTATAGCGATATGCGGAGTCTTTGACAATACGTTGCTGGCTTTTCTGATCGACGTAAATCAGGCCAAAGCGTTCCAGGTACCCCTGCGTGAACTCCCAGTTGTCGAGCAGCGACCAGTGAAAATAGCCGACCAGCGGTACGCCTTCCTGGTGAGCCCGCTTGTAGGCTCCGAGGTAGCTGTCGAGGAAGGCCGTGCGCTGCGGATCGTGGACCTTGCCGTCAGCAGCAGGGGCATCGGGTAGCGAAATGCCGTTCTCAGTGATCAGGATGGGCTTCTTGTATCGCTCGGCAAGGAACTTCGGAGCCCAGTAGAGCAGGTCTGGAGTGATGGCCCATCCATAGTGAGAGCGCGGCGCTGTCGGCGATTCGGGCACCGTTTCAGGCTGGCCGTCCGCTTCCGCCTTGACCGTCGGAGCAAAGTAGAGATTCACAGCGCAGTAATCCACGGCTTGATGGATGATGCGCATGTCCGCCGAAGTGGCGAGCTTTTCTGCCGTGGGAAAGAGCTTATAGCCCTCAGTCGGATAGTGCCCCAGATAAATCGGGTCGAGCCACCAGGAGTTGTTCATCAATGTCATCCCCGGCTGCATCGGGATGATAGTGCGTTTCTCCACCGAGAAGGAAGCAGTCCGGGCGGTGGCAACATCCTGCGGCGACGACGTGGCCGGGAGCGACAACATGCCGGCAAACGGCAGCGCGACTTTGACCGGCTTCTTCGCCGCCGCGCGGATTGCCTGCACCGATCGCCCGTGACCGAGCAGCAGATTGTGGGCGCCCAGCGTCAGATCGGCGCTGCCGAGCTTGAGCGCGGGTGGCATCGCGCCGGCTTCCGCGCCAAAGCCCCAGGCGATATTCGGCTCGTTGATGGTGAACCAATTGGTGACGCGATCAGAGTAGCGTCTGGCGACGAGATGCGCATAATCCGCAAGCCACTTCGAACTGTCTGGATTAAGCCAGCCGCCTTGCTGCTGCAACGCCGCGGGATAATCGAAATGAAAGACGGTCACAAAGGGCGTAATGTTTGCGGCGAGCAGAGCGTCGATTACCTTGTCGTAATACGCAAGTCCGGCTTCGTTCGGTTGGCCTTTGCCCTCCGGCATCACCCGCGGCCAGCCGATCGACATCCGGTAGGCGTTGAGGCCAAGCTCTTTCATGTGGTTGATATCTTCAGCATAGCGATGGTACTCGTCGTCGGCCACCCAGTTGGTGCTGCCGTCTTTTATGTTGCCGGGCTTGGCCTCGAAGGTCCCCCAGATTGAGCGCCCGCCGCCGCCGGCGTAGGGTGAGCCCTCAATCTGCATCGCCGAAGTGGACGCGCCCCAGTAGAAACCTTTGGGGAAACTAGAGCCGGCAGGCGCAGCCTGCGTGGCTGACCATGGCAGCGTCGTCAGCGCGGCGGCTTGAGCGGATCTGCTGAGAAACTTGCGGCGGTTCCAGTCGTTCATTCTTCGTTTCCCCTCGGTTCTGACGAAGTTTGGAATACGGCCCTAAGACTCAGACCTGGGCAATTGCCATCAGAACTCAAGGCGTCACAATCTCGGAAAAGTCGGCGATCCTCGAGAAACCTCGCAATATCGAGCCAATCAACGCAAGTCGATTCTGCCGCAGTTCAGTTTCTGGAGCCATAACCATCACTTTTTCAAAGAACGTATCCACGTGAGGCCGCAGCGTAGCGATCTTCTCCAGAGCTTCCCCATACTTATGTTCACCGCGAAGCGCCTCAACGCTCGCCGCAAGCCGTGTGGATTCCAGGTGGAGAGTCTTCTCTGCAGGATGCGACAGCAGGCTCTCGTCAACCGTGTGCGCCGCAGAAGCGCTCGACGTACCTTGCTTCTCCTCGGCCTGCCGAAGGATGTTCTTGATGCGCTTGAAGGCGCTGGCGATCGCCGCAAAATCTTCAGAGCCCCGTACCACGGTCAACGCCTGGGCACGGGCGATGGCGTCAGGAATGTTGTCGTCTCCGGCAGCGAGCACCGCGGCGACAACATCATAGGAAAAGCCGCGGCTTTCACGAAGATAAAAGTCAAGACGCTCGCGTAGAAAGCTCCGAACACTCGTATCGGCCCCGGCGGCAGTTGCTTGGAGTGAAGCCTGGGCCGCCACGTTGCCCAGCTCTGCGAGTGTAATCCGCAGCTCCGACTCCGCGAGAATCTTGATAATGCCGCTTGCCGCACGTCGCAAGGCAAAAGGGTCCTTCGATCCGGTCGGCTTCAGGTTCAGAGCAAACATGTCGACGATCGAGTTCATGCGATCCGCAAGACCGAGTATCTGCCCCTCAACCGTCGGCGGAATTGGATCCTCACTCGATGCAGGGCTGTATTGCCAATAAATCGCTCGGCTCACGATCTCGCCCAAGCCCTGAGCTTCGGCATATAGGCCGCCCACAATTCCCTGAAGTTCAGTGAATTCCTTCACCAACTCAGCAGTAAGATCTGTCTTTGCGAGCTCAACAGCGTTCAGCAATAAAGCTTTATCGACCGTCACCCGTCGCGATATTGCATGGTCCGCCAACATTCCGGCAATTCTCGCATTCGCCTCTGTCTTCGCGGAATAACTGCCAAGATTCTTCTGAAAGGTGACCGACTTCAACATCTCGACGCGATCGATCAAAGGTATCCTCTGGTCAAAATTCCAGAAGAATCGCGCGTCGTTAAACCGCGCCCTTAGTACGCGTTCGTTGCCGTGGCGAATCGTCGCCATCCCCTGCTCATCCGCCTGGGTATTCAGCACAGCCAGGAAGTAAGGCGCCAGCTTGCCAGATTCATTTTCCAGCGCGAAGTATTTCTGGTGATCGCGCATGACGGTGACAAGCACCTCTTCCGGAAGCGTGAGATATTCGGGCTCGAAGCTGCCGAGGAGGACGCTCGGCCATTCGGTCAGGTGCGTCACGGTATCGACCAGCGGGTGATCTTCACGCCAGCGAAGGCCGCTTACCGTGCGCGTCGCGGCATCGAGAGCCTTCCGGATCTTTTGGCGCCGTACCTCAACTTCAGGAAGAACGTAGGCTTCCGCCAGCGCCGCCAGATAGGCGGACGGAGTCGCGATTTCAATCGGCGAATCGCCGTGCAATATCCGATGGCCATAAGTCTGGTTGGCAGCCGTGGTTCCGGCAAAGGTCAACGGCACTACCTGGTCGTCGAGCAGCGCCAGCAGCCAGCGCAGTGGACGAACGAAACGCTCCGGCTTCCCTGCGCGCCAATACATACTCTTCGCCCAGTAGAGCGAGGCCAACTCCTTCGGCAGCTCCTCGGCCAGCACCTCGATCGCGCTCCGGCCCGGCATGTGCATCGTCGCGCTGACGTATTCCCCTTTGGCTGTCGTCACCTTGATGAGCGCAGAGGGCTCAACTCCGCACTTCTTCGCAAAGGCATGAGCGGCCGGCGTTGCTTCGCCGTTCTTAAAGGCAATGCTCCAGGAGGGGCCGGTCATCTGCTCGCTTAGGTCGCCCTGCCGCTCGCGTACACCGGGGCGTAATACACTCAGCCGGCGCGGCGTGGAGTAGCTGACGACCGTGCTGACAGCGTCGCCGGACGCCAGCCGCGCATTGACGATCAGGTCATCGACGCGCCGCGCGAGCTCCGCCTGCGCGGCGGCGATCATACGCGCGGGTATCTCTTCAAGTCCTATCTCGAGCAAAAAGTCTGGCATATTTGTGGTCAGTTCTTACCTGAGCGTCTCATCCGCCCGCGAGCGATCGGGTTGTCCCATTCACTTTGCCTGTTGCTGGTTAAAAGCCTGGGCGGTAGCGACAGCAAGATTGCGGATGCGGGTGATGACTCCAACCCGTTCGGTAACCGAGATTGCTCCCCGGGCATCAAGCAGGTTGAAGAGATGAGAGCACTTCAAGCATAAATCGTAGGCCGGCAGGATAGGGAAACGCCGCCGTGCCGCGTGACTGTCGATCTCCGCAACAGCTTCGTTTGGCGTCTCGCCATCGTGAACCAGCCGGTCATGGATCTTCTCCTGGCGCTCGGACTTCTTGATTGCCTCCGGCGTGAAGTCGGCTTGAAACTCCGCGAGCAGTGCCTGGCATTCTGACTCATAGAGGCGCAGGTGCTCCCAAAGCTTCTCGACATCGGCAGCCTCAAAGTTGTATACCGAAAACTGCAACTCCTCGAGCAGCCGTACCTGGCCGTAGGTAGTCTTCTCGCCGGTGACCGGGTTGATCGACCAGACGATGTCATAAATCGAATCGACGTCCTGTAAAAAAGCCGCAATGCGTTCCAGTCCGTAAGTGATCTCACCCGAGATCGGATCGAGGTCGATGCCGCCACACTGTTGGAAGTAGGTGAACTGGGTAATTTCCAGCCCATCGAGCATCACCTGCCAACCAATGCCCCAGGCGCCCAGCGTAGGCGACTCCCAGTTGTCTTCCTCAAACTTCAAGTCGTGTTCGCGCAGATCGATGCCGATTGCCCCGAGCGAATCGAGATAGATCTCCTGGATGCCTGCCGGCGGGGGCTTGAGGATCACCTGGAACTGGGTGTGCTTAAAGAGCCGGTTCGGGTTCTCTCCGTATCGCCCATCCGCCGGCCTTCGCGACGGCTGCGTATAGGCGATGCTGATTGGCGTCGGCCCAAGCACCCGTAGGAAAGTGTCAGGAGACATGGTGCCGGCGCCCACCTCGACGTCGTAGGGCTGCTGCAGCACGCATCCCCGATCGGCCCAGAAGCTCTGCAGACGAAAGAGCAACTGCTGAAAGGTGAGCGGTTCGGAGCGGCTAATATTCGAGGGATCCATCGTGGTGGTCAAAGGCAAATGCAACTCACAGGATGCGAAGGTTCTCCGTAGTCTAACAACTTCCGCTGCCCGGCGCGGCTGCTCGTGCCTTTCGCCACGCTATGCACAGCCCTCGCGGTGAGTTTCCGGTCATCCGCTGAGCGGTGCATTTCGGCGGCTGGCTCAGGCGGCGAGTCGAGCGAGCGCGAAAGCGCTGTGGAGGCGTCGGTCGATGTGGCGCTCCAAGGCTTGGATCGCGAAGCGCCGGAGATCGGCGGCACGCTGCCGCGGCCACGCTTCCGCAGCGAGAGTCGGCACCGGCGAGCGAAAAATACGTATGGCGGTCGCCTGGGATTCAGGGGCGAGCGGCGAAGAGCCGCTTCGCCGGTGTTCGCGGCAGAAAAGTCCGTCGGCAAGGGTATGGTAGTACGACGGCAGGCCGGTCAACGACTCTCCACATTCAACGCAGGTACTGAGGTCCGGCAGCCACCCCATCAGGCGGGTGGTCCAGAGCGCAAAATACGTGACGGGCATCCAGATAAAGCCTTGCCTGGTATATCCAAGGACAGCGACAAGCAGGCGAAACACCGCGTCCTGCGGGTCGTGATCGGGCAGCGTCTCATCCAGCACTTCAGCGAAGAAGGCCAGCGCGGCCGCGCGAGCGTAGTCGATGGAATGCGAGAGCGGCGAGGTGACGATGTCGAAGTTGTCCAGACGGACGAGCTCCTGCCTTGGCTTCTCTGAATAGCTGGCTCGCACGTGGGTCATAGGCTCAAGCGCGCCGCCGAAGCGCCGGCGAGAGCGGGCCGCAGACTTGGCGACTCCCTTGATCTTCCCGTAATCGCGGGTGAAGAGTGAGACGATCTGGTCGGCCTCGTGAATAGGCCAGGTACGTAGCACAATGGCCTCAACCTGATGCGCATTCACTTGGCTGCCGCTTCCCTCTCCCTTCAGGATAGCGCGTTCAACGAAAGATCACGCCCAAGTAGAGCAGAAGAGACCGTCCCGCGCGGCGTGGCCTTCGGGCGGTTCCTCCTGCTCCAGCTACTGGCCAGGTTTCCGAGTGGCCTTGGCTGTTCTACTTGGGCAACAGTCCAAATACTGCGACGCCGGTCTGTGTCGGCACGTAGACACGACCGTTCACAACCGTCTGGCTAATGAACTTATCTACGTCGCCGAACTGGTCCCTAGCGCCGGATTGATTGCTGTCATAGAGTTTCTCCGACAGATCTTCGGCATTGAAAGCAAAGAGCACCGCAGGGCTTGTATGTTGAACGGCCCACACGATACGGCTTTTACCCTGCAGAGAAGAGATGGAAGGAGTCGTTCCCGGATAACCGAAGGTTTCCGCAGTGCGGCTGACAGGAGTAGTAAGTAGTTTGGCGTCTTCGAACTTAAAGGCCTTGAGATTGTCACTGACCCCCCCGTAGTAGAGCTGCTCCCCAAAGTAGGCCGGCGTCGACCACTCGCCGTTTGGAAGCGCCCGGGTGAGAACCTGATACACGGAACCTCCATTGGAGTGATATTTACCCATGTCGTTTCGATTCACGACGTAGATGTTCCCGTCTTTGCCAGCGCCGGCGGCAAGCTGATGCTGATTTCCATTCTTGTCAAAGAGGCTGGGGAACAAGATAACCCCGCCCGAACCTAGGTCGGTATCGGCGTTCGATTGCTGCACCGTGTTATCGGTTGCGTAGTAATCATTTACCTGGAGATCACCGCTGGAGCTCTTGGCGAGTTCGATAAATCCGTTCCCAAAATCCTGATGACCGGGAAAGCCTCGGCTATCGAGGTCGGCGTCAAAGGTACCATTTCCGTCAAGAAAGAGTATTTTCGTGGGTGTAGCAGCCAGCCCTCCGCCCCCCATCCAGACGGCGCCCTCAGTCCCGTTCGGGGTGAGATTGAGAACAGAAGTTTGCTTTAAAGAAGAGGCATCATAGCTGATCACCCAGCCCGTATACGGGCGGCTGTCGCAATGAGACGTCCAGGCGGTATAGATTCCTCCTTGCCATTCCAGCAGGCTGACGCGTTCTGAGTACTTCGCCGGGTCAAAGAGGACCTTCCCGCCGACGCTGTTGTCTCCAGTACCAGGATACGAGGCGCTGATCTCGGTCGGGCCGCCAAAAAGTTGTTTACCGGTTGTCAGATCCAGAGCGCTGATGCGCTGGTGGTAGTAGCCTTTGCTGTCCTTCAACATGCCGACAACGAAAATGGCTCCGTGCGGGCCCTTGGAGCGATCGATGACAGGGGTCGAGGTGATGCCGATCTCTGGAGCAATCTGACCGCAGTTGCGGTCATCGCTGGTTGTCTCCCCTGGTTGCAGCAGCGAGGTCTTCCATAGTACATCCCCGCTGACGGAGTCCATGGCGTAAACCGAGTCGTGTTCGGTCTCAACAAGCAGAACATTGTGGATTTTGCCGGCGACGGCGAGCCCGGATACGAGAAGTGGTTGGGCATCGACCACACCATCTGTTTTAAAGAAACCGACGGACCCAAAGTCTTGAGCATTCACCGTCGCCAGGGTCAGGATCGACTCATTGGGGTTCGACCCGCTGCGGTCAGTATCGTTGTGCCCCATCAGCACGTCAGTCTGCTGAGCGGCAACGCAAGAACCCGAGAAAAAAAGGCCCGATAGCAGGAGGGCGTTCAGCGAATTTCTTGTTCCGTACATCGCAAGGCTCCATGACAAAGTTGGATTTGCCAAGGCAGCGATCTATTGATCCACACAACAGATGACACAATCATTTGTAAAATGTAACCGAAAAGTTACCAACAAGTGGTTACATTCGATTGGCGTAGATTACTTTGGTTTGGACATGCCCTGCCAGGTCAGATCTCCTCAAGACGCGGTGACCCTGCTTGTGCAGAGACCGGGGATCAGAACCAAATGGGAAGGCTGGGGACAGGAGATTTAAATCGGCGGCTGGCCCATTTCGCGACGGCTTGGAGTAGCCGGCGAGAGACAAGGCCCCTTCTGAGGAAGCGGGCCTTCCCTGAACTTAAGGCCTAGCGGCCATAGTGTGTGGCATTGATTTCGGTATAAGAAGCCCACTTTTCCGGCAGGTCGTCTCCGGCATAGATGGCGGAGACCGGGCAGACGGGAACGCACGCGCCGCAATCGATACACTCCACGGGATCGATAAATAGCATCGTCGCTGCTTCGTAGCCCTCTTCATCTTTCTTGGGATGAATGCAATCCACCGGGCAAGCGTCGACACAGGCCGAATCCTTGGTCCCGATGCAAGGCTCTGCAATTACGTAGGTCATAAACAATCTCCAACTCTAAATTATCGGATGCAAAGACTGATTGTAGCAGGCAGCGGAGGAAGCAAATCGGCTTGCTTCGCTGCATGAAGCGAGCCAGTTTTCGTCTGTTTTTAGCCCGGAGGAGTGTCAAAAACCCGCATATCAGGCCATTATCTCTTCGCAGATGCCAGAGGCGTAATGTCCCGGCCGGCAAAAATGTCCGCAAAAATACGGGCTAGCTCAGGGTAGATATGGCCATTCGTAGCGAGCAGTTCTTTGGAGGCCAGTTGGAATGGACTGCCGTCAAAATAGGTCAGTGTGCCGCCGGCCTCAGTGACCAGCAAAAATCCGGCTGCAGTGTCCCACGGGTTCAGATTGAACTCCCAATAGCCGTCGAATCTGCCGCATGCGGTATACGCGAGATCGAGCGCGGCGGAACCTGCACGGCGCACTCCGTGGGATCGAAGGGTGATCTCCTGGTAGAAGTGAATGTTCGGGTTTAAATGGCGCTTGCGCGAGGGGAAACCTGTAGCGAGCAGGCTCTCGGCCACCGTGGTTGTACTGGAGACTTCGATGCGACGGCCATTCAAATAGGCGCCCTTCCCCTTTTCGGCGATGAAAAGTTCTCGGCGGGTGGGATCGCAGATGACGGCGGCGACCATCTCTCCATCTTGGCCAGCCTCAAGTCCGGGACGACGGTACTCGAGCCCCATGGACACGCAGAAAACCGGGTAGCGATGGGCGAAGTTGGTTGTGCCATCGACCGGGTCGATATACCAGCGGTACTCCGCATCAAGCTGGTTCCGGCTCCCCTCCTCGCCGTAGACACCGTGGGCCGGGAAAATGGTGTGCAGGCGCTCCACAATTAAGCGTTCACTGGCGCGGTCGGCCTCGGTCACCAGGTCCGCCTCACCCTTATATTCGGTGGCGACACCGTTATCGTAGAACTCTTTAATCAGGTTGCCGGCCTCGATAGCTATGGCCGCTGCAGGCGCCGCAAAGGGCAGATCTACTTCGGTGGGAATCGTATTCATGAACCGCCCGGGTGTTCGTTGCCGCCGCGTTCGCGGTTGGCGTGGTGGCCAGATGCCTTGTCGAGTTTCGCGCCGGACAAAGAACCGCCGATGAGAGGGGCGGAGCCGTCCGCCTGAGGAGCCCCAAGAGCAGGCAGGCCGACACCCTGTACGGGACTCGATTGCGCCTCACCGCTGCGCTTGCGTTCCCGGCGTCGCCCCTCGATGTTACGAAAACTTTCGCTGATCGTTCGGATCTGATGCTTATAAATGAAGAGATTTGGCTTGCCCTCGCGGGTCAAGCGGATCATGCGATCGTCAAAATATTCGATCCAGCCATAAACGGCCTCGCCGTCGCGCAATTTCACCGTGACCGGAACCTGCTTCTCGCTCAGAAAGCGCAGGTACAGAATCTCCTGTCCGGTCTCTCCCGGCGGAGGTCCTTTCTGTCGCTGACGGCCTTGAGGTTTGACGGGCATTTTCCCTAGTGTACCGAATTACCCGGCGCGGTTCAGTTCAATTCTGATGGCGCGCCGTGTAGTAAGGTTGAACTGAGGAACTGCAGCGTTGGCTTGCCTCGCTTGCGAGCCAAGATGCAGGTAGAAACTTACTTCAGCAGGCTTCCGGTTGGTCTCTCTGTTCAGGCGTTTTCTACTGCCTGATCCAAAGTTCATAACAGCACGTAGACCGGCGCTGATTCCGGTAGATGGAAAGTCTCATCCTCATGAAAAACGGACAGCCGTCGGCATATCTCAGCTTTACCTTGCATGCGCACCTGCCCTATGTCATCCATCACGGTACCTGGCCCCACGGCCTGGAATGGATGCATGAAGCAGCAGCGGAGACGTATCTGCCTCTACTTGCGATGCTGAAACGGCTGGAACGTGACGGAATACCGCTCAAGGCGAACCTGAGTCTTTCCCCCGTGCTGATGGAGCAGCTTTGCCACCCGACCTTCCAGGAAGAATTTCCCAAGTACGTTGAGCGCAAAATCGTTTCAGCGCGGGAAGACGAAAACTACTTCCGTCAGTTTGGCGAACCGCGGTTCGCGGAGACTTCACTGTACTGGCTGGAGTTCTTCGAACGGACGCTGAAGGAGTTCTACGAGCTGGATCGGAACATTCTCAAGGCCTTTCGGCACTACGATGAGACAGGCGCGATTGAGATCCTTGCATGTCCGGCAACCCACGGATACCTGCCGCTGCTCGGTACCGACGAGAGCGTAGCAGCGCAGATCCGGACGGGAGTCGCCGCCTATGAGCGATACCTGGGCAAGAAACCGCGCGGCATGTGGGTGCCGGAGTGCGGATACCGGCCGGCTGGCTTATGGCAGGCTCCGGTCACCGCAAGCGGCGACGAAATGGCAGCGGCGCCGTTTCTACGGATAGGCGTCGAAGAGGCCCTGGCGGAAGCCGGCATCGAATATTTCTTCATCGATACTCATCTGGTTGAAGAATCCATCTTGTTTACCCCCTACCAGATGAGATCCGGCGAGCGCGGCCTGCGCCTGCACAACCTGCCGGCCCATGAACTCAAGCGGAAGAGCGATCTGGATGCTGTCTATCGTCCTTACATCGTGAAGGGACCGACGTCAGCCGCCCACCCCGTCATGGTCTTTCCCCGCGACCCTCAGACTGGGCTACAGGTGTGGAGTGGCGACACCGGGTATCCGGCCGATGGCAATTACCTCGATTTCCACAAAAAGCGCTGGCCGGGCGGATTGCAATATTGGCAGGTCACTCAGGCGCAATCCGATATGGCACTGAAGGCGCCCTACTACCCCGAGGAGGCACACCAACGGGCCAAACTGCATGCGGATCACTTTGTGGCGCTGGTGTATGACGCGCTCAAGGATCAATTTGACCAGCAACGCCCCCCTGTTTTGGCCTCCCTTTTCGACGCAGAACTCTTCGGCCACTGGTGGTTTGAAGGGCCCGTCTGGCTGGAGCAGGTCGCCCGCATCTTCGCCAGAGAAGAGATCCCGATTGCGTTGACTACCGGAAGTGATTACTTGGCAAAATATCCCGCGGCGGTCTCTCTCAAACTAGGCGAAGGCTCGTGGGGCAAGAATGGCGATAACGAGGTCTGGCTGAATGGAGAAACAAGCTGGACCTGGGCCCACATTTACCGGGCCGAGCGAGTCTTGCGTGAGATTGCGAGCGACGAACGCTGGCGCGATGGCGGCTGGGGCGAGCGAATTGCCAAGCAGATCGCTCGCGAGGTGCTGCTTCTGGAATCTTCGGATTGGCAGTTCTTGATTACGACGGCAGCAGCCCGGGACTATGCGGAAAAGCGCTTCTCCGGACATCTGGACCAGTTCGTCGAGTTGGAAATGCTCTGGGGCGAGTTCCTGGCGAACGGCAGTTTATCCGAAACCGGGCAGCACGTCCTGAGAGAGGCAGAAGAGCGGGATTGCCTCTTCGCAAACATCGATCCGGGGCTCTGGGCGAAGCGATAAGAAGATTTCTTCCCGAAAGCAGTCGCCGGGAGCAGCAGCATCCCTTCCTTTCGCCCGCGTCTCCGCTCTGTATTCCTCTCTCAGAGATTGCTAATTAGAAGTAGCATCCGGTGAATTAATTTACCGTCACCGTGACTGTCGTTTTGCCGGTGATCGTCGCCGTAATGGAGTCTGTCCCGGTTACGGTGAACGTGTAGGCGCCTGTAGTTGTTCCTGGGGTGCCGTCATTTGTTGACCCACCCCCACCCTTGCCGCCGCACCCGATTCCCGCGATCGTGACCAGGAGGAGACAAAGGCCCAGCATCGACCTCCATCCTCGTTGCCTCGCCGGCATGCCAAAGAACAGCAGGCAAGCCAGGGCAGCCCCCGCAGCCGTATACCAGGGACCGCCCCGTTGTTTGCCCGCCGGATCTTTTTGCAGCGGGAAGGCGATACCGCCGGTCGTTGCCGCCGTTGTGGCGAAGCTTGCCGTGGCCTTTGCTGTAGCGGCTGCAGCGACGCTTACGGATGCGGGTATGGTGCATGTGGGATTGTAGGTCGCATTCGCGCCGGACGGAGAGGCCGATAGAACGCACGCCAGATTCAAAGTACCCGTGTAGCCGTTAGGCGTCACAGTAATTGCTGAGCTGCCGGATTGGCCTGGGCTGCTGACAATGGCTGCGGTAGACGCAAGCGAAACTCCGACGGCAGAGGTCACAGAAACTGCTCCGGAAGATGCGGCATAATCCAGATTGCCGCTATATGTGGCAGTAATGGCGTTGATGCCGATCGACAGCGAACTGGCACTCACCGTAATCGTAGCCGTGCCGAGGGAGGCTCCTGTATTAGGGTCCTGCGCGGACATGACCGATCCGCTCCCGATGGTTGCGCCATTTGCTGTCAGGGTCACGGTTCCCGTTGGGTTCGCGGCAAAGCCGGCTGGGGTTGGCGTGATGAGCGACGACACGGTGAACGTGCCGCTGCTTACCGAGGACGCTCCGGAAGCGACCGTGCTCGTCGTGGGGGCTGGAGTAATCGTGAAATTAAGCGGACCGGCTGTACTGGAACGAAGGCTGCTATCGCCTCCATAGAACGCGCTGACGGAGTGAACGGCCGGAACCAGGTAATAGTAGGGCGTCTCTGCATACCCAGCGCTATTGATAGCAATCTCTATGCTGGCCAGGTCTCCAGTGGTGTCATTAAAAGTGACGAGACCGCTTGCCATTGCAGGTGTTGCTGAAGTGACTTGTGACAGCCCGACCGGCTGCCCATTGAAGCCGAAGAAAATTCCATAGGGATAGCTTCCCGACGGAATCACTCGATTGCCGGTTCCATCCACGGCAAAGAGGTTCAAGACACTGTTCTCTGGCGCCACGTTCACTGGAACTCCCATGGACTGGCTCTGTGCAAAAGTGATATCGCCGCTGTAATAGGCTACCGCCGTGTAGCTGCCGCCCGGCAGAATTGCATCGGGCTTGGGTCCGGCAGCACCTCCGCTCAGGTCAAAGAGAGCGATCGAGGGGTCTTCGCCGAACCGATAGTTCGCTGCTACGATGCTAACCTGTCCACCAGGAGTTCCTCCTGCGCCGGCCACAGTCGCATTCAGCGTAACCGGCTGGCCATGAGTAATGCTGACCGGCGCCGTGCCGCCATTGATGGTGAGACTAGTGGAACTCGGAGCGAAGCTGGCCGTCGCCCAGTTATTGATCAGTTGGGTCGCATCCACGCTCCCCAGGCCGGAGGCCTGGTCGTAGCCGGTCGTCGCTTGATAGCCACTCTGGAAGAGATTGGCTCCACAATCGGCGGAGCCCAGGGCGCAATAAACGGCATTATTTCCTGCTGTGGTGTCGTGGAAGATGGAGTTGTACAGACTGTCCCGGTTGGCCAGATTGTAGAGCACGTAGTTTGCCTGGCCCAGGCGTGCCCCACCCTGGCTTTCGCTGACCAGCGCGAGCATGCCGGCAAATGCAGGCGCAGACGAAGAAGTCCCTCCTACGCCGATGAAGTAAAACTCCCCCTGCGCATTGGGGGCGCAGGTAATTGGTGTTCCGTCGCTTGCTGTAAAGGAGTAGCACACCAGCCACGTAGCCGAGTATTGGCCATTCGCCGCGAACAAAGAGACATCGGGAACGTCGCGGACCCCGTCAGCAGGAATATTCAGGCTGCTGCCCATCTGCCACGATGGTTTTGGCCAGCCCGTGAGGGTGCCGGTCGTGGCTCCGCAACCGAGCAGATCGCCCTCCGAGTCATACTGCGGGAGGACACAACCGCTTGCGCCACCTCCCGCGGCAACGATGTTGCTATCTCCCTCGCTGTCAAAAGAAGGAGTGTTCGCGCTGACCAGTCCGTTGGCTACAGTCGAGTTGTTCCAGGGTTGTTCTGGAATATAGCTTAACGCGGAGACATAGTTAGTTCCGTTCGTAGCAGATACGTACTTGGTAAAGTCGGTCGCCAGAAGATCGAAATCGGTTCCCCCTACGGCGATGTTATAAGGAGTCGAAGCAAGTCCATTGACCGCCAGTCCAGCTTGCGCCTGCTGATTCGAATCCGAATCGCATCCCGCAGAGCCGGAGTCTCCACTGGAGACGGTAACCGAGACGCCCTGGGCAGCCGCCTGTTCCCACATCGTATTGATCAACTGGTTCCCGCTGCTTCCCTGGTAGCCCTCGCAGCCTCCAAAGCTCACGTTGAGAATATTATAGACATTGTCATCGAGCGCACGATTAATGGCGAGGAACAGGCCTGAACTCAAGGTAGTGTTGGCAGCGATGTAAAGAGTGAGGTTGGCGTTAGGCGCAAGAGCGCTCGCTATTTCGAGATCCAGCAATGCTTCGACCTCATCGGCATCGCCGGTTTCGCCTGGGTTATTCCCATCAATGGAAATAGTCGGAAGATGATACCCCAGTCCAAAGAGTTCACCATAGTCAGTCACGTCTGCAGTATTAATGTTTGACACGCCTGCTATTGCGATGTTGACACTGGCGCCGGTATAGGCGGTGCTGCCAGAGAACGACCTGTTGTTCAAGTTCGGGGTGTCATAGATAGTCGCAGCATCCCCCGGAACCATAAACAGCGTGTAGCCCTGAGCCGCAGTCCCGTCAGTTAATGCGGGTACAAGTTTGCCGCTGGCCTTGTCGAACTTGCCCAGCACAGGCTTGGTATGCAGCGGCTTGGGGAAGAAATCCGTCAGGCACGAGAGGCCCGCGACAACTGGAGCCAAGGCTGCCGGTATCTGAGGGTCAGAGACGTTTGCGAGATGCTCTTCGCCATTCACGTTGAAGTGATGAATCTGCGTATGAAACGCGGTCTGTAACTGGCCTACATTACCGGAAAATTCCAGGATCGTTCGCGCCCGATTCACCCCCGCGACCTGAAATCCCTGGCTTGCAAGCCAGTCAGTAACCTTCTGTATGTCGACGGTAGACACTCCATACTGTGCGCCAAACTGATCTGCAGTCAGCCATTTCCGGTATTGCGAAGAATTCTTATCCTGGACCGCGCCAAGCAGTCGACGAAGAGCCATCTCCTGGCCGCTGCTCCTTTGCAGCACGAGCTGCATGCGATTTGCGAGCAACGACGGGTTGGCTGGACCGCGGTCATACTGCGGCTTCGCGAGGGGATGAGTATTCCCCTTTAGCGTCGTAAGAACTGAATTATCGATTTTCTGGACTACTCGCGAGGCAACGGCATTCTCCGATTGCTGCGCCCGGATGGAACTGACCGCCAGCGTCGCGACAGCCCCAAGCATTAGCAGCCGAATGACCTTGGCAAGGTAAACTTCTCTTTTGTGGAAAAAAGGCAAGCGTTGCAGAAGCGTTTGCAAGAAAGCACAGCTGGGCCATATTTCGCGCATAAACCTTCCTCTTAGGGCTGTTTCGCTTGGACCCGCACTTCGGCTTGCGAAGCGGGTCTTGGATTGGTCAATAGAGGAGTCTGCGCAGAAGTCACCGTCTCCACTTAAGAGACAGCGCGACGGCAACAATCAACCCTGGCAGCAAACGAGGAATCGAGAAGCAAGACAACAAGCACAGCTATCTAGTGACCGGCCAATTTGAAGCTTTTCTCATAGAGGGCTTAGCCGGAATATGTAAATACCCTCGCGTGTCTTTTTATGACAACACGCGCCAAGAGTCAAGCACCACTTTCACTTTGATCCGCCGCTGGCCTGATAAACCAAATGCGTTACTTACTAGTATGTAACTAGACATTCCCGGCGGGATCCGCGCCCGGAAGCCTTTAGCCTGGCCAATCCTCACAATGCCAACGCTGCCCTCCCTCGCGATCCCGACTCAATCGCCGGGGCAGAAGCCTCTTAGTATTCTTCCTTTGAGAACATCCGAAGGTTATCAGGTAATACAACGAGTTCGGAGTGGCCCAGGGCCGGGCAGACACGATGACCCGGCTCGGCGAGTGGCTCACCAGGATGAAGCAGGCGACGACGCCTGTTTTATCCGGCACTCGCAACGAGACCACTAGATACTGGGCGGCTCTCCGCGGCTCGTGTTGAGACGAGCTTCGCCTTGCGAAGGTAGTTCAGGCTCTGAGATTAACCGATCGTTATCAGGCTGGCGTACTCGAGCTTTGGGTACCATGGGGTGCCGCAACCCGCAGGTGTAAGGTCAAGGATCGTCCATAACGGTTCGAGGTTAGGTGCCCCCCGCGGATCGCCATCTCAGCGCTCATCCCTCCACTCCAGAAGTGACGAACCTTGCGCCGGGATGCGCGATCCGAAAGTCCCTTCCAGTGAGGCGCAAGTTCTGCGGCGCACCTGCTGTCAACTCTTTGGTGATCTTTCCTATAGCGGCCCGTCACGGGAGCATAATCACGGGCGCGTACTGAAGTAACGGTTGGGCGCGCCCGGCGTGGCAATGCTGCCGGTAACCTGAGTTCCGCTGGCATGCGCCTGCTTCAAAGCGGAGGTGAGGGTGATGCCGGTGCCGGCGATCTCTGTACCGGCCGTGTGGACCAAGGTGAGCGGCGCCACCACGGTCATAGTGCCGCTGGCTCGGTTGATCGACACAACAGTCGCTGTCTCAGTGTTCGCGCCCCTGCCAAATATGATCGCCTTGCCCGCGTGAAAGCCTGCAACGCCTGTAACAGGAATGACACTTGCACCCGCTTGGGTGCCGGCGCTCATCGTGGTGGAGCCCGAGGTGCCGACCGTCACGATCACAGCGCTTTCGAGGTTTGCGCCGGTGTCGATCCTGATCGTCTGGCCGGCAGCAAAGCCGGTCACGCTGGCAACCTTGATATTCGTTCCTCCAGTTGCCGATTCAGCCGAAAGGGTTGCAGTGGGTTCCGTCCGAAAGTCGATGCAGTTACTGTCGGTATCGAGGCCGTCGGGGAATCGACCAGCGCTCACGCTGGCGCCCGGCGCAGTCACGCGGCAGCCACTCTGCTCCGGTCCGGAGATGGCGTGATAGCCCTCGGCGCCCCAAGGGTCGACGATGAGGCCGTAATTGAAACTGTCGACGACCAGCCCAGAGCCGTCGCGGAGCACCATGCTACCGGCGCTGACGGGCATGCTGCGTCCGCCGAAGGTTACGTCGCTGTTGAAGAACACCGGGCCCCCAAACCACTGGTTGGGCGCCGGCGTTCCCTGGTATCCCGCAGTCTTGACCGTGGGGTCGCGCACGACCGCCTCGATTGCGTGGCCGCTGCGCAGAGGACTATCCAGTCTGACGCCGCTGCCTAGCGCCTCGACCGGCTCGTTGCTCGAGTGTGCAAAGGCGGTTGCTGGCTGGAAGCTGATCCCTGTTCCCCGATTACTGAAGGGAAGGTTGGCCGCGTGATGAAACTGCAGAGGTGCTGCCAGTTCGAGGCCCGTACCCGGAACTACTACTCCCTCACGATCCGTGTGCGCCTGCGTGAGAGCCGGAGTCACATCGATGCCGGTGCCGTTCGGACCCGAGGTGCCGACGGTGGCGATCGAAACCTCTTCGTGATTTGCAGGCGTTCCCACGGTCAGCTTGTCGCCGGCAGCGAAACCATGGACGCTGCGCACTTTGAGATTGGTCGCCCCGGCGCTTGCACTGGCTGACAGGTTCGTGCTTTTCGCCTGCGTACCGACACGCGTGACCGTGACAGTCTCGATCCCATGGCCAACGCTGTCGACGTCCAACCTGATCTTGTCACCGGCCGTGATGTTGGTTGTTGAGGTCACCTTGATATTGGTCGCGCCCATCGCCGCGTCCGCCGCCAGGTAGGCTTGCGTACCTGGCTTGCCGACCGCGGTGACTGTGGCTACCTCGTAGTGCTCGGTGGCTTTTGCAACCGTGGGGTAGGCTGCGCCGTAGCCGAGCGCGATCTTCTCGCCGACGACAAAGCCGAAAACGCTCGTGACCGGCACGTTCGTCGCGCCTGCAGGAATCGTGATGATCGGACCGGCCGGAAGGGGTTGCCACAGTGTCGCTCGACTGGCGGAGGTCCCAACGCTCACGACCTTGTGGCTTTCCGCAGAGGAACCCGTGTCGATGCTGAGCGTATCGCCGGCGGACATGCCGTCCGTGCTCCTGACGTTGATCGTGCTGTCGCCAGCATTCGCGGGAATCTCCAGTCCCGAATTCGAAAGCCCGAGCAGATAGAAGCCTCGTGCCGCGAGCTTTGTTCCTGCGGGAACCTTCACGGTGGAGAAAATGGCCTGTTGCGTCGGGTGCTCGGTCAAGCTCCAGTTCGACAAATCGATCGCACGATCGCCGGCGTTGTAGAGTTCAATGAAGGAGTCCGTCGAGTTGGTGGGAGAGCCGGAGCTGATGCGGAACTCGTTAATCTTGATCGGGCTGACATTTCGCACCTTCTCCGTCGTTTTCTCAAACTGCTTCTCGCCGCTGACGGAGTTCTTCCACCAGGCATTCCCAGAGAGGTCGCCGTTGAAGGGCGCCATACCCGAGGTCACTTTGAAGGTCGCACTCACGCTTGCTCCCGGCGCGACCGGGCCGGCGAAGGTCTTCGAGGTTTCGGTGGTCCCCGGAACCACCGAAGTCCACTGCTTGCCGGGAACCAGGATGCTCAGCTTGACGCCGACCGCAGGCGCTTCGGTGGTGTTTGTGAATGTCACGGTCGCCTCTTGGGAAGACCCAGGTGAGAAGGTCTGCAGCCCTGGTGGCATGGCAGTTGCAGAGGCCGGCGTAAGGCTCAGCCGAGATACAGCGTAGTTGGCAGCCACAACATTGGCCTGCACCAGTTGATCGGTGGCGTCGGTCGGAAATGTGCCGGAGGCAGTCATCGCCCCCTCGTAGAAAGTGCCTTGCGAACTATTGCTGTTATCGCCGCCGTTGCCCAGCAGGATCGCGCCCTGCTTCCGCATCGGATCATAGGTGGAGTCGATGCGGGGCCCATCAAACAGGACCGCCAGCCTGCCTCGTTGCGCGTCGCCGCCCAGGGTGCTCCAGTGGTGCGGTTCGCCTTTAGCCATGGCGGTTACAAAGCGCCAGGTGATCGGCGACAGGTTTGCGCAGTGTTTCGATCCATCCGGGTTGACACAGCCGACGAGGTTATTTTCCTGGTCAGTCATGATCCACGGGCCGGCGTCGGCCCCGTGATACCAGGGAGTTGCGTCGCCGTAGTAGGTCGTTTCCATGGTGCCGTTATCGTCGTCGCGACTGTCTATCTCCGCATTGCCGTAATCGAAGCAGCAGCCGGAGTTGTAGTGAAGACCGTTGATCACCCAATACTGCCCCTCTGCCTGGTCATCGACAGCGGTTCCCTTCGCGTCATCCTGACGCAGGCCCATGCCTGGCAAGATGAAGACCCCGTACGCCTTGTGGCCCATGATGGTAATCGGCGCCATGTCGGCCAGGGGCAAGTTGTTCGTTCCACCCATCGCAGGGCCGCTGAACCCGCCGAGGGGCGCCTGGGTGAGGTCGTTGTGTTTGGGTGATTGGTCGTAGATGGTAGTGATCCAGCAATAAGTGGCGGCGCAAAACGCATCCTGCGCGGCCGCGTCGGCATATCCGCCCGCGTCCGGCAGTGGCAATGCAACCGGCTGGACGACACCGATGTCCAGCTTTTTTCCGTCAGACTGGCGCAGCACCTGATAGAGCGGACCGCTGTAGGAAGAGAACAGCGCGCGTGTGGTGCTATGGGCGGCAACGCACGGATCGCCTCCGGCGGCGTAGATGTCACATGGACCCTGAGGCCGGGAAGGACGAACCCCGGATGCTGTCCCGCTTTGTCCCGCCATCGTCAGTGTGGCGCCAAGAAACGTGAGCGGCAGGGCCAACAATACGACCAGCTTGAATCTCGTTTTCATCTATATCCTCGTGCGTTCGGGTTTAGTGCTGCCCATTAAAGTTTTTGCGGTCCCGGATGCTAGTAAGTCGGCGCGCCGCGGCCATGTCGTAGCCAGAACCCCAGAGAGCTTCCTGTGTTCCTTACCTGGATGAGAGGTGTTGTGCGGACTTTCGCGTCGAGCTTACCGGCACCGGTGAATATACATCTATTTGAGGCTCTTGAGAAATCGTTTACTGCCGACGCCTCACACCCAACAGCCGGAGTAGAAGGACGTGCTGCGCAGCGGGTATCCACGCACGACGTACGAAAGGAGGCGACACCATCGATGAACCTGGCCGGTACCGGAATCGACCTGCATAGCGACGACACCATGCTGGCTGAGATCAACTACAACGGAACAACTCTTACTCTCGACCTTACTGATAGGGTCACACTGACCAGGTGGTCCCACGCCTTTACAGTGAATATTCCTGCGGCGGTTGGCGGCAACACTGCTTACGTCGGCTTCACCGCCGTAACCGGCGCAGCGACCGCCAACCAGGAGATACTCTCGTGGACCTACGCCGCCGGGAACCCTGGTGCGCCCACTCCCCCCCTTCCGTCCCGGCTCTGCCATCGTATTCGCAAGGCATCAGCGGAATAGGCCTGACAACCAATGGCGTCGCAACGGTTTCGGCGGGAATGCTGCAGTTAACGGATGGTGGGCTCGGTGAGGCGAGTAGTGCCTTCTATGACAATCCCGTGAACAGCCAGAGCTTCACGACAGATTTCACCTTTTTGCAAAAAGAATCGCCTCAGAACGATCTGACCGCAGACGGGTTCACCTTTGCGATCCAGAATGCGGAACTTCATGCGCTTGGACCGAACGGCAGCTCGGTCGGCTATGCAGGAATCGGAAAAAGCGTGGCGATCGACTTCAACATTTATGAACTCGACAACGCTTTGGAATTGCGTTTAGACGGCGCTCCCGCGGCCGGCAATGAATACTTTTCGCTTGATGGCTCGGGTATCAATCTAACGAGCGGAAATCGCTTTACCGCTCATGTGAACTATAACGGAACCAACCTGACGCTCACGCTCACAGATACACTCTCCCTTGCCACCTGGTCCCATCCTTTTCCGATCAACATACCCGCGACCGTGGGCGGCGATACTGCTTATGTCGGCTTCACCGGCGGCACCGGTGGATTGCCGTCGATACAACAGACCCTTACCTGGACATTGACCAACCCTTGAAAGTGGGATCGGTTTGACCAAGAAGAATTAGCGCCTGCTCCCAAAGAGAGTCATAAGCGGCAGGTTTTATGCCTAACGAGAACATTAGATTACGGGTGCCTGATGTTCCAGGCATCCCGCGAAGAGCCACATCCTGGCTTGGGCTCCACGACAACGATGATCTCGGCTTAGGTCATTCGCAGGCACCCATTGACTGACCCGAGCCTGCAGCCAAGCCGGTATTACGAAGCTGCAATAGCCAACCTGCCGGCTGCAACACCCACTGGAATGGCTTGCAGCTAAATCACCTTCGATGCCCACGGCACCTTCCCAGCATCATCCGATCTGGATCGAGAGATCGTGAGTCCGTCTAGTTCCGGTCGCTGACCAGCGAAAACATAGCGCCCTGGGGGTCCTGGCCGTTGATGATCCAGCCTCCGCCGGGTACTTGCATCGGGCCATTCAGCACCTTGCCTCCGCCAGCGTTAACGCGCTCGATGGCGCCGCTGATGGAATCGACGTTGAAGTAGAAATTCCAGCAGGAGACCGGAATATGGGCAGCCTTGGTCATCATTCCGCCATCGCCCATCGCCTTATGATCACCCTCGTCGAAAATGCGATAGGCGCCCATCGGTCCCATGTCCATATCGGCGAGTTTGGTCCAGCCAAAGAGCTTGTTGTAGAACTCGAATCCGCCATCGAGGTCGGTGGTGTAGAGTTCATGCCAGCCGATGGTGCCAGGCGTCGGCGGCTCGGGGCGTTGCGGCGAAGGCATCGCTGGATCCGGGGTGAAGACTACGATCGCCGCGCCCTGGGGATCGGACATCGCGGCAAAACGAAGCACCCCGGGAACGTCGGTGGCAGGTTTCCATAGCTTGCCTCCTGCTGCGACGATTTTTTCAATATGAGCATCTACGTCGTCGACGGCGATGTAGCCGATCCATGCGGTGTGTCCAGGCATGTTCAACATGCCGGCAATGCCCACGTTGCCGAGATTGAAGACGGTGTACTGGACGCCGTCACCGGGCATTTCCTGGGTGGTCCACCCGATCACGTCTGCGTAGAACTTACCGGCGGCCTTTGTGTCGCTGGTCATGAGTTCGTACCAGCCGAATTTTCCTTTGGGTGTATACATTGCGGCACTTCTCCTTGTAAACGAGATCGCGGCTTTACGAGTGACATTCGCCTAACTCGCCAAGTTGACATTGTGGTCGGAGATCTGTCAACCCACTCAAGAAACAAATCGATCTCCGTGTCTCAAACAATTCGGCAGAGCGCAGGTTGGTCTTACTCGATAGGAAGCTGAACTTACGGGAATTTGGAGAGTGTAACGAGCCAGGCGGTGAGCGCATCCTTCAAAGGAACGCGAAAGAAGAGACAGGACGCTCTCGGAGCCACAATTTGATCGATGTGTGTCCATGCGAATCTCAGGTCTTTCGCCAGGCTTTGCGCAATTTCGTCGTCATTTACGTCTTACAAAGCTAGCATGTGAATACAGGGTTCAGCCATTGCTTATGCTAGAGTAAATCCCCTGGCGCCAGGACGGTTCGGAGGCGAGACTAAATGTCTGATCTACTGCGCAACGTGCGCTACAGCTTACGCGCCTTGTGGAAGAATCCTGGCCTGTCACTTACGGTCATCTTCACCCTGGCTTTGGGGATCGGCGCTAATACAGCCATCTTCACCGTAGATTACGCAACCCTCCTCGCTCCGTTACCGTATCGCCAGCCTGACCAGCTGGTAGTCGTCTGGTCGAAGATCGGTAGTTTTCACAACGGCATCTCCGCTGGAGATTTTACCGACTGGAAACGCCAGAACTCGACCTTCCAGGATCTCACTGCATTTTCAGGCGGCGCCTTTAATATAGCCAGTGCGGAGCAACCCGAGAATGTCAGCGGCATACAGGTCACGCCCGGCTACTACAACATGCTGGGCAGTCCGTTTTTGATCGGGCGTGACTTTCTGCCGGAGGAAGGTGTGAACGGAAAAGACCACGTTGCTATTCTGACCCACAATTTGTGGTCGCATCTAGGCGCAGATCCAAAGCTCGTAGGAAAGTCGATGCGCATCAACGGCGAGCCTTACACGGCAGTCGGCGTCCTTGCTCCAGGCCTGGCGGACCGAAGACAACCAGCTCACCGTTCCACTCGTCTTCAAGCCCGAACAGCTGAATCATGACTTTCACTGGCTGCTTTCGATCGGACATCTGAAGCCTGGCATCACCGTACAACAAGGGCAGGCCGATATGAACGCGGTCGCTGCCCACATCGCGCAGGCAAATCCAAAAAGCAACACCGGCTGGGGAGTCTTCGTCGAGCCTCTAAAAAATGACTTCCTGCCCTGTGATAGGAAGCAGACTCTCTGGCTGCTGCTCGGTGCAGTAGCACTCATCCTGCTCATAGCATGCGTCAATGTCGCAAATCTGCTGCTCGCTCGCGGCATGGCTCGCCAAAAGGAGCTTGCCGTTCGCAAAGCCGTGGGAGCTTCCCGCAAGAGCATCATCCAACAGCTCCTTACGGAGAGCCTTTTACTCGCCACCGTCGGCGGGCTAATTGGGGTTGGGGTCGGCTACCTACTGCTGCGTACTCTGATCGTAATCATGCCTCCGAACACTCTGCCGACCGAGGCCGATCTCCACCTGAACTTACCGAGTCTTCTCTTCACACTGGCCGCTACCGCGCTTGCTGGACTCCTCTTTGGCAGCGCGCCCGCCTGGTACGCCTCCCGTGTCGACCCAGCTGAGGCCCTCAAAGAGGGCGGACGGGCCGGCGTAGGGGCCGATCGTCACCGCTTGCGCCAGGGGCTTGTCATCTGTCAAGTCGCGCTCGCACTTTCTCTTCTCGCCGGCGCAGGATTGTCCATTCACAGCTTTTTAAATCTTCTGCGGGTGGACCTTGGCCTGCACACGGACCATGTGTTGACGTTCTTTCTTCCCGTTCCCGAGTCAAGACCAAAAGATCCTGAAAAAATCATCTCTTACTACCGGCAGATCCTCTCCCGCATCGAGGCTGTACCTGGTGTCACCTCGGTCTCTGCCGGCACCGGCCTGCCGTTGTTCGGGGCGGGGTTCGGCATGCCCTTTACCATCGCTGGCAAACCCGCCTTCAATGATCCGTCCATGCGGCCAAACACCGCCTTCGGCATGGTCACGCCGAGCTTTTTCAAAACCTTCGGGATCCGCATGGTCGCCGGGCGGCCTCTTTCCGAACAAGACATCGCTGGCGGCACCAAGGTCGCTGTCGTCAACGAAGATTTCGTCAAGAAATATCTAAAAGGCACCCACCCGCTTGAGTAGCGCATCTCTGTTGAGCAACTCATCCCAGGCGTCACCAAGCTCGGTCCCCTCGTGGAGTGGCAGATCGTCGGGGTTTATCACACCGTGAATCCACCATAGAGAAGGCCGTCTTTCCATCAACACACGCTGAGAACCGTCGTATGACGTACTGAGCATGGCCTGTATCAAGTACGGGCGCGCGGCATGAGTTGCTCTTGTCTCCGGCCTGACTCCGATCGACGCGCTTCTCTCCAGTTCAGGCTGTCAGGAAATCTCGTTGGCAACAAATCTCATATGGCCGCACGGAACAGATCCGCGCCAAAACCGGTCATGTAGCAAAAGGTCAACAAACCGGCTAAGCGCAATGAAGTGAAACAAGATAGAACTTCAATTGCCTGGCGTAGTGAAACCGCTCGGAGTGATAGTCCAGGAATAGACATCCGGGAAGGGATATGACGACATACACATCCCGGAATTAACTACGCCTCAACTCACAGCTTGAGCAACCACCTACCTGGCGGAACTTGTCATTGGCCGCCCTCGGGTGTAATCGGAAGTAACAAGCTGAAGACCGTCCCATGACTTCTTGACCCGGTTCGGGACCGTAGCTGAATCCGGCCGCCATGCTTTTCGGCGATACCCAACGAAATCCAAAGACCCAGTCCTGTGCCATTGATTCCCTTTGTTGTGAAAAAGGGTTCGAATATGTGTCTGGATACATCCGGCGTCATGCCGTGCCCAGTGTCGGCAATGGTAATCCGCACGCCCGTCTTCTTCGAGGGCCATAGCCTTATGATTGAGGCCCTCACAACAAGGCGGCCACCGTTGCGCATTGCGTCGACTGCATTACCAACCAGATTATTGAGCACCTGTCGCACGTCGCTTTCATAACAGGTAATTGCCGCCTCGCATCGGTCGTTCAACTGCAGTTCTATTTGCGAGTTGGCCAGGCGTCCCCGGTAAAGAGCCAAAGTAAGCTCCAGAAGCTCTCGGACCATAATCGTGCGGGGCATTGTCGATTGTCGATGAAAGCGAAGGGTTTGCGCAACGATCTGTGAAACCCGCCTCAGCTCCTGATCGGCAGTGTCTAGTAGGTATTGAACGTCTCTGGAACTTGCGTTGTTTTGCCGAGCCAAGAAAACAAGGTTGGTCACGGATTCGAGCGGATTGTTGATTTCATGCGAAATCGAAGCAGCAAGCCGCCCAACAGCCGCGAGCTTTTCACTTTGTATTAACGCCTTCTCCGCCTTCTTCTGGTTTGAGATGTTGGTGAGAAAGATCGCGACCTCGTTCGAACTGCTGCCCTGCTTTTGCGAAGGAATGATAGTAGCGCCCACCAGGATCGGGATCAACTGGCCATCTTTCGAACGGAGTTCCTTCTGGTACGAATCGCTTTTTCCAATGGTGAGCAGCTGCTCAAGAGCATGTCGGTCGAGCGCGGCATATTCGGCCGGCGAAAGGTCATTCCAGAGGACGGCCCCCCTTTCGATGTCGTCCACCGAAAAGCCAAGAAGCTCGAGCACTGCTGGATTAGCATAAGAGATCCGTCCATCGAGATCCCCAATAATGATTCCGACACTGGCATCTTCCATGAGACGCCGAAAGCGCTCATTACTCTTGCGGAGATCCGCATCGGCGCGTTTCTGCTTATCTATATCCGAGATCGCGACGATGCCGCCAGAGACCTTACCGCTGACATCAAATATCGGCGCTGCAACGAGATTAACCCAGCCTAGCGATCCATCGCCGCGCTGGTAGAGATAGTCCTCCGGTGGGATTGGCCGACCGGATTTCATGGCACGAGGAAGTGGATACTCCTCTCCCAACACCCTGCGCCCATCCGAATGGAAGGCAATCCATTCTCCGTGCGCTTTCACGTCCGGAGTTAATTTTGTCGAATGACGCAGTATACGTTCAACACTACGATTACCTAACACTATTTCCCCATTCGGCTTGGCGAGCAGCACACCGACGGGCAAGTGGTCTAGCACTGTCTGAAGAATCTCTCGTTCCTGCTTCAGTGCAGAAATTGCGTCCCTTATTTCGTATTGCCTCTGGCGTGAGCGCACTGCAGCGCGGACGCTGCTGATAAGTGTAGCTGTTCGTATTGGACGTTCCAGCAAAACTGGAGCGCCCAGTAAACGCTCTCGGTCCAGCCCGAAATGGGACATCTTGTCGTGGCCACTCGCGGACAGAATAAGGATGGGCAGGTCGGACCACGCCGGCTGCTGTTGAAGCAATCCCCCGAATTGCTGAACGGACAAGGGTGTCAACGCCTCATCGGCGATTAATACCGGACCCATGGGGTCATCGCCGACGTCCTCACGTAGAGATTCGTAGTCCTTGCAAGCCTTTGCCTTGATGCCGTTTCGTTTCAGGACCGCGGTGATCAGTTCGGCGTCTCGCCCCGTCGGCGTGATTACGCGGACGACAAGGCTCATTTGTCCTGGCCTTGGGCTGCATGTTTCCCGGTACTACTATCCGACAAGTCGGGAACGCCCGTCAGGACGCCCTTAAAGCTCGATAGCGGCTCACCGATGTGGACACCGTTATTACTCATGCGAAGCTCACGTAAAGTACGCTCATGTTGGCCGACCCGCTGCTTGATCACAGAAATGACCTGCCGGATCTCGCCTTTCGATTCGAAATAGCGCAGGAGTACCACCGTGTCTGAAAGATAGCTCACGTCCACCTCAGTCTGCATACCGCCGATAAGCCCGTGCTGCGTGTAAATTAAAAATGTAACCACGCCTTTTTGGTTGAGAAAGGCTAGCAGCTCGTGAAGGTGCAGGTTGAGGTCGCGTTCCCCGGGCATTGACATCATGAATCCATTGAGGCTGTCAATGACCACAACTCTCGTGTCCTTTTTTTCCACGTCATTTCGGATCTGCCAACTGAACTCGCCCGGCGAAAGCTCAGCCGGATTGATTTGCGACATGGCGAGAGAGCCTTTTGCGATTTGTTCGCGAACGGGCATACCAAGGCCCTCCAACCTGTCCTGCGCCGTGCGGAGAACCTCGTCGAAGGCATAGACGATCGCACGATCCCCGCGCTTCGCAGCAGCATAAGCGAAGATCATCGCGATTGTCGATTTTCCACTTCCGGAGGGGCCAATCAGGAGAGTTGAAGAACCCCGATTAATCCCTCCTCCAAACATTTGATCCAGCTCATGGAGGCCGCTTTGTATTCTTTCACCATCAAAAAGTGAGTCATGTTCGCTTGCGATCAGTCGAGGATAGACGGCAACTCCTCCTCGAGCGATGGTGTAGTCGTGAAATCCTTCGCGATACGCGCTTCCGCGAAGCTTGATAATTTCTACCTGGCGACGGGTGACACCGTAGGACCTTGGTATCTTTTCAAGTCGAACGACGCCGTGCGCGATACTTTGAAGCTGCATATCGCTGCCCTCCGCGCTTCGGTCGTCGAGAAGGAGCACCGTCGTGTCTCGCCCCAGGAAGAAGTGTTTCAGCGCGAGCAGTTGACGACGGTACCGCATCGTATCCGCTGCAAGCAGCCGGAGTTCCGACAAGGAATCAATCACCAGGCGGTCTGGCTTCTCTCGTTCGATTAATTCCGTCAACTTCTGAACAGTTTCGGCAAGTTCAACCTCGCTCGGATGAAAGACCGTGTATTGCTGTTCCGGGCTGAGACTGGCTTCTGCAGGGATGAATTCGACAATTGGAATATCTTCGATGTTCCAGTCGTGCGAACGGGCTGAACCCTCAAGCTCGGACTTCGACTCCGAAAGAGTGATATACATGCCCTTTTCTCCCGCCTTCGTGCCAGCAAGGATGAATTGCATCGCCAAGGTAGTCTTCCCTGTTCCTGGCTCCCCTTCTATTAGGTACATTTGGCCGGCAGGCAAACCCTCCCCCAAAATGTCGTTGAGTCCGTCGACGCCTATATCGATTCTCTCAGCCTTACTTTGTTTTGCCATACCGACTAGGATAAACGCGTCGTACACGTATTTCGATCCGCTTTTCTATTTTTTACCCACTTGCGATGCCGCTGCGTCCTCACTTTCTTATTACCTATTTCTTCCGCCACTCAGACCGGCCTAAATTGAAAGTCATGGCATGAGTTAGCCGCCTTGTTTCCCAAGGTTCGGCAAAGGGCCCGCTTGCTGGCGGCGGGCACCTTTCTATATTTGAATCTGATTGTTAGATGTGGCTTTCCCATCCATCACACCGGCAAGGTCACTCTTGAGAGCAGATCCTTACCCTTCTCGAAGACGCCAGCAGCCGACCCTATCGCTTGCTCTTTCTGTCCGAACGTATCCGGTCGGCCAAATCCTAATTTGGGCTCGCCGGCGCCGTCCAGCGGTCCCGCGATGAAGGGCTCAAATTTGCCATGACCATCCGGTGCAGTCCCGGATGTCCAGACCTGATTCTCCTGATTCCCTGCCTGCTTGTCTGCTGTCGTGATGAAGAATTTGTAGCTGTACTCCTGGTTTTCTTCCGACTGCGGGAAGGAATTTGGTATCGGCAAGTGCGATGGTCCGAGTTCCTCGAGCACCGCGAGCCATTGCTGCTGGTGCATGGTGTCCCGTGCAATGTTAAAGGCGAGCATCTTTTTCATGCCCGGGTCATCGGTGGCGTTGTAAAGGCGGACGGCCAACACGCGTCCGGTTGCCTCTGCGGCGACATTGCAGTACATATCGCCTGCGATGTTGCCACTCGCATAAATGTGCGACATGTTAAAGGGAACACCGTTGGCGTCCGAGGGCATCGCGGCGAGACCAGTCGATAAAATGTGGCGCATATCCATGCCATTCATCACGGCTCCTGCAACCGGATCAGCGGCCATTTCCTCCTGGAAAGAGACCGGGGCCTTTTCCAGGTTGAGTGCTACCGCTGTGGCGAGCATTTCGATATGAGAGATCTCTTCTGTTGCGGTATTCAGAAGCATATCCCTATACTTGACTGGTCCCCGCGAACCCCATGCCTGGAAAAAGTATTGCATACAGACTCGGATCTCTCCTTCGACTCCGCCAATAGCCTGCTGGAGCATTCGCGCAAAGACAGGGTTTGGCTTCTCAACGGTGACGGGAAACTGAAGCTTTTTGTCGGTGTAGTACATGTTGCCTCCAATTAGTGTTTAGGCGTACGCGGGAGTGACCGAATGCACTGGATCGAGTGCGAAGTCGGGGGAAGGCTGGCTTGCAAAGTCAGAGGCGCGCAGCACTGCTTGTGTTGCCCGACGATCATCAATGCATTATTGGCTGATCGATAGACGGCGATTGCGATCTGGGGCTATTCGTCGCTCCAGTCCCACCTTGCTCCACCTCCACATGCAAAGTGGAAACTTGGTCGCCGCGACTAGCACAGCAGTAACGTCGGTCATAAGCCGATGAGAAGCACGTCCTGGTCTCGTCGCATCCTCTTGCTGTTCTCACTTAATACGTGCGCTTCTGACTTGATTCTTCTGGTCTAAACGCAACTCCGGCGAGGTGACAGTGTATAGTATGGTCAAATCAGCTGGCTATTGCTCGATGCAAGTTACACAGCGAAGTACTACCAACGACCTGATTGTCAGGATTTGACACTTAGACGTAAACTCGAAGCTGAGCGGCTAACGCCTTTGTCTGCGCTACTCCGCCTCCTGATCTTCCTACCCATACTCGGATGTGGAGGGTTCAGGGAGAACATCACGGCCTCCACCGTAGTGGCTCCGTTGCCGTCGGAAGACTTGTCTGGCGCTTGCAAGTACGACCTTCTATTAGCGAACTCGAGTCTACTTCAAAAGGGTGTCTTCGTAATTTTTGAGAGAGGAGACAGTGTTCTTCTTTTTCAGGACGATCAAGTCCGCAGAGCGGCAGACCAAATCGGCTTTTCGATCGTCTTTGCACATGAATGTGACGCGAAATCTTACCCTGACCTGCAGAGTAACGCGAGCAAGGGTCCCGGACGCGCACTTTTTCAGGCGTTGAATCAGTTTGCATCGACCACCGGACATTCAGAATTGGCGAGCGCTAAGGTCATACTCTATGGCTTTTCTGCCGCAGGGGTTTTGGCAACAGAGATGAGTAGCTTCGCTCCACAACGTACTCTAGCTCTAATCGCCTACGCTGCAGGGTCGGCCTATGTTGACATCGTCGCCTTCATACCGACCACTGCGGCTCTCTCGGTTCCATCTCTCTTTCTAGCTAACGCGAAAGATCAAGACGCTGGAACCTACCGCAGCTACGAATATTTCTTGGGCGGCCGCGCTGTTGGAGCCGCATGGGCGTTCGGCGTGCAAAATGGAATTGGTCACTGCTGCAATGTGACGACGAAACCGCTCGTAATTCCCTGGATGCAGGCAGCCGCTGAACAGCTCTCCATACCGAGCGCCCAGATAGCCTCAAGCGAGGTATTCGGCACCTTCACCTGTTCTTCCGACGGCACTCTGGATGCACAAGGCGACGAAGATTGCAACATCACGTCAGCTTCTCTCGCTTCGCCTCCCTCCCCCACCCCCGACAGCGCGTGGCTGCCGACGAGTAATGTTGCTACGCAATGGATCGCCTGGGTCAGTAATCCCGGACCTAATTAGGTCGAGAGCTCAGCAGACACGGAGTTCCACTCCGGCACACCCGCCAGACGTACACCGTCAATTCCTCAAGATCAAGCTCCTCATACAGGGTCACTTGGTATCGCGGCGACTTTGAAAGTCTTCCATGAAGGTCACTGCCAATGCCAGGGAAGCGACTCGCCAACCCTTTGCGGCGAAAGGGAAAGCCATCGACAACATCACTCATACTCACCGTCAAGAATTCCGGCGTTTGCGTAAGGAACTCGTCAGCATGAACAATGGAATCTGAAAAATACCCAGCTTTACGCCAGTTCTCCATCAGGTGGTACTGAGTAACCTCAAGCCGAGGAGCGTCTCTGGAAGTGCTGTTCTGCCAGTCGAGAAGATAGGTGTAGTCCACCTTCGATCCTTGTTGACGCTTCATCAACTCAGCAAATGAAAAAGCATCCTCCACCACAACAGGTATAGCTTTTGGCAGACTCTTCGTAAGCGAAGCTGTGTAGTCTTTCATTAAGGTCGTGTGTCTGGGCCGATAGGCGAAGTCGTACATTATGAGCGCCGCCGCAAACACACTCCATGCGCCGACGACGTATAGGCTTCTGACCTCGAACCTCCGCGGAGCTGTCTGAAACAATAACGTCACCAGCTCCGCTAAAAGAAATAGCGTTCCAAATGCAACCGGTTGAAGATATCTGCTGATGCACAGTGCAGGGCCTCTCATGCCCTCGAGATACAAAAGAATTGGTACGGTGAAAAGGCCGGCTGAAAGAATGTAAAGTTCCATCCGCGCACGGAATCCACGGGTCACAGTACGGAACAGGTTCCTTTGGTAAAGACCTGAGGCGCATACAGCCCCCGCAAGGACCATCACGAGCAGACCGATTGTTGGGGTAAACCCGGTATAAAACGTAGCAAACAGGTATGCAGTGGGTTGCACTGTCCAGAAGTAAGGCTTACCGACACTCGCCGACGCCATAATCGCCGGCAACGATCCGAGCAGAAGCAACCACGCCGCGATCGCGACACCATAAAGTTTGATCCGGAAGCGCCCAGCTATGCGGTCCAGGACCGCCATCGCCACTATGATGACGGCGCTGTAAACAACCCCCAACTGGTGGGTCTCCACCAGCAAAGCGTGTACCAGGAACATTCCGGAAAAGATCGGCCACGTTAGGGTGGCGCGCTGATGGCAATAGATCGCCATCCATATAGCACCCATCGTTGCCGCCATGAGCAATCCATAAAAACGCCCCTCCGTCATTTGCTGAACAAGAACAGGGCTAACCAACCACACACTTAAGGAGGAGAACACCACAATTGGCAGCGTGTAGACTTTTCGAAGGATTGCCCAACTGATTGAAAAAGCTGCGGCAAAGCAAACCTCCGAGAACATTCGGAAAGCAAGAATTGAATCTCCAAATAGATGAAGCCATAGACGACCGAGCATATAAAACGCGAGGCCCCCGCCATCGGCTCCTAACCGCCAACTGGCCAGCATGTGCCGCCAGGACGGGTCACGCAGCAGCAACCATCCCAGCACTTCATCTTCCCAGAAGATCCTGCCCCACCCACAATATGTCGCAACCGCCATCATCAGGCCTATACAAGTCGAAAGCAGCAAAAGCTCCAACGGGGACCACGCCTTCTGTTGCAAAGCGACTCTGTTAGTCAAAGGATTTTCCATTCACGAGCTTCGTTTCTTAAAGAAGAGGCAGAGACATAATTTACCTAAAACTGGAAGTAGAGGAATGTCGCATAATCGGAGCTGAACAGGATTGCAGCCAGCAACAACAAACCCATTGACAAGGACCAGCCCCACGACGGTGAATACTGAAGATGCCGCCAAAGACCAGTTCTCTGGGTACCATCGACCACCTGCTTCAGAAGCTGTTGCGTATTCGGCAGGAACCAGACCACCGGAAAGAGAATGAGCAAACTCCAACTGACAGGTGGAAGAGCATGACCAATCGACGCACGATGCAGGCCTGTCATGTTGCCCAGCAGAGTGCCTGCGTCTTTCAAGGTGCTGGCACGAAAGACTATTTGGCCAATCAACACACACACATACGTCAACGCCACTGACCCAGGATGCGCCCACCATTTACTCGTTCTCGTACCTTTCCACTGGTGCGTGTAGCCGCGCCACGCATGGTTCACCGTAATGTAGCTTCCGTGTAGTAATCCGAAAACCAGAAATTGAGGTCCGGCCCCGTGCCAGATGCCGGCAAGCAACATCGTTGCGAAGGTAGGCCACGCAATCATGGCCGCAAATCCGCCTGCCGTTCTCTGCGCTTTGCGGGAGACTGGCTTCCCCTGCTTCTGCCGGCTCCTATTCACAGCCAATGCAAGAGGGTTGTAGATATAAAGGGTAAGGTACCGCGTCAATGTCATATGCCAGCGGGCCCAGAAGTCAATAATGCTGGATGCCTTGTAGGGTGAATTGAAGTTCAAGGGAAATTCTATGGAGAACATGCGCGCCAAGCCTATCGCCATGTCTGAATAACCAGAGAAATCGAAGTAGAGCTGCATGGAATATGTCAGGGCCGCAATCCACGACTCGCTCATGCTCAAGTGCGGAACATGCCGAAAGAAAGGTTCGACAACCGAGGCAAGTCGATCGGCAATGATTGTCTTTTTTGCCAAGCCCGTGGCAAACCAGCTAAGGCCCAGGAGTAAATCTCCAGAGGATAGATCAAAGCGACGCTCTTCCGCCAACTGAGGCATGATCTCGCGGTGATGAAGGATAGGTCCGGCTATCAGATGAGGAAAAAACGTCACAAACATGGCATAGTCAAGCAGACTCTGCGGTGCCGCCTCTTCTTCGCTCAGATCGACAAGATACGCGATTTGGGTGAACGTGAAGAAGGAAATACCCAAGGGAAGAATTACCTCCTTCCATGGCCGCCGGCCTGCTCCTATGGAGTTGAGGAAGTTTAGCGAGGGAAATAGATACTTGTAGTAGCAGAGCGCCATCAGATTAACGGCGACTCCCAATCCCATAAAGTAGGTTTTTGTCACTTCCCTTCGTGACCGAGCGATCAGCCGGGACATAACGAAGTTAAATACTAACGATGAGACAAGGACCACTACGAAACGTGGGTTCCAATACCCGTAGAAAACCAAAGACACAAGGACCAGCCAGCTGATCACGGCGCGTCTGCCGAACCTACCGGTCCATTGGAAGCCAAGGAGAGCAACTGGCATGAAATAGATGAGGAAGGGAGCGGATGTAAAAAGCATGTCTAACGCAGCACCGCTGACTGCCTCGCGGCCATTGACATCGTCGGCTGCGTGTCCCCAGGAAGATTATCTATAGCCATGATCTGGGCACTCACTGACTCGGAGAGGAGCCGTGCGCCATCAGCGGTGTAATGAGTAAAGCCTTCATTAAAATCGGTCACAGGGTACTGCTCAAGGCTATTGTCAATGCCGACGAGAGCTTTCCTCAAATAGGGAACACGCTGGTCGCACAATGAGGATGGTGCAACGTCGATGATCAGGTGGTCAGCCCTCGTTTGATAATGCTTCCGAAGCCATTGGATAAAGCTCTGGTCTGGCCGGTGGAACATTGGGTCGATGTCTTCCTGCTCTACGCACGCCCCAAATGAGGGCTCGTTGCGGATGAAGTGAACATCGATCGGAGTCTCGGCCGTGTGCTTCATCGGCTCAGACTCCCGCCGATGGCGCCACCAGTTAATCGGAATTGTAACAAGAGCATAGTGAGTCACCCCGAACAGCAGCTCCGGATGCCGAATCACATTCGTATATACACTTTCTTTCGGATAAAACCTGATTAGGTCGATGCCGCCTTCCATGTAACTTGTAGTGTCGGCCCAGCTTTCAGCACGATAAAAATCGGCGGCAGAAAACTGCAGAACTAAGTACTTGGGTCGCTGGTTGTGATTCAGGTAGATGTCCAATGCGCTTGTTCCTAGCACAACGATCGCACCTTTCGTCTGGGCAACGTTACAACTGTGCAGATGGGTGTATTGATAGAGAATCTTCGGATCGATACCGGTGATCGCGGTGGAATCCCCGTAGACGAGCACTTCACAGTTTACGTCGTGCGCGAGGAAGATTTGACTGCCGGCCCGCACCCATCCGGAGTCCCCTTCCAGCTGAGCAAACCTCGTGCCTACGACGAGAAATGAGAGGATGCAAGCTGTGGCGGGGACGAGAAGAAGAGTTACAACCATGAACCGAAAGTTTTTAGCTGGAGCTATAACGGACAGGTTTACGGGCCGCTCGCAGCTTGTGTATCGCTCAGAATGTATAGATTCGACGATGGCAGGGTTTGACATGTAGCCGTTAGAAATCTGCAGGATTAGATGGCTTTCGAAGAGATCACGTCAACCAGGTGGCCGACATTACGAAGCGACTCTAGCTCTGCTGTCTTAAATTTGACATGGAAAGTTGATTCCGTCTTGACGATGAGGTTCATGTGCATCAGAGAGTCCCAGTCCTCAATATCTGCAGCGGTGGTCAAGGCCGTAATGGCGATGGAGTCGTCATCGAAAACAGAGCGAAAGACTTCGGTCAGTCGCCGGTAAATTTGGTCATGTGTCAAGAGAGTGCCCGGTGTCCGACAGGAAATTGGTGTGCAGACTGTAAGGCCGGCAACCCATATAGTGCAATTGATGCGATAAGGTTCTCGTTAGTTATCTCGTTCCGGTGAAAGCTGGAACGACAGGGTGAAGATTACGCGGATCTCGTGAGGATCACGGGCGAGATTCCACTTCGTATCGGAACTTATGTCGGCTAGGCGACACAGTAAGCTATGCAATCAGTAGATCGGGCCAGAACTCATAGCTCTCCAGACAACACGCTGCACCGTGGCAACGTCTGAACATGCATAAGAACGCAGATTCCGTATGCCGAGGAAACCGAAATGGGATTCATTACACCGAACGACTTCAAAAGCTTGCGAGCTCTCTACACGGCTCAGCTACGATACCTTCTTTCCACAGAGAGGCAGATTGTTAAGGGTTTGCCCGACATGATTGAACATGCTGACGACTCGCAGCTCCGGCAAGCTTTCCAGTCACATCTGCAGGAATCGGAGGTTCACGTAACCCGCCTGGAAGATCTTATAGGCGATGTCAATGATGGGTGGAGTGCCCGATCTTTTGTGCCATTGGAAGAGTTAGTGTAGCGCACCGATTTCTGAGGTCAGATCGATGCAGGATATGGCCGCAAGGGGAGCCGGGAGCGAAGCGACTGGCTCCCCTTGCGGCCAAGCAGTGGATGCCAGCCAAGCCTCAGGTGCTGGTGATCGGTATCCCAGCGAGGAGTGCGGCCTGACGGTGTTGTAGTGGACACGCCAGCGTTCGGCCAGCACGCGCAGTTCTTTGATCGAGTAGAAGATCTCCCCGTTGAGGAACTCATCTCTGAGTTTCGAGTTGAAGCTCTCGCAGTAGCCGTTCTCCCACGGTGAACCGGGCTCTATGTACAAGGTCTTCGCTCCTGTCTTTGCAAGCCATTGACGTAAGTCTTTGGCGACGAACTCGGGCCCATTGTCCGAGCGAAGATGCTCCGGCACTCCCTTCATCACCATCACATCGGCCAGCGCAGAGATGACCCTGGAGCTGGACCAACGGCGTTCCGCACGCACCAGCAAGCTCTCACGCGTGTGCTCATCGATCAGGTTCAGCAGGCGCACGCTGCGGCCATCATGCGTCCGTGCGCTGACGAAGTCATAGCTCCAGACATGGTTCCGCCGCTCCGGTCTGATCCGCACGCACGATCCATCGTTAAGCCACAACCTGCCCCGTGGCTTCTGCTTCTGTGGAACCTTTAGCCCCTCGCGACGCCAGATACGCTCCACGCGATCCTTGCCTACTCGCCAGCCGGCCCGCTTCAGCAACGCCGTGATCCGGCGATACCCATAACGGCCGTACTGGCTGGCAAGCTGAACGATCGCCTGTGTGAGTGCATCTTCGTCTTCCCGCCGGATCGCACGGTAGCGCTGCGTGCCGCGCGGCTGGTTGGCCAACCGGCACGCCCTGCGCTCCGTCATCCCATGCTGCTCTTGCGCATGATCTGCTGCGATCCGTCGTCGCTCAGGGCTTAGAAGTTTCCCGAGGCGAAGTCTTTCAACACAAGGTTGTCCAGGCTCAGATTCGCCACCAACCGCTTCAGCTTCGAGTTCTCCTGCTCCAACTCCTTCAGCCGCTTCGCCTGGTCTACCTGCAACCCGCCGTACTCCTTGCGCCAGCGGAAGTACGTCTGCTCCACGATCCCGGCTTCCTTACACGCCAGAGCAGTCGTCTTCCCATTCGCTATGGCCACTTCGATCTGCCGCAGCAGGTTCACCACCTGTTCAGGTTGGTACTTCTTGCCTCGTCCCATATGCCCTCTCCTTGTCCAGTGTCTCTCTTATCCACTGGCACACTTCAAGCCGGGCACTCCATGGGGACGTTGACGATAAGAAAGATCCAATTTTGACCGCGATTGTCGGCTCCGGAGAGAACATTACAAAGGAGACGGATGCCGGTTCGATACGCGACGCCGGGTTAATCGCGACAGCGCAGAAAATTGAGCATTATGAGATTGCCTCGTACGGAAGTGCTCGCGATTGGGCCACGCAGCTTGGCCTGACCGAACACTCTGCAACCTTGCAGAAGACATTGGACGAGGAGAAACATGCTGACCACCTGCTGTCGCAGATCTCGCAGCGTGCGAACGCAGCCGCCTCCGTAATCGCGGCTTAGAACTGCTCGTCAAGCCGGTCCGACTCAGCATGGGGTTGGGCCGACTTTACAAATCACTTTGCAAATTGTTGATTGTCACATTCGGACGCCGTGTGAGAGGGGTTATCGTCTTGGACAAACCATGACATCCTTCACAGCGAGAGGGCAATATCTAGAGGATGGCGAGAAAGTCGGGCGATTAAGTTAGAGGGTGCGCTCTTCACCCCGCAATCTTTTCCAGAGACTGTTGTATTACCAAAGAACTTCCACCCTCTACGTGGGCTTTTCGGGAGTCACGCGGTACGGCGTGACTTGCTCAGCGGATAGCGGCGAGTCAGCACGACAGCTGCTCCGTACACCTGAGGTTCGAGGATGTGCCATAGAACATAGGCCTGAAAGTTCTTCGGTGGATGCACCCTCCGCTTTGTGCCTGGTCCCAGGAACTTACTTGAACCTCGACCTAGTCCTGAGGATTAGAATTAGGTCGAGGTCGAGCGGGGCAAACCTCAAGCTTGCGCTACGAGATTACGGAAGGTCGAAGCGGTCAAGATTCATCACCTTATTCCAGGCCGCTACAAAGTCATCGATAAACTTCTCCTTCGCGTCCGAACTACCGTACACTTCGGCAATTGCGCGAAGCTGGGCGTTAGACCCGAAAACGAGATCGACACGGGTGCCCGTCCACTTGATTTCCCCCGTTTTGCGATCGCGCCCTTCAAATACATCCTGAGCGTCTGAGACGGCCTTCCACTCAGTGTTCATGTCGAGCAGATTGAGGAAAAAATCATTCGTCAGCGTCTCTGGCTTGCTGGTGAAGACGCCATGTTTCGCCCCTCCTACATTGATATCTAGAACGCGCAAGCCGCCAACGAGAACCGCCAGTTCAGGAGCAGTAAGCGTGAGCAACTGGGCCTTGTCCACCAGCAACGCCTCAGAGGGTATGGTGTATTGGCCTTTAAGGTAGTTGCGGAAGCCGTCTGCTATCGGTTCGAGCACCGCAAAGGATTCCAAGTCAGTCTGTTCCGCGGCAGCATCCATGCGCCCAGGTGAAAAGGGGACGGTTACAGTCTGGCCGGTATTCTTGGCTGCCCGTTCGACGCCAGTGTTACCAGCCAAGACAATCAAGTCGGCGAGCGAGACCTTCTTGCCGGAGTGGGTGCCGTTGAATTCGCCTTGGATACCCTCGAGCGTCTTTAGCACCTTCGCGAGTTGCTCCGGCTGGTTGACTTCCCAGTCTTTCTGCGGACTCAGGCGAATGCGGGCGCCATTTGCACCGCCGCGCTTATCGGAGCCACGGAAGCTGGACGCCGCAGCCCAGGCGGTCGAAATGAGCTGCGAGACGGAAAGGCCAGAGGCCGTAACATCCTGCTTCAAGGCGGCAATGTCCTGCTCATCGATCAGCGGATGATCGACTGCGGGAATGGGGTCCTGCCAGATAAGCACTTCGGCGGGAACTTCCGGGCCGAGATAGCGCGCCCGCGGACCCATGTCGCGATGAGTGAGCTTAAACCAAGCGCGAGCGAAGGCATCGGCAAACTGGTCCGGGTTCTGGTAGAAGCGCCGCGAAATCTTTTCGTAGAGAGGATCGACGCGCAGTGCGATATCCGACGTGAGCATGGATGGCGTGCGGCGCTTGGAGTTGTCGTACGGGTCAGGCACGGTGCCAGCGGCTGCGTCTCCCTTGGGCTTCCACTGATTAGCTCCCGCCGGGCTCTTGGTGAGTTCCCAATCGTAGGCAAAGAGATGGTCGAAGTACTCATTGGTCCATTCGGTCGGCTTGGTCGTCCAGATCACTTCGAGGCCGCTGGTGATCGTGTCGCCCCCTTTGCCGGTGCCAAAGCTGTTCTTCCAGCCGAGACCCTGCTGCTCGAGGCCCGCAGCTTCAGGCTCGGGACCGACATTAGTCGACGGGCCGGCACCGTGAGTCTTGCCAAAGGTGTGGCCGCCGGCGATCAGCGCGACGGTCTCCTCATCGTTCATGGCCATGCGGCCAAAAGTCTCGCGGATATCATGCGCCGACGCAGCCGGGTCCGGATTGCCGTCTGGACCCTCCGGATTCACATAGATCAGCCCCATCTGGACCGCAGCAAGGGGATTTTCCAAGATGCGCTCATTGGAACCACCCCCGGTGCGGTCCTGCTCACTGCCATGAAGTGCTGCGTCAGCCACCAGCACACCCGAACTGTCCGGCTGGCCCTTCCCTTTGCCGTAGCGATGATCACCGCCCAGCCATGTGGTTTCAGTGCCCCAATAAACGTCCTCTTGCGGTTCCCATACATCTTCGCGGCCGCCCGCGAAGCCGAAGGTTTTGAAGCCCATCGATTCAAGGGCAACATTGCCCGTCAGCACTATCAGGTCGGCCCAGGAAATCTTATTCCCGTACTTCTGCTTGACCGGCCAGATCAGCCGGCGCGCCTTGTCCAAGCTGACGTTATCCGGCCAGCTGTTCAAAGGAGCAAAGCGCTGCTGGCCGGCTCCTGCGCCGCCGCGTCCGTCGCCAGTACGATAGGTCCCGGCGCTATGCCAGGCCATGCGAATGAAAAGAGGTCCGTAATGGCCAAAATCGGCAGGCCACCAGTCCTGAGAGGTTGTCATCACCGCCCGCAGGTCCTGCTTCACCGCTTCGAGGTCGAGGCTCTCAAACGCTTCGGCATAGTTGAAGTCCTTCCCCATGGGATCGGACAGGGCCGAATGCTGGTGCAGAATGTTGAGTTTCAACTGGCTCGGCCACCAGTCACGATTCTTCGTGCCTTCCCCGGCGGCGTGGTTGAATGGGCATTTCGTTTGGGTTGCCATGCTTTCCTTTTCTCCTCTTGGCTGGTTGCGTTCGACAAGCCGGGTCTAGAGCCTCGGCATCGATCAGGGCTGATTAGCCCCTATGAATGGTTTGTGCGCTGAAGTAGCGGTTTTAAGCACGCACGTTCTTTTTGTCTCGCCGTAATGAATGTAGCATCATAGGGAGGGATAGCTCCAATATGTAGGCGCGATCCGGAGCATAGGCATCACCTATGGAGTTTCAACAACTACGCTACGTCTCCGCAATCGCGGAAACCGGAAGTTTCAGCCGCGCAGCAGAGCATTGTCAGGTCGCCCAACCTTCACTTTCGCAGCAGGTTCTTAAGCTTGAGAAAGAACTGGGCACCAAGCTCTTCGACCGCTTAGGCCGTAGCGTCCGACTCACTGAGGCCGGTCATGCCTTTCTGCCCCATGCTCGTTCAATTCTGAGCCAGATGGAGACGGCCCGATCAAGCGTTGCCGATGCATGCGCGGACGTCCGCGGCAGCGTAGCCGTTGGGATTATCCCAACGATCGCCCCTTACCTGATGCCACGCTACACGACCGCTTTTGCGAAGAAGTATTCTGAAGCAAAACTGCGCATCGTTGAAGAAACAACGCCCGTCCTGGTCAAACGCCTGCGGGACCTGTCGATCGATCTTGCGATTCTTGCTCTTCCTCTGCGTCACAAAGACCTAAAGGCGTTTCCCCTTTGCACCGAACCACTCTTCGCCGTGCTGCCCAAAGATCACCCTCGCGCCGCAAACCAATCGCTCGCGCTCAAGGATCTACGCGGAGAGTCTTTCGTCATGCTGCGCGACGGCCACTGTTTCCGCGAACTGAGCATTGCCATCTGTGCACGTGCCCGCGTCATGCCGCGCATCGCGTTCGAGAGCGACCAGTTCAGCAGCCTTTTTGGAATGGTCGCCGCTGGTGTCGGCATCTCGCTCGTCCCCGAGATGGCCATAGACCGGAATGTTGATTGCCGATATGTGCGCCTCAGCGACCCACGCGCGACTCGAACTATCGTTGCCGCCATTCTGCGCGGACGCAGTTTCAACCCTGTCCAGCAAGCCTTTCTTGCTGGAATTGCCAATTGAGACTGTGGGCGAGATTTAGAGAGAAACATTTCAAGTCACGAGATCACGCATTTCAACGTACAGAGTTGAATGGCTTTGGTTCACCTGTTGCAAAAGCGCCGAGTCGCTCGACGACCGTTGAGAGCAATCCGCTTGTCTGTACAGTCGTTCGATCCAAGGATGAACCGCACGTCGCGACAGGTTTGGCCGTCACCTGTTTTCCACCTTTTTTGACCGCCCCGGCAATGACCAGCAGTGCTTTGAGTTTTGCTGAGGTATATGCTTTGCATTACTCAACTGCCGCCATTTCATCTTGACACGCTACTTGGTCATAAGAGCGAAACTTTGTGATGCAAGTTGTACGCTCTTCGCAATACAAAATATCCTGGCACGCAGCACAGCTGTTAAAAATCGAGTTCTTTGTTCTGTTTGCGAAAATTACTTCGGGTTGTACAGCAGCCCTATAGTCTGGGACCCTGTTGTGCATCTATCTCAGTAAGCACAAAGAGGGGACAATTGACGACGGAGACATACATGGCTGAAGGAGCGCACGAGAACTCTGCAAGCACTGAAGTTGAATCATCCTTTGGCAGACGCTCGTTTCTGGCGGGCAGTTCTGTGGCCCTGCTTGCCTCCGCATTGGCATTGCGGGAGTCGGAAGGCCAAACGATAGAGAGTGCGAGGAAGGGTGAGCAGGACAGTAGCGCCATAGACGCAGGCCCGGAGAACCAGCTTTTGAAGCAGGCTAACCCGAACACGTTCGTGCCTCCCACGACGGACCATGGAGAGACCCGGACCTTCTGGAGTTCGTTTTCCACCTCCCATCGCCGAGTTCAGGACGGCGGTTGGGCGCGCCAGGTCAACGTCGAAAACTTTCCAATTTCCACGCAGATCGCCGGGGTCAATATGCGCTTAACCGCAGGTGGCATCCGCGAACTTCACTGGCATGATGCAGCAGAGTGGTCGATCATGCTCAGCGGTAACGCGCGGCTTACGGCCGTCGATAACACGGGAAAGAGCTATGTGAAGGATGTGACCAAAGACGACCTCTGGTATTTCCCCAGCGGGACACCCCACTCCATTCAAGGCCTGGGTCCCGATGGTTGTGAGTTTCTGTTGGTCTTCGATGATGGAAAATTCTCTGAAGGCAACACAACCCTACTTTCCGACTGGACAAGGCATACGCCTCCCGAAGTGCTCGCAAAGAACTGGGGTGTGACTGAATCTGCCCTGCAAAGTCTCTACCAGGTTCCCGAGGAAGGGCATTACATTTTTCAGGCACCCGTCCCTCCGCCCATTGAACAGGATGCGAGAACACCCAGCGGCTCCGCCGGTCCATCCTCGATGGCGTTCGACTTCGCCATGCATAAAATGCCACCTACCAAGAAAACCTCCTTCGGAGAGATTCGCATCGTGGATTCGTCCGTGTTTTCGGTATCCACCACCATCGCAGCAGTCCACGTCCTCGTGAAGCCCGGCGGACTTCGTGAACTGCACTGGCATCAGAACGCCGATGAATGGCAGTACTATATCCAGGGTCAGGGCAGGATGACGGTGTTCTTCAATGGGGCAAAGGCGAGAACGGCGGACTTCAATGCGGGTGACGTGGGATATATCCCCCGAACCTTCGGTCATTACATTGAAAATACCGGGACCACGGACCTTATCTTTTTAGAGATGTTCAAGGCCACGCGCTTCATGGATCTTTCCCTTTCGGAGTGGGTCGGAAATACGCCTTCGGAACTCGTCATTCAGCATCTCGGTATCAGTGAAGAGACGCTGCAAGCGATCCCGAAGACGAAACTGGTGATCGTGCCTTCGTGAGTCGCGGTCAACCACAGACATCGAACCGTTGCCCAATCTTGCTGCGCATCTCTGGTGCCCATACATGGCCGTCGCAACCCGGTTAAAGGCTTCGAGTTCTGCGCCTTTGACCTCGCCGGACAGCGCTTCGCGCTTGGGGAGAGTACGCATAGCCTTAATCGTTGCCGCTTCGCCTGTCTAAGACCATGATCCATTATCTTCGCGCCGCCGACTATTCGACATCCGGGTCGCCAGATAACGTCCATGCCGGTGGATTCATTCTCAGACCCGTGACCCTGAGCGTGAATGGATGGCCATCGGGAGCTCCGCCCAGGTGCGACACCTTCAAGCCGGTAGAGTCTTGTGTGAATGGAAGAGATTGGCTGTCGCCCAGCATGGTGACGGACGTTACTTTTCCCTCGATCCCTTGTCCAGATGCCAAGGAGGAAATCACGAGGTCCGTGGCGTTTTTCTTCTGTAAAACAATCGCGTAGAGCATGTCATCCTTCGCTGTGAAGTGTATGTGCTGCTCGCCGGCCTCCTCGAACTTGACCCACGCATGTGTGTCGTAGATGGCCTCGCCATTCACTTGGAGCCATTTACCAAGACCTAGAAGCGAGTCCTGCTGGTCCTGCGGAATCGTCCCGTCCGACATCGGCGAGACGTTGAGAAGGAGAGTTCCGTTCTTGCTCACCGCGTCAACAAGCATATCAATGACTTGGTTTGTGGGCTTGGCATGCACCTCCGTCGTGTATCCCCAGCTGCCTCCATTCCCGATCGTGATGTCCTCAATCCACTCGCCGGTACGGATGCCGGGAGGCGTGTGTGCTTCAAAGTCAAGAATGGAGCCGATCATCTCGCTATTCTTGCCGGATGGCGCGTAAGATGCCTTCTTTGTGGTGAACGAGACCTCTTTCCCCCAGATTTTTGCGCGGTTATAGTAGTACGCCGCGATATTCAGCTTCAGCGGATCAAGATAGCGCTGATCGATCCCGTTGTCGAAGAACATTATGTCAGGCCGATATTTGTCGATCAGTTCTACGTTGCGCTCGTACCAGTTGACCAGAAACCTTTCGCAGGCCGCGTCGCTGCGGTCGGCGACGTTATAAAACTCCGCCCACCTGGGATCGTAAAGATCTGCTTTCCCGGCCTTCATCCTGGCGGCAAGTTCGGGCGGAGGGTTAATAAACTGAAAGTTTTCGATGCCATGATTGGCAACTCCGAATTTCATACCCTGCGCGCGCACTGCCTTCGATAACTCACCGATGACATCCCGCTTTGGGCCCATCTTCATTGCGTTAAAGGGCGTAACCTGGCTATCCCACATCGCAAAGTTCTCGTGGTGTTGCGCTCCAGGAACAACAAACCTGGCGCCTGCTTTCCTGAACAGCTCTGCCCAGGCGTTCGCATCGAATTTCTCCGCTTTGAACATGGGGATGAAATCTTTGTAACCAAACTTATCGGGCGGTCCGAAGTGCTCCGTGTGCCAATCCGTAAAGTTCGTCGTGCTGTGCATAGCCTTGACAGTGTTGTCATTGCCGCCGGCGTACATCCACTTCTCATACCATTCATTGCCATGCGCCGGCACAGTGAAGATGCCAAAATGCATGAAGATCCCGAATTTGGCTCCGATGAACCATGTCGGCACCTTGTAGTTCTTCTGCAGAGATTCCCACGTTGGCTGCACCGGGCCCGGCGCCATCGGGGTGGGGATCTGCTTCACGGCCGCATTCACGACGTCGATGGTGGTTTCCGGGGCCATGTCGAAGCCCATGCTGTTCCCTCCGTCGCCGATGGCCTGTGCATGCGAAGAAGGCGTCACCTGAGAACGCAGCGGCAGCGGCGCGAGCAAAAGCGCGAGCAAGAAGATCGGAGGGACAGAAAGCCTGAGGATCCTGATGAGGTGGCTGGGCACGAGAGATTTCTCCAAATTCCTTAAGTCGAACGATCCGGTCGATAAAGAACGTTTTCACGCGGCAGCCGTTAGGCGCCTTCATCCCTTTCACAACTGCATGGCGATGAGGAAATGCAGCTCCCATCGCCTTCACTATGGTGATACATCCTAAGCAATCCGCAATGTTTATCGTTAACTGTAACGATAATATCGTTCGCCACGCAGCCTGACTATGTCAAGGCATTTGACGGTTTGCTGAAGGTTTGCGGGTGACCTGCTACATCCCCCTGATAAAGCTGGGTTCACAATTCTCCGTGAGGTGCCAGGCGATGCGGCATAGAGCTCCATGCAGGCACAACGAGCGGACTGCGATCATTTCCGCTACGCAACCAGGAGGCCGGGCCAGTTCAGCGCATGCTCTTTGCAGCGGACACGGCTCTCGAGGTTCGGCGGCCTGCGCGTACAACAGACTTCTTCATGCTCGATGCGCGGATTACCAGCGATGGCTCGAGAATGACGGTGCGAGGCCGCAGACGGACCTTCGATTCAAGCGTCCCGAGGAGAATTTCAGCCGTGCGCTGTCCGATCGTTTCGCTTTTCTGGTCCACGCTGGAAAGAGGAATGCGCAGTGCGGCGTCATAGTGCAGATTGCCGCAGCCAATCACTGCAATGTCTTCGGGAATACGAAGCCCGGACTCGAGGATCTCTTCGATCGCCCCAATCGCCAGAGGGTCGTTATAAGCGAAGACACCGTCGAGAGACGGCATGCGCTTGAGCAGCAGACGCATGGCTTCGGCGCCCATTCTCCCGCTGTCGACGTCGACTTGAGAACCCGGGGCGACCAGAGATTTCGAATAAGAAAGTGCCCTCACCTGCAGCGCGCGCTTGTAGCCTTTGAATCTAGCCAGGCCGGTGCTGTTATTACGACCGCGAATATGGGCGATGGTTTTGCATCCTTGGTCGATCAGGTGTTCGGTCGCCATTCGGCCGGCCAGTTCGTCGTCGATGCCGACAAAGTTCGCGGAGAGCCCCGGTAGTTCGCGATCGATCAGGACGTAAGGTACTCCGTGACGGTCCAGGCGAAGAAATGGCTGAATATCGGTGCCCGCCGACGCAATCACCAAGGCATCCAGCCGGCGCCCGGTAAGCTGCTGGATCTCTCTGGCCTCAAGTTCCGGATCTTCTTCGGAGGAAGAGATGATTGTCGAATAACCGCGCTTGCCGACCGCAGCCGAGAGAGCTCTCGCCAGATCCGCGAAAAAGGGATGATTCAGGCTGGGAACAACAAGCCCTATAAGATAACTGCGACCGGTAACCAGGCTGCGGGCAGTAATGTTTGGCTGATAGTCGAGCTCTTTGACACGGTTCAGCACACGCTCGCGGGTCTCCTCCGCGATGTCGGGATGGTTACGCAGCACTTTAGAAATGGTGACGGCCGAGAGACCGAGGTCTACCGCTATGTCTTTTAAGCGGATAGGCATACGAGGAACTATACAGGCGATCTCTCCCAAACGGAACATCAGGAACGGGTAAAAGTTATCGTTACAACCTCAACATGGAAATGGTTACCTTGAACGAAATTCATCGCCATGCCGGCTTGTTGGGCTTAGGCTTCGTTTCGACTTTCAGTAGCCGCGGGCAACGAGTACGCTGGCAGGCATAAGTAACGCGCGACCGGGTGTGTAAGAGCGTTGCCATGTTGAACTCATCGAGTGGACTTTGGCTGACACTCGCTCAAGAGCTTTAAAACTTGTGCATTTCGCGGCTGCATCCGTAAGACCTCGCGAAATTCGACCGCCGCATTCGATAGATCCTTTTGCTCGAAAAACAGCGAGCCCAGGGCGAGATGAGCGGGAACCGAGTCCGGGGTGAGTCGCAGGACGTCTCCGAGTTCCAACGCCGCTTCATCATATCGCCCGATCTGCGTTGCAGCGACTGCGAGGCTGTAGCGAATATCACCGCGTGCCGGTTCGAAGGTGAGCGCCTTGCGCAGCTCGCCGATCGCCCCGAGAAAATCTCCTTCGTCGCTCAGCCGGGTCGCGAAGGCGAAGTGGCCGTCGGCGGTATCGGAGGGGGAGCCGAAAGCGAACCGCCCGCCGTCCATCGCTGGTTGTGCAAATGTGTCCTTCAGGTCCATCTCTTTCAACGCCGCAGCGAGTGCGGGATCGGCCGGATCGATCTGTCCCGCTCTGCGAAGCGTCTCCACCGCGGTCGCGCGACGACCTGCTTTTTGCTGCACACGGGAAAGGTCCACGTAGAAGACGATCTCGAAAGGAGCGAGCGAAATGGCCTTGCGAAGCTGGTGAATGGAAGCTTCGAGATCGCCTGCGTCGGCCAGGAGCAATCCCAGGTTGAAATTTGCAAAGGCGTTTGCAGGGTTCAGCCAGATCGCTTTTTTGGCGGCTTCAATCGCCATTTGAGCGCCGCCTTGCCTGGCGCGGTCGAGGCTTTCGTTACTCAGGCGCGATGACATCACTGCGTCCGACTCTCGTTGCACGAGCAGGCTCGCCGCTTTCAGCTCCAGCTTCGATTCCGCTATCCTCCCTTCTGCCTTGAGCGCTTTTGCGAGACCATAGTGCGCAGTTTCAAAATCGGGACTAGCTGCCAGCGCGGCATTAAAATGCTGAACGGCCGACTCGCTCTGCCCCCGAGCAAGCAGGATCGTAGCCACGGCCTTATCGGCATCCGGATAAGGCGATTTCACCTTTAAGGCGGCGAGATATTCCGAGTAAGCTTCGGTGGAATTGCCGGCGGCCTCAAGCGCTCGTCCCAAATCGAAGTGGACCTCAGGGGAGGATGGCTCAAGGCTTAACGCGACCTTCAACTCCAGGATCGCCTGGCTTGCGTCACCTGATTCGAGAGAAGCGACTCCGGCCATTCGCCGCGCCTCGAAGTAGTTAGGCCGCAACGCCGCTGCAGCCTGAAACTGCGCCAGGGCGTCCTTCCATGCAGGAACAACTCCGGAATTTGCCAGCAGCGCCAGACCAAGGTTGTAGTGAGCTTCGGCAAAATTTGGCCGAATCTCTAGCGTATGTTGAAATTCCTTCACCGCTCCTGCGAAATCTCCGGACCGGCCTCGAAGCAAGCCGACCCGCAGGCTCAACTGAGCATCCCCAGGATGGGAGCGAGAGGTAATTTCGGATTGAGCCAGCGACTGCGAAAAGCTCCTCGAGGAGTCGCTCTCCCCCGCCGCGCCGGGAGAAGAAGATTTACCTGAAAATGGAGTATCCGCGGATCGAGTACCTGCGGATGAAGTACTCGGAGATGGAGATTGCTGCGAGTGCCCAACGTCCGCGCAGCAAAGGCAACTCGCTATCAGGAGAGAGAGGAAGGCACGAGAAAGTGGAGCAGACTTCATCGCTCACCCATGCCTCCTGCTGTTGCATACTCTCGATTGACTCGGAGCTTTTGGATCGGATCGACTGGTATCAAGTCTGCTTTATTGCATAGCCTGGGTGACATCATCAAAAGTGGAACGTACCGGCAAATTGAAACTCCCGGGGAGAACTGCTGCCGTTGATCGCTGTAATTTTGCCGAAGTTTGCGTCCTCGAAGGTGCCATCCGGATTCGCAAAATTCGGGTGATTGAGGAAATTGAACGACTCTGCACGCAGCTGTATCGTATAGCGTTCGCGGATTGGAAAGTCGCGGAACAGGGAGAAGTCTACATCTGTATATCCGGGTCCGCGGAGGCTGTTTCGCCCGGCGTTGCCATACGTATAAGGTGCAGGCACGGAGTAGGCCGCAGTATTGAAATATTCGTTGAGCGATTTCGGGCCGGCCGTCGAAGCGCTGATGTTCGGACGCTGAGTGGCGCCGTTCGAGTTGGCGTTGTCGAAGTTGATCGTTGGGGTGAAAGGCTGACCGCCTCTGGCCGCGACGATGCCATTGACCTGCCAGCCACCGAGGATCTTAGACTCGACCCCGCTGTTGGCAAATGTTTTCTTCGCGCCGAAGGGAAGTTGGTAGAGCGCAGACATTGTAAAGACTACCGGCACATCGACATCGCTGACGCTGCGGTTGGATCGCAGATTGTAAGGATCTTGGATATTGCAGCCTTCCCAGTAAGAGGAGCAGCCGACATTGATATTCTTCGACCACGTGAACGAACTTCTGATCGCAACACCGGAGGAATATTGCTTCGTATACTCCGCCTGGAAGGCGTTGTAGCTCATATGGCCGATGCTTCTAATTTCGGTAAACGCATCCTGCATTTGCGGGAAGGGGACGTCCTGAGTGGGACCAAGAACCAGCGAGACGTTCGAAGGGATCTGTATGGGAGCACGGCTGGTCGAAGATCCGACGTAGGAGAATTTGGCGACGCCTGCTTTCCCCGCCTGCTGTTGCACCTGGAGATTCCATTGCAAGGAATAAGCATTCTTAAAGGCAGTATCGAGAAATCCGCCGCCGCTCGGGAAGGGGGAGGCCGGAATCACGGGTGCTGTGTCTCCGAAGGGATTCTGGGCCGTGGCGCCGGGCGTAACGCCGGCAATGTTCAGGTTTGTCGGCGATTGCGTCGAGCCGGCCGGCCAGGCGCCGCGAGCGTTCTGTGCAGCCTGGAGCGCGCCCGACCAACTGTCATAGACGAGGCCGGCGCCTGCGCTGAGCACGGTAGTCGGCATCACCTGGTAAGCGAAACCAGCCCTCGGACCGAAGTTCTTGCGGTCAGGGGTTGTGATGGCATTTCTCGACGACACGACGACCCCAGCCGGCAGGGGGCCGGCAGGCATATCGGCATCGTTTTTGGGGATGTACCATTGCCCGGTATGAATATCGAAGCCGCCGAGCAGGTTGTTGTTCTCCCCAATGGGAGTGGTGTAATCCCAGCGCAGGCCAAGGTTCAAAGTGAGTTTTGGATTGATCTTCCAGGAATCCTGGGCGAAGACGTTGCTCACATCCGAATAGAGATTCACGCCCGCATTTCCCAGCTGACGGGATGCGGAATTAGGCAGCCCGATCAGCATGCTGGCCAGTGAATTGCCTCCCGACCCGACGCACACTCCTGCAGTGGTGCTGCCACAGGGGTTCCAGGTTGCTTGCTGATTGAAGTAGATGTCGTTCTCAGCCCAGTTGGTGTACATCCAGGTGTGGTAGTAGGCAGCTCCGAAGGTCAAAGTGTGCTGTCCGGCTGTCTTGGTCACCGAACCGGAGATCTGGTAAAGCCGCTGGGGTCCGATCGGACCCCAGCCTGCATTGAGATCGAAGAATCCGCTGGGATGAAGACCAGGGGTTTTGGGGACCAGGATGCCCCCGGGATTGAGGGTAAAGCCGGCGCCGAAGCCGGCCGCCGCAAAAGCCGCACTGGCGTTGGGCTCCAGGTATTCCTGCGGATGGTTGATCGAGTTATATCCGGCGACCACCTGCATGACAAGACTCGGCGAGAAAGTGTGCGCCCAGGAACCGCCCGAGTTATTTCCATTGAAGCCGGTGACAAAGGGATTGGAGGGAAGCTGTGACGGCCCGGTATTCGTGTTCTCATTCACCGACCAACGGGCGAAAAGTGAGTCTCTTGCGCCAATGTTATAGTCCACGCGAACGCTGTATTGGTCCTGATTGTTGGTACTGCTGGCGGTATTCACGAAGTTGTTGGCAGTCGGCGTATTCACTGTGGGCGTTGGCACATACGCCTTGAGCATCGCGAGAATTCCCGGATTCAAGCGACCAGGCGAAATGATATTGCCGGGGAAAGGCTGCGATTGGCCGGTCGCCGGGTTGTAGGTCGAGGGATCATAGATCACCGTATTCGGCAGCAGGGCGCTGAAGTTACCGCCCAACTCAGCAGTCGTCGGCAGGATGGAAAAGTTGTTCGCCGCCTGCGTTTGACGGTAGCCGTCGTAATAGCCGAAGAAGAACAACTTGTTGCGGATGATCGGGCCGCCGAGTGAGCCGCCGAACTGGTTCTGCTGGTAGGCGCCCTTCGTCGCTGCGAAATAAGGAGTCGCCGCAATGGAGTTGTTTCTGAAGAACTCATAAGCGCTGCCGTGAAACTGATTCGTCCCACCCCTGGTGGCAAGGTTGACGGTGGCGCCGATTGCGCCGCCGAACTGCGCCTCATCTGCGTGCGTCTGTTCCTGGAATTCACGAATAGCGTCAATCGAAGGGCTGATGGAAAGCGAGGTAAAGAACGGGTCGGTTGCGTACAGACCATCGACAAAGAATAGGTTGCTGCGTCCGCTCCCGCCGTTGATGGAAGGCGTCACATTGGAGCCGGCGGAGCCGACCTGGGGTACGGCAGTCTGTGAAACGCTTACCGGCACCGTCCCCGGCGCAAGCTGCAAAAGCTGCACAAACTGACGTCCGTTGAGCGGCAGGTCCTGCACTTCATTCTGCCCGATGACGGTTCCAAGCGAAGAGGTTCCCGTTTGCAGGTCGGGCGTGGCATCGGTGACATTGACGGTCTCCTGCACGGACCCGATCTCCAGCGCAAAATCGAGGGTAGCTGATTGGTCGACATGCAGCTCGATGGATTCGGTCGCGGTTTTGAAGCCGGTCTTGGAAACGGTCACCTTGTAGTCGCCGGGTTGAAGCAGGGAGACGTTGAAGAAACCGCTCTCATTGGCGGCCACGGTTCGCGAAACTCCCGTCGAGACCTGCAAGACAACAACCGACGTTCCGGGAATCGCGGCCTTGGCCGTATCTCTGACGTTGCCCGATAGAGTCGCCGTATTGATCTGGCAAAATGCGCCCGGCTGCGTTGCCAAGGCAAGGACGGCCAGGGTCATTGAAACGACCGCCAGCTGCCCAAGGCGCCCGCCTGCGCTTGCGCCTATCTTTCGAAACCATGAAGTCCGTCGAAGCCCTGAAGCCCAACTCTCAGATAATTCCTGGCACATCACGTAATCCTCCCGGGAAGTACGTTCATCTATCCTTGCGACTATTAACCGGCATGATTCCCTACCGGCGTGCGCTCGATTCTCGTCCCGAGCCATGCACGAATACGTTGCCGCCTGATGAGGGCCGGCTTGAAGCCGCAAAACTCTGTTTTCGAAGTTACATTCAGTTAACGATAACTGAACTATTCACGGAATGAAGTGGAGCATCCCGCCTTCATCGTTGTCAAGTCGTTTTGTGGGGAGCAGGTGTCACGAGCTTTGTCCGGCGCCCTTGCTTCGAAAGTTGCGCCAGCCACGCGGTCAACGGCCGCCGTCGCACGGCGACGCCGTCATCAACTGAGCGACAGGGTCGCCGCCGGCATCCTGAAGCTGGGGTGAGGCGATCGGCTCCTCAGGATTTCCGGAACCATGCAAGGCAAGGAACTGACGCATCTCCGTCGCCGCAAGCCCGGCATTGTGGCTTCGCTTATAGTCCTGCGCCAGGCGATAGTGCGCCTCGGCGTTTCCAGGTTCGAGCCTTGCCGCTTCGGAAAGCTCCCTCTCAGCTCGCGGAAGGTCGCTGGCATCGCTATAGAGAACGCCCAGCAGGTAATGCGCCTTCGCCATATCTGGATCGGCGGCCAGAGCAAGCCTGAGCTGGGACTCGACTTCGCCGCCAGCGACCCCGGCGAAGTCCCGCTTACTCTGCAGCCACAATGCGAGCCCATAATCGTAGTGAGCCGCAGCGCTGGACGGATGAGCTATGACAAAGTCCGCGAGGCGTGTGCGCATCGCCGTCGCACTTTCGGCAGAAGCATCGGCCAGAGCTGCAAGGAAGAGGTATGCCGCCGCCAGGTCCTGATCGATCGCAATGGCCTGCAGCAAGGAGCGAACGGCTTGCGGCTTGTGCCCCAGCATGTCCTGCCCGATGCCAAGCCCCAGCCAGAGCTTCGCATTGTTGGGATGCCTGGCCGTCGCCGAACTGAAAAGATCGGTCGCCTCCTGCGGCGCGCCGGTGCCGATCAGGCCGAAGCCGGCAGCCAGCAAGTTACCTGCATCATTTGGAAAAGCGGCGATAGCGCGCCGATAGCTTTCCAGTGCCTGGACTTCGTCGCCAGCCGTTTGATAGGCAAGCGCCAGAAGGCGGAGCAGCGCCGGGTCTTGGCCAGAGATTGACATGGCGGCCCGAAGCAGATCCAGGGCCGGCTGACTCTTCTTGTCGCCGAGAAGCGCAAGCGCCAAAGCGTGGAGATTCCTCTGGTCCGCCGCATTTAGGCGGTGTGCCGTTTCAAGGTAGGGCAGGCTTCGTGCAAATTCGCTGTGTTCGAGGTAGAACAAGCCTAGGGAAAGGTTGGTTTCGTAGGCCTGCGGGTGAGCATGCGCCGCCTTCCATAGCCCGGGTTCGAGGCTGCAATTCTGCGCAGGCCATTCCGAGACGTAATTGGAGAGCAGCTCGTGACTGAGGCTTTGGACCCCCGCACTGACCGCGGAGCTTTCTTCGCGGCTGATGCCGGTGGAGTACCCGCTGGGCGAGGTGCTGCCCTGAACGCCGGCAGCGCTGAAAACGGGCGGCCGCGCCGGGTCTCTGGACGGCGCGAGCGTCGATGACCCTGAACCTGATGCCGGTAGACTCTGCGGAGTGCCGGGCTGGCTCGTCTGCGCGAGTATGACGGGAGCGGCGAAAATTACCCCTGCGAGGAGCCACGCGCGTGGCCACGCTCCGGGCAAATTGCTGACGGCAAACGTCATTTCTTACCATCCACTTCCTCCAGTGCCTGGCGAATCTGCGCGTTCTCCGGCTGTGTGGCAAGAAACTCCGACAGCAGATCATGCGCCTTCTCCGGGTGACCCGCATTCACGTAGAGTTCCGCCATGTTGAGATAGGCCCGGTCATAGCCGGGGGCAAGACGGCGGCACATCTCAAAGCGCTGCATCGCCTGATCAGACTCGCCTGCCTCCATCAGCACGACGCCGAGCCCATTCAACATCTCAACATTGCGAGGCTCCAGCTTGGCAGCCTTCTCGAACTCGGATTTTGCGTGGCTGAGATCCTTCATTTCTACGAACAGCATCGCCAATCCCTGGTGAAGCTCCGCTTGCCCTGGATCTCTGGCGATCGCGTTCTCTAGAAGAGCTTGCGCATCATTGTCCCGACCTTGATAGCGATAGAGCTTCACCATATTCTGGATGGCAAGCAGGTGTCCTGCTTGCAGATCGATGGCCTTCTGGAAGTCGCTCTGCGCCTTGCCGTAATCTCCTTGCTGGCCGTAGACGACGCCAAGATTGTTCCAGGCATCCGCATTGGCAGGATCGACTTGCACCGCTTTTTCCAGATTGCCTCGGGCATCGTCAAAGGCGCCCTTGTTGAGATAAATCAAACCCACGTTGTAATACACTGCGCCGCTCGCGTCGCCGTTGCGGATCGACTGCTCGAAAGCGACCAGCGCCTCGTCGAAGAACTCATACTGCAGATACGCGACTCCATAGGTAAAGTAGTTGTGGTGCAGCGCGCCGCGGTAGTACCGGCCCGGGAACGGCAGCCCGCGCCGCAAACGCTCTTCAGGCGTAGTCGGAAGATTCTGGATGTCATCCAGCAAGCGAGCGGGATCGACGCGCCCCGAGTACACGCGAACAACCTTGCCATCGCCGTCAATCAGAAAGGAAGTTGGCGAGGTGATCGACTGACGGCGATCAAAAAGATAGCGATGAAAGATATTGTAGAGGCTGGCGGTTTTTTGTTCCGGAGTGAGCACCGGAAACGAGAGACGCGGAAGAAGATCCGTGACCCATTGCGCAGGCTGATCGTTTTGCTCCGCGACCCGCACTGACAGAATCCTCACACTCTCAGGTTGTTTCTCCAGCATGCCATGCAAAGCGAGCAGATACTCCCTGCTCTCATCGCACCCGCTCGTCCAGAAGACGAGAAGCTGCATGTGGCTCACGGCATCCACGAGGCTGCGATTCACATTATGCTGGTCAGGCAGAGAAAAGGCCGGCGGAGCGATCGGCTCGAGCAACCATGTCGCACTGCTCGCTGTCACTCCCTGTACCGCCTGCTGCGCCGGCTCGGCGGAATGGGAGCGGAACTCGCGGAAAGGCGTCGCGTGGAAGCTGGCCACATCTTCCTGAACCTCTATGCGATGGCCCAGCGGGACATTTTCCAGCGTCTGCCTGGCGCCATTGGGCCAGGTGATGACCACCTGCACCGGACGCGTGGAAGGTCCGGTGCCGAAATGCATCACCTTGCTATTCTGCGAGAGGAAGCCCGAACCGGCGTGCAGCGTCTTTCGCTGGCGTCCCTGTTCGGTGACCATCTCAACAACGGCCCCGATCGCGTCGCGATTGCTCTTAGTGCCGCGCAGCGAGAAAGTTATCGATTCGCCAGTCAGCTTCAACTCATTGTGAAACGCTCTGAGTTGCGGGGCGGTGCGATTCTTGAGGATGATCTCGAGCCTTCCATCCCCATCGATATCGCTGAGTGCAAATGAGCGGCCGTCTTCCAGACAGTCGAGACCGAGCAGACCCGCGGCTTCGCTGAAGGTCGCGTTTCGATTGTTGACATAGAAATTGTTTCGCTGATATCCGCTCCAGGTGTAGTCCGAGCGAATGAATTCATTGATAGCGCTCCAAGCGTCCGCGTAATCCTTCGACTGGCCGTTGGAATCGAGTGAACGCGCGGCGACCTGCCGCCAATAAAAACTCGAGAGATCTTCCTTCTTCGATCCCGAGATGAAGCCGTTCGCAATATACAGATCGGCGTATCCGTCATGGTCAAAATCCCAGGCTTCGCTGCCCCAGTTCCAGCCGCCGGCCTGGGTTCCGGAGTCGTCGGTTACATTTCGAAATTTCCCGCTCGATCCCTCTTTCTTCGGCCCCTCATTATGAAGCAAGGAATTTCCCGCCGCGTCCTGCCAGAAAAGCTGCTTTACCGCTTCCGGCGAAGAAGGCATGAACTCGGGCTGGCGAGTAACCCGTCTGCCCGCGGCCTCCCACATGTTGACCGAATAGATGTCGTCGTAGCCATCGTTGTCGTAATCAAACCATGTCACGCTCATGCCTTCGCCCGGATCCTCCACGCCGGCTTCGGCGCTGACATCGGTAAAGGCGCCGTTTCCGTTATTCCTGTAAAGGACTTTCCGCCCAAAGTCGTTGACCACATACAAGTCGGGCCACCCGTCGCGGTCATAGTCGTTCCACGTGCTCGCGAAGCTGAAGCGGTTGTTATGCACGTCCAACCCTGCCGGAACGGTTACATCTTCAAAGGCATGATTGCCGCGATTCTTCAGCAAAAAATTAGGCGGCCCGTTTTGCGCGTCGTAGTACGGTTTGGGATACTCATATTCGCTCAAACCCTGGTAAAAGCTGTAAGTGCAAAAATATACATCCAGCAGACCATCGCGATCGTAGTCTGCGACAGATACGCCGGTAAATGTGCCTTGAGGCGGCCGGGCAAAATGAAAAGCATCAGGCTTGAGTTCAAATGCGCCGTTGCCGAGGTTGACAAAAAGCAACGGTCCGCTATGGCGCACGACGATCAGGTCCTGACGGCCGCTGTTGGTCAGGTCGGCGAAGATTGCAGCGGATGTTCCGTCGAGTAACCCGATGCCCGCCGATTCCGTAACATCCACGAAAGTTCCGTCGCCCCGGTTCCGGTAAAGGCGATTGGGAAGTCCGGCCGGCTGGCAGACGTAAAGATCGTCGTGGCCGTCGCCGTCGAAATCGCCGACGGCTATTCCATTATTTCCGTAGATGTCGATCCCGCTGGTGCCATCGAGCACGGTGCGCCAGTAGTCGATGCCTTGAGACATCTGCTCGCTGTAAGAACTGGCGCTGCCGAAGGCGGCCAGAGAAATATCGGCAAAGCCGGGGCCGGCTAACCGGACGCGAGACTCGGCTGTCGCCGTCCAGGCGGTTATCCGCCACCTGCCACTGGGCTCTTGCAGCCAGGACAACTCCCATTGGCCCGTGCGCTCTTCGCGCTGGCTCGGCCCCGGCTCGCCAATCAGGTCGTAATAGATTTTCGTCTTGAGAGCGAGCGGCTCGGCTTGCGCAATCTCGATCTGACCGACCGTGAGTTCAGCAATCTCAATCTTCGAGAACGGCGCCAGATACTCCTTCAAGGCCTCGAGAAACCTCCCGCGGCTCACCCGCTCAGCGGGGGCGAAAAGCACCTTGTCAGACCGCAAGGGCAGCTCTGCGCGGAGCGGCGTCACCTCCGCGCGATTGAGAAGCGAAGCCGTCAGTGTCTCAGAGAGGAGATCATAGACTTCACGCAACTCGCGAGTGGCGGCAAGGAAGGAGTGCTGCCAGGAGAGGAGTTCGGAGGCCAGTTCCGCGGCATACTTCTCGGCCACAAAGCCGTCCGCGCCAGGTTGAATATACTGCAGAAACCTTTCGACAAATGGCGCGTATCCAGAGCCTGTCTGCAGAAAACAGGGAGAAGCGATGCTTGAAACCGCCGCCCACGAAAAGCCGCGCAGAGGGGAGGCCGTAAAGGCTGCCGCCGCGCCCGCGGACTTCAAAAACCTGCGACGCGAACAATGCACAATTCCCCCTGAAATCGAAAACCTGAAAAACGCGATATCCAAATGATCTAATCGTCAGTCTACAAGTTCGTCAACGTTCCGTCCGCTCGTTCAATGACTGGAGGAACACGGCGAGGAACTCACGCCATTTCCGCTCTGTCCGGCACGATACGGGTCCGCTGGCCGTTCACCAGCACGTCGACGGCAACCGGCTCGGGGGACGCGAGCTTCCATTGCGTAACCTTGCCATTCTTCCAGGACATGCTCACGGCCACGTTCCCTCGCGCCTTCAGACCCTGGACGCTGCCCTCACGCCATTGCGAACAAGGAGCCGGAAGCAACTGGATCACTCCATTGTGCGACTGAACAAGCATCTCCACTATCGCCGCGGCGATTCCGTAGTCGCCATCGATCTGGAGCGGGATGTGATGGGTGGTGAATAGGTTGTCGAGCATGTTGTAGGTGATGAGCCCGCTCAGCATTTCATGGGCCCGCTGCCCATCGTAGAGACGCGCCCAGAGCATGCATCTCCACGTCCACGACCAGGACCGGCGGCTGTCCCCGGTAGTCTTCCTCATCAACAACGATTGGCGCGCAGCTTCGGCCAACGCGGGCGTTTTCTCGACGCTGATCGTACTTCCCGGGAACACCGCAAACAGATGCGAGGTATGGCGATGATCGGTCACCGGATCGCGATCGATCATCCACTCCATAAGGTTGCCCTCCTTGCCTATCTGCGGACCGAGAAGATGCTCCTGCTTCTGTTGAATCTCCTCGACCCACTTCCGATCGACATCGAGGATTTGCGCAGCCTTGATGGTATTCAGAAACAGCTCGGAGACGATTTCCTGGTCCATTGCCACGCCATCTTCGCCGCGAGGCCCGTGCTCAGGCGACCAGCCGTTGGGAACCACCAGCGTTCCCGCCTTCACCCGTGCGAGCTCGGGGTACAGCGAGATGTCAACCGGCTTGTACTCGCTTTCGAAGCCTGCACCGCCGGCTCCCAACGGCTTAAGATGAGCTGCCCAGTACTCTGACAACTCTTTCATCATGGGATAAGCCCGGTACCGAAGGTACGCCAGGTCGCCGGTAAAGGCGTAATGCTCCCACATATGCAGGGCATACCAGGCGGAACCCGGCAGATTCATCTGCCATCCGCCGCCACCGAAAGGATTGTGCGAGGTATAGACGAGCCAGCCGTCCGAATGAGGAATCGTGGTCTCGCCGGTAGCCCCAAGGTACTCATGCGTAGCCACGCGGTTTGGCTCGCGCGTCGCCCACAGGTAATCGATCATCGACAGGTGGCATTCCGACAGATTACCCGGCTCGGGCAGCCAATAGACCATCTGGAAATTGATATTGCTGTGATAGTCGTTCCCCCACGGCGCATCAGGCATCCCGTTCCATATTCCTTGCAGGCCAGCGGGCAAGTCGCCCGGCCGGGAGGTGCAGATCATCAGGTATCGGCCGAAATTAAAGAGAGTCTCTTCCAGTCCGGGATCGTCGGGATCTGCCCGGTATGCCTCAAGCCTGCGTGGCGTGGGCATGGCGTCTAGCAACGCGTTCGATGGGCCGAGATGCACACGAGCCCGGTCGAACAGCGCGGTATAGTTGCTGCGATGGCGGGTGAGCAACTCATCGTACGACCGGTGGCTTACCTTCTTTAGCCTGGCAGAGACCTTCACGCCGGGCTCTTCTCCACGCCATCCCTTCCTGTAATCCGGCAGAAAGTTCGTCTCGATTGCAATCACGATGGTCAAAGATTCCACGCCGCGTATAGCGATGTGGTCTGCCTCGCCGGACTGCTTCCCTGCCTGGCTCGTGACGACAGCCTGCGCCCTGCAGCGCATTCCGTTGCCAAGTTCGCTTTCCAGCGTGAGCTCTCGCTGACCGGCCGAGGCTGAATCGGCGGAGCGCTGCGTCGCCAGCGAGACGGTGGCATCGAATGTCTTCCGGTCGATTGCCCGATAGTGCAAAACAATGACTTGGTCGGAGTAACTCGCAAAAGCTGTGCTCTCTATGGCAACGCCTTTCCTTATGCCCGAAGAGCGAACCAGGCCCTGATCCAGACAGATCTCGCGGAGAAATGGGCCTCTCTCAACCGGCGCGTTGAAGTCTACGAGCAGATCGGCTATCGGCTGATAGCCGCCGAAACCGTCTTCGCCGACTTCAGGTCCGTGCTCTCCGTCATAGTGTTTATCGCCTTTGCTGTTGATCGTGCCTGCATTTTGACCCCCAGACCAGAAAGAAACCTCGTTCAGCGAGTAGCGATCGCGACCGCTCCCATGAAAGACGGAAGCTGCGAGACGGCCGTTGCCGATGGGATACTGCTCTCCTTCCCAGAGACGAGCGGGATTCGAATACTTGCCTTTGGTCGCCGCATAGGTCTCTTCGTCGAGATAGTCCTTGCCTTCGCCCGACTGCCAGCGCTTGATAACGGCAGCAGGATCAGGCACGCGAGGCAGAGGCGGTACCGGTTCCCCCTGCCAAACCCCGTCATAAAGGTCAGAGGTAGCACTCGATTGCTTTTCATTGTCAAAGAGCCGCGTAAACGCCGGCTGATTAGACCACACCCGCATGTTGGCGGTGGCCTCCGAGCCGAGCGAAGCGGTCGAAGCCGCGCTCCGGCCAAGATCGGCGCGGCCAGCCAGCACTACCCCAGCAGCCGCCATTCCGGAGGCTTGCAGAAAGCTTCGCCGCCCTAGCTGTTTCCAATCAAGCTTCTTGACACCCATCGATGCTCCACATTGCTCTCATGCCAAAGTGTTGCCGCCGTTCACCGAGAACTTCTGCCCGGTGATAAATCCAGCGGAATCGCTCGCCAGGAAGGCGACGATCTTCGCAATATCCGCGGCTTCGCCCATCTTCTGCATTGGCACCTGTCGCCGATAGGCCTCGAGTTCGTCAGCCGGCACACCGGCATGTCTCTCGGTCGGAATCCAACCCGGCGCGACCAGGTTGACGGTAATTCCGTCGGGGGCAAGTTCGCGCGCCCACGAGCGCGTGAGCCCAAGCTGCGCACCCTTCGCGGCGACATAGTTGGCGAAGCGAGGATTACCCAACTCGAAGACCTCGCTGCCAATCTGAATGACCCTGCCGAAGCGCTGCTTCTTCATCGCCGGCAGCACCGCCTTGAGAAGCAAGAGAGGCGATTTGACGAAGAACTCCAACTGATGAAGGTAGTGCTCCCAGGTCTGCTCCTCGATGGAGTAGAAAGGTTGCGGCCCGGTTGCGTTGACTACCAGAATGTCGATCGGGCCGAAGACGGTTGACACCTCGGTTGCCATTCGCGCGACCTCCTGCTCACCGCGCACATCGGCCTGGAAGATGGCTGCGCGTCCACCCCGATCTTCGATCTCCTCACGGAGACGGTCAGCTGCCTCACGGCTGCTGTAGTAGTTGATGGCGACGTTCGCGCCATGGTTCGCCAACTCCGAAGCAATTGCGTTTCCCAGACCGCGAGCGGCGCCGGTGACGAGGGCAGTACGATTCTTGATTTCGTTTGTCACTTAAGCAGTCCACTCGTTCTCAATGCGAGAGTCTTCGGTGCGATTGCAGGCGTGCCGGAGAGCGGTTCAAGCAGCGGAAAGCTCAGCCGCCAAAAGGCCGATTCCGCTGACCGATTGCAAAATGGCGAGTAGCATAGTTAACGTTAAAGCACCGAGGCGATACCTGCCCGCCAGAGGGCATCGGGAGCGCCTTAAAACCGCCCCCACCCGGAGAACTCCAATCCGGAAGTCATACGAACAGAGGCTATCACGGGCACAGCAGAGATGGACAATCAGGTATTTACTAGAACTTGACGCATTGGAACGCCACTTTTAAAGAACTGATTCAGAAATGGGAGCATACATGGCGCAGTTCTTGCTTAATTCGATTGAGAGATCGGGTGGAAACTTCGTGATTCCCACGATGCGCGGTCACCTGCTGATCAGCGCCCGCGTGATTGCGCGCGGCCGCCTGCTGTATGCGAATGCTCGAATCGCGGCCTCCACTGGCTACGAAGCAACGCCATGCGTACGGGAGAAATGTAGCCGCGCACAGGATGAAAGATTTCACCAGCCTATCGACTTATCGGAAGACAGCCGAGGCGCATACGGCGGTGCAGGAGCATGAAGCGCTCAAGCGGGGGCCGGATCAGGTTGAAGCCGCTGGAAGCAAAGACTGGCGGAAGCTGGATACAGCGAATCTCGCCGGTCTGGCGGACAGGGCCGGCTGTGAAGTGCGCGATCCGCGCATCTGTAATTGCAACAATGATTTCTCTAGATTGTTTCGGGCAGACGGCCGCGCCGGCCGCCGCCAAGGACCTCGGAGCGTTTGTGGACATAACGGCTAAAAGTGGCGTCACGTTCTCCGCAAATGCCTCTCATACATCGAAGAAGTACCTAATTGAGACCATGGGCTCCGGTGTTGCTCTCTTCGACTATGACAATGACGGCCGCCTTGACATCTTCCTCGTGAACGGCGCTCCGCTCGCCGACCCCACGCCGCGGGGCGCCATTCCCAGGAAAAGCGGCCCCGCCTATTGGAACCGTCTTTATCGCCAAAAGGGGGACGGAAGCTTTGAGGATGTGACCGAGAAAGCCGGCCTGCAAGGTACCAATTACGACATGGGCGTTGCCGTTGGCGACTATGATAACGACGGGTTTGAAGACCTCTACGTTACCGGATATGGGAGCAATCACCTTTACCACAACAACGGGGACGGCACCTTCAGCGATGTCACGGCCCAGTCGGGAACGGCAGGAGACGGCTGGTCGACCAGCGCCGCCTGGGTCGATCTCGACGGTGACGGACTCCTCGATCTGGTTGTCTTGCGCTACCTGAAGTTCGACTTCGACGACATCTGGTGCGGCGAACGTCTCCCCGGGCTCCGGTCTTATTGTCATCCCGATCTGTTCCCCGCTGTAACGCCGCTCGTGTATCGCAACGAAGGGAATGGACGCTTCACCGAAATCTCAGCCAAACTGGGCATCGACAAACTGGGGAAAGGACTCGGCATTGCGATCGCCGATTACGATCGCGATGGCCATCCTGACATCGTGGTCGCAAATGACTCGATGCCGGAGTTCCTCTACCGCCACAGACCCGGCGGAGTCTTCGAAGAAAACGCCCTGATGGCAGGTTCGGCCTTGGATTCGGACGGTCGCACCTATGCAGGAATGGGCGTCGATTTCCAGGACTATGACAACGACGGTCTCCCCGATCTGGTCATCACCGACCTCGCAAACCAGAAATACGCTCTCTACCGAAATAACGGCGACGGTAGCTTCGATTACACAAGCAACACCTCTGGACTAGCCGTCTCGACCATGCTGCACTCTGGCTGGGGCGCCAAGTTCTTCGACTATGATAACGACGGTTTCAAAGATCTCATCATCGCCCAGGGGCACGACATCGACAATATTCAATCGACCTTTCCTCAACTGCGTTACAAAGAGCCTTTATTGCTCATGCGCAACGTTGGGCGTGGGAAGTTTATGGACGTATCCGCAGAAGCCGGCGATATCTTTAAACAGGCGTGGGTTGGCCGCGGCCTGGCCACCGGCGATCTCAATAACGATGGACTCGAAGATCTCGTAGTCACGACCAACAATGGGTCCGCATACGTCATCCGTAACGCGACCACGACAACAAATCACTGGCTAAGCCTGGATCTGGTAGGGCATAAGAGCAACCGGGATGCCGTGGGAGCAGTGATCAAGCTGGTCACCTCCGCGGGACCACAATGGTGGACAGTGTCGACTGCAGGGAGCTACCTGTCTGCAAGCGACAAACGGGCTCACTTCGGTTTGGGAGCGGATCACGTGGCAAGCTCCATCGAGATCGCGTGGCCTAGCGGAGTTCACCAGCGACTGCACAACGTAAAAGGCGATCGAATTCTGCGCATCGATGAACCGCTCCACGGAGAGCAATAGCGCCACGACGGAAGCTGTCCGGCCGAGTCGCCGCATTAGCCTTTCTATCTTCTGGCGAGGGAAATATACCTTAACTGCGGTTGCAGGCTCGCGCTAGTCAGCGGGCAAAGCCGCGAAAGCTTCGCTCGCTTCCGAAGAAGTGCTACCTCCGGCTGGGCAGACAGTGATCGGAATCTGCAATCGCGGATTTGATTCTCCGGGTTCGAGTCTTGATTGGCGGTGGGCGGAGTCTCAGGCGAACCCGTCTCCTGGTGCAATTCCCTGCTAACAGGGAAAAGAACAGGGCCCTCACGGTCTATGGCTAATTCCGATGACCCTCGGTCTCTGGAGCCAGTCCGTAAACCAAGGCACCCGAGAGAAGTCCCCCTACGGTCGTCGCGATTGCCCTCTCATCTCGGCCCACTTGGGCCCCTAGAACTTCAGACACTTGTTGCAGGCACTACATGAAGTGCTCCAACAGCCGAGTTGAAGTTCGAATCAAATGTCTTCTCTACGAGTTGAGGTGACCGGTGGATGTAGTTGCGTGGATTTCGATAGGCGTTGCGATCGCGTGTGCTGCGTGGATCACGGCAGACGAAATCCACTATCCACAGAGAATGGCGGTGATGAATGTCGTGTGGCCGATCACTGCCTTCTATTTGAGTGTTTTTGCGCTTTGGGCCTATTACAAGGTCGGGAGATCGAGGAATACGACTCTGTCCGATGCGGACGCTGCCCCGAGTATGGATCCTCATGGCGACGCGCGGAGGCGAGGCGGACCTACAGCCATACAGGTAGCTCTTGGAGCGAGTCACTGTGGTGCCGGTTGCATGATCGCGGATGTGTCCTGTGAATTCAGTATCGCCACCTTTTGCATAACTCTCTTCGGTTCGGTGCTGTGGGCAAGCTATGCTATCGACCTCATGGCTGCTTGGGCGTTGGGAATAGCCTTCCAATACTTTGCGATCAAGCCCAAGCAAATCTAAAGTCTAGCCAAGCCCTGGTCGCTGCCATCAAGGCAGACACGCTCTCCATTGTTGCGTTCCAAATTGGAATGTATGCGTGGATGGCATTCGTCTTCTTCGAACTGTTTCCGAATCCTCACCTCACCCCTTTTCAACCCAAGTACTGGCTAATGATGCAAATTGGAATGATCTGCGGATATAGCACAACATTGTCCATGAACTGGTGGCTGATCAAAACGGGGACGAAGGAAGCGATGTAGCAAGAGTGGTCTCTACACCACAAATGCGATCAGCGCTTCGCGGTCTCAGCTCCTGGCCGCTTGTCGGAAGGCAAACCTGGCGAAGAAATGTGGATGGCTTCATCTGGAGGGAGCCACAAATGTCGAAGATGCTTTGAAGAGAGGGATTGGTCTTCCCCAACTCAATGAGGCTGATAAAGGCACGCTCGTAGCCGGAGACTGCTGCAAGAGCGTCTTGGCTCATCTTCTGTCGCAATCGATGCTTCCGCAGCAGCTGTCCGAACGCCACGGAAGGATCGAGTTTTTGCTCTCTGAAATTTCAGAAGATGCCATACTCAATGTGGCACCGCAAGTATATTATGTGCTGCTTATAATATTTGCGGCCTACCAAAGCACCGTCATCACCTGCGGCGAAAGGTTCAATGTTAAGACTGTTTTGGCAGTGACTGACGCGTTCAGTTCGACTATTCTTGCGAGTTGAGGAAATCCACAGGCACGCGCCTGTTGTTTATTTTGATGAAATTCTAGGTGTCGCGACAAGGTCATGTGCTAAACGCAGCACGACCGAATACTTGTCGGAGGGTAATGCAAAATACAGGTCCGGATGATTGTCTTCCCTTGCGAGGAAGGGCTTGACGTCGTGATTCGGGGAAAGTGGACTCAGGGTTCCATGCGCTGCCGCCATTTTAATAGTCGGTCCGACATGATCGCCGTCCTCACGAATCTGCGACTCCTTAACCAGGAAGAAGCCCAAAGGCTTGAGAAGTTCGACTTTCAGGATTCATGTCCCCTCTATTCGTCGGAGATTGAACAAGAGGTCCTTGAAGCTCACGGCTTTTCTCACACCTCATAGCGCAGCGTTAAGAAGCTAGAGGAATACTGCTCGCCCGCCTCCCAAAGCCATAGCCTTCGGGACTGTGTGGCTCGGAGATGGCGCCGGGAAGAGATGGAAGAAAACACACCAGCATCGGAAAGAATGGCCTGACCACGCTGATGTGATCATCCGCCCGCGCGACGAAGTCAACGAACGACGCCTTGAACGCCTCCGGCTCCGTGTGACTTTCCTGCATACTGTTCACTTTCTGGAGAAGCTCCAACAGCATAGCGCTGCCCGAAACCTCCCGACAAAGCTTTGTGCGCAGCGCCGCTATTAAACTTCCTCACTGCATCCTTCGATCGAATTCCTTTTAGGTAGACCACCGTCGACTTGATATCGCGGCGCCCGAGCCAGCTCTGGACGGTGCGGAGGTCAACTCCATCACGGAGATGGTTCGTAGCGAACGAGTGTCGGAACTCATGAAGAAAAAAGTTCATGCAGTAAGGCCCTTCTTTGCATTTGTTTCCGTGCTCGGTCACGCACTGTTTGCAGTTGAGTTCGGCGCGTTCGGCGACGCGCTTGACGATGGTGTCCATTTCGCTGTCCGGCTTCCCACGTTCGTTGGGGAAGACCAACTCGTTCGGATTCGCTCGCCGTGCTTCCTTCCGCCGCTTGAGCCACTCCATCAAAGCTTCAGGAAGAGGGACAGTTCGCTCTTCCCAATTCTTTGGCGTGAATCGCCAGTGGGATTTGGCCTTTACGCGCACCTCCTGGTTGCGGAAGTCAACGTCTCGCCACTCGACAAACCGAGCCTCCTGATCGCGGAAACCCGAGCCTAGCAGGAACTTCAGCAATGTCGCCTCATCTTCCGAGCAGATCCGGAACATCGCCAAGAGTTCTTCTGGCTCGTAGACCGGCCGAATGGTGTCCACATAGCTTGGCCAGTCCCCGCGCTCCATGAGACCCGTCTCACCATGGCGTTTGAAGAGCTGCAGCACGGTCACGGTCTTGTCATAGACCGTGCGCGCGCCGAGACCTGCTCATAGCAGTAGGTCATGAAGTCGATCACGTCCTGCCGGGTTGCATCTTCGACATACTTCTTCTTGTATGCCGCCCGGAGTAGGGTGTCGAGAGTGAAGCGATAGGTGAGCCAAGTGCGATGCTTGCGATGGACGCGAACGAAGCGAAGGTACTCGTCGAGGGCTGGACCGGTCAGGCTTTTGGGTGTTGCGTCTGGGACGGGTTCGGGTGCCGCGATCAGACGATCACGGATGGCGCGAAGCTCGACCGCCTTGCGACGAGCTTCCTCGATTGCGTCTTCACGGGCGACCGAGACACGGCAGCGTTTGCCGCGTTCGCGCCACTCGATGTAGTAAGCACCTTCAGGATGTGTTTCGATGGTGTCGTTGATGCGGACACGGTCTTTGAGGCCCCATTTGGTTCGGGAACAACGGGCGCGAAACGCCAGCGGTTGTCGACCTTAATCTTCTTGACTAGGTTGACGCGATCCGCATATTCGGGAGCATTTAAGAGGGAGTTGCGGGTCTTGAGAGTAGGCCTCCAAAGAGTCTTCCTCCGAGGCCAATAGCCTAGCAGAATCGGGTCAGGATGGACACCAAACTGGACACCAAGGATGTAAGTGATTGATTCCTAAGCTAGCTGTTAGAAGGCAGCGCTCTAACAAACTGAGCTACGTCCCCACGAGTCTTTTCAGACACTTGGAATATGTCACATAGAATCAGAGAGTTCGCAGCTTTCGCTATACTCGCTCTGTTCTACCCCTTCGTTGCTGTGGACTTGACTTCAGGGCTTCTATAGGTACCAAACAGACACCAAGACACCAAAATCATCACCGCCACGACAAAATTAAGTCTACCAGAAGACACCGAGTTTTGGTGTCTCCGTGCCTTCTCACCGCCCTCTCACCGACCAAAAAATGGAAACTCCAGGGCGTCGAGAAAAGCGGGTTCCGCACTACTTTGATTCAGACGGCAGCTCCAAACCTGACAGCTGCTCCACCTGACGGAGGAATACTCAAGGTTTCATCTGGATCGATCCGCAAATGTCGAAGATACTTCTCAACGAGGGATTTGTTTTGCCAAGCTCGATGAGGCTAATAAATGCCCTTTCGTAACCGGACCTAGCTGCAAGAGCCTCTTGACTCATTTTCAGCCGAACCCGATGCTTCCTTAGCGTTTGTCCGAACGCTGAGGATGGATCTAGTTTCGTGCTGACCTTGCGAGAAGAAGCCACATCTCAATGCGGCACAGCAAGTATATTACGCGTTGCTTATAATACTTGCGGAGGCTAAATGAAGACCTCGCAAAAGTTTAGCTTTCGGTGTAAGAGATCCCGCTGCTTGACCTTGGAGTGCCCGGCTTGAAGTGTGCCAGTGGATAAGAGAGACACTGGACAAGGAGAGGGCATATGGGACGAGGCAAGAAGTACCAACCTGAACAGGTGGTGAACCTGCTGCGGCAGATCGAAGTGGCCATAGCGAATGGGAAGACGACTGCTCTGGCGTGTAAGGAAGCCGGGATCGTGGAGCAGACGTACTTCCGCTGGCGCAAGGAGTACGGCGGGTTGCAGGTAGACCAGGCGAAGCGGCTGAAGGAGTTGGAGCAGGAGAACTCGAAGCTGAAGCGGTTGGTGGCGAATCTGAGCCTGGACAACCTTGTGTTGAAAGACTTCGCCTCGGGAAACTTCTAAGCCCTGAGCGACGACGGATCGCAGCAGATCATGCGCAAGAGCAGCATGGGATGACGGAGCGCAGGGCGTGCCGGTTGGCCAACCAGCCGCGCGGCACGCAGCGCTACCGTGCGATCCGGCGGGAAGACGAAGATGCACTCACACAGGCGATCGTTCAGCTTGCCAGCCAGTACGGCCGTTATGGGTATCGCCGGATCACGGCGTTGCTGAAGCGGGCCGGCTGGCGAGTAGGCAAGGATCGCGTGGAGCGTATCTGGCGTCGCGAGGGGCTAAAGGTTCCACAGAAGCAGAAGCCACGGGGCAGGTTGTGGCTTAACGATGGATCGTGCGTGCGGATCAGACCGGAGCGGCGGAACCATGTCTGGAGCTATGACTTCGTCAGCGCACGGACGCATGATGGCCGCAGCGTGCGCCTGCTGAACCTGATCGATGAGCACACGCGTGAGAGCTTGCTGGTGCGTGCGGAACGCCGTTGGTCCAGCTCCAGGGTCATCTCTGCGCTGGCCGATGTGATGGTGATGAAGGGAGTGCCGGAGCATCTTCGCTCGGACAATGGGCCCGAGTTCGTCGCCAAAGACTTACGTCAATGGCTTGCAAAGACAGGAGCGAAGACCTTGTACATAGAGCCCGGTTCACCGTGGGAGAACGGCTACTGCGAGAGCTTCAACTCGAAACTCAGAGATGAGTTCCTCAACGGGGAGATCTTCTACTCGATCAAAGAACTGCGCGTGCTGGCCGAACGCTGGCGTGTCCACTACAACACCGTCAGGCCGCACTCCTCGCTGGGATACCGATCACCAGCACCTGAGGCTTGGCTGGCATCCACTGCTTGGCCGCAAGGGGAGCCAGTCGCTTCGCTCCCGGCTCCCCTTGCGGCCATATCCTGCATCGATCTGACCTCAGAAATCGGTGCGCTACACTAACTCTTCCAATGGCACAAAAGATCGGGCACTCCAGTTCCTTGCCACCGGTTGTGCGTTGCTACTCCTTCCGCTGGCAATGTCACGGTTCAACGAGCCTACGCGGGTTGCGGAGAATGGCATTAAATCTCTCCTCCCCCAGCACCCGACGAAGTTCTCGAAAGGCGAAGAGGGGCAGAAAGGCGCAGAAAATGACGATCATCCTGCTAAGCATCTCCGGGTAGTCGATGTTGTGCCAGACCGTTCCAAAAGGCGCACCGTGGATGAGCCGCTTGACGAATTCCTCCACGAAGTGAAAGGTGAAGACGAGCAAGTCGAAGACGAAGGCCTTGTAAAGGACACATTGATAGAGTGGCCTGCCGTCTAGCCTGTCGCCCACGTGGGCAAGCTCCCCAAGCAGGATGATTTTGGCGATGATAAGCGCGTTGATGAGAGCGAAAGCGTAGTTAAAGTAGGTGATTCCATGGGTTCTCAGAGTGACCATGGTGTAGGTTACGAGGGAGCAGAAGAAGAACGATAGATACAGTGCTATCACCAGGAAATCGACTACTTCGTGCTTTGCCTTCTGTTTAAAGCTCCCTGACGGTTTTACCTCGACGGCCATTACCTTCTCCCCCTCAACTTATGAACAGAATTGTCTAGGGATCGTGCTTCCCATGCGCGCCTCTTCCGATTCGATTCGGAAAGGCTTTCAAGAACCCATGGTTGGAGTCCAAGTCGAGTCGGGATCGTACTCGCTCATTGCCGAACCAGCTTCTGTGGTGCTCTTCCCCAGATCTTTTTGCAAGAGGACCCCATCCTGGTTAATGATGAAGGTCATCACTCCTGTATTTCCGTATTCAGCCGGGTATGCGACGAAGGCGAATCCGCCGACCATCTTACCATCCGTTATGTAGCTTTTTGCACCACTCGGTGCATGACTCCCTTGGCTAGTAAGCATACGAAAGTAGTAGCCATGGAACGGTACATTGGAGGCTGGATTTACTTTGTATCCATCTGCTGTGGCGTAGGCAGCAAGCGGCCCGAGCGGGCTCTTGGGCTGACCATCCGGCGACTCCCAATACAGGCCATTCTGCTTGCCGTTGTCACTAATGAATTTCGGAGCGTATTGCCCGGTAGTTCCATCATCGTGTTGCTCTGAGAAGTACTGGGCTTGAGCATCAACCAGGGCTTCGCAGACGTCGATAACGTCGATCTCATTGCGGCCAACACGACGTCTCAGGATCTCGTCTTTCCCGGCCGCGGTGTCAAAGAACCATTGTCCCACATCGTTCTTCTTGAGTGGGATTGGAAAAGCAAAGTTGGTGGGCTCTATGAGCAAGATCTGCGAATCATCGGGCATCTTGCGCCAGCGGTGCATTGCGCTGTAGCCTGCCACGAACTGGCTAATGGTCGCGCTGTCTTCCGCGGCGTTCCCGGATGAGATGACATCCTTCGAATCTACGCCAAAGATTGCCAAGAACGACCCTGGTGTCCGTGACTGTCCCGCTTGAAGCAATCCCTCGCCTGCGAGTTCTGGAGAGGCATAGGTAGTGACAGAAGGCTTGTCCTGCTTATTGCAAGCTGTCATCGAGACGAAAACAACCAGAAACGTCAATCGGCCGACATACGTGATGCTGCGAAATGGAAGCGACATATTAATCTCCAAAGAACTAACCATAATAATGACGCAGGAGCATGGCCCAGCCGTCGTGCAACCTACACCTACCTGCGGGAGCGGCCACCGCCACCGCCCCAGCCACCACCACCGCCGGTGCTGGCTGCTCCACGAGCGCTGGCCTGCTTGGATTGCCACCCACTCCCACCGCTGTTAAATGCCGACGAACCACTACTCTTCTCCTGCCCGCCCCAGCCACTCGCCGAGGAGCTTGGCTTCGCAGTGTTGTTGCTGTTTCCTTGCCAGCCGTTTCCGGTGTTCTTGTAGGTGTTCCCGTTGGCCGTCGCATACTTGTTCCCGTTGGCGGTTTGACCTACGGCCGCGCTGTTGTATTTTCCTGTTCCGCCAACCGCCTTTGCGCCATTCGAGCTTGTCACCGAGCCGGTCGTACCCTGCGAGCTTGTAGTGTGCTGGCTATTGACAGTTTGGCCGTTCTTAGACGCGGTCGAACTGCCGGAGCTGCCGTAAGCGTTTGAATTCTGTACCGTAGAGGCTGAGGCGCCGGTTCTCGGGTTGTAAGCCTGGGCCGCGCTCGTCGTGCCGTAGGCGTTGGAGGTCGTAGCCCCACGAGCGTAAGTGCCGGTCGAGGGGTTGTACCCCTTCGCCGCGCTGGCGCTTCCGTATCCATTTGATACCGTGCCTCCGCGTGCCACGGCTCCGTTTGCAGGGTTGTATGCGGTGCTGGTGTTATAGTGTGCAGCACCGTTTGGCCCATATACCGTGCCGCTCGATCCATGCCAGGCAGTGTTTCCGTAGTAGTTGTTCGAGTGATAGATCACCGTACTACTATGCCAGTTGCAATTCCAGTAGCTGTATCCCCAGGAATTGCTGGATGCGATCGCGATGCCAATCCCGAATCCAATGGCTGCTGCGGTCACGACAGCCGCTGTGCTGTAGGTGGGATAGACATACGGGGTGCCGTAGACCACCGCCGGGCTGTAAACCGGAACATAAACCACTTGCGGATTCGTTGGCTGAATCACGATCACCTGCGGCGATTGCTGCACGATCGTGATCTGCGAGCTGGACTTGAGATTGCCAGCAGCCTGAGCTTTTGCTCGCAGGAACTGGACAGCTGCCATTACGTCCGCAGTCTGAGTCGCGTATGCTTCTCCCAATGCCGAAGTCCAACTCAGGTTCTTCGCCATATCGTTCAGTACAGAAGGAAACTGTGTGACCGCCTTGACACTCGGTTCCCATGACTGAATATTGACGACGTCCGACAATGTCTTGCCCGTAAGATTCCTGTTCTGCTGGAGCCAGGTTGCGGCGGCGGTAATCTGGTCGGGGAAGCTCGCCGCACCTAGTATCTGGGCCACCAGAGCGTCCGGATACAGCGCGATCGGCGCAACCAATTGCCGCAGATCGTCTGGCGACAGCGGGACACCCTGGCCGGAGTAACCTGCTGGTGGCGCAGCTTGTGCCGCCACTTTCGATGGCATTGTCCCAAAGACGAGCAGAACCGATAGCGACACTGACATGATCTGTCTTGCGAGAGTACTCATCGTCATCTTCTCCATTTGCAGGCTGGCGCGCCGACCGCCCCTCTGCTGTTCACTAGCGGCAAACTCACTGCCCCGCAAGGAATCCTGGCTGCTCTTGATCCAGACCGCGATGCAAAGGTAGTGAGGGCAATAAACAGTGACAACTGTCACTTGCGACAGTTGTCACCAATTAAACGATGGATCAACATCCTGGAATGGCTCGACAAGCCCTTGCACCGATCCCCTCCCGCGAGTGCCACCTGTCGGAAGAGACAGTTTCCCGTTCAAACGGCTCATGCTTGAACTGCCAGAGACGGTCTGTTTCAGGTTTCCTACAAGGCAAGAGGCCGTTGCCGGCCGAGCGTCGTAAAGTGCTGCCGGAACCCAAATAAAAGGAGGCAGACGAAGCAATGCATTCCATAATCATCAGTTTGCTCGTCCTCGTCCTCTTTTCTCCGCTTCCTTAGCTGGCATAAACATTCGACATGTTGCCCCCGCAGAACATTTTGGGCCTGCCGCAAAAGATCTGATTACCCTTTCGACTGGGCTCATTGCGACGATGGCGGCCTTGGTGCTTGGCATGCTGATCTCCTCAGCGAAGTCACCATCGACGGACTGTTGGCGGGTATGGCAGTGAGACGGGACCCATCCGCAACGAATTTCGGGAGCTTGTGAAAGCTGATGCCGCGCGGATCTGGCCAAGGGATGCCGGAGTGGATGCGGAACTCAGGCCCGATATCTAAGTGAAGCCGTTGTCAACGAAATCGAGTTTCTTGCTCCTAAGAACGCCGTTCAAACTACTGCCAAGATGCAGGCACTTCCACTCATTCTTGCGTTGAGACGCACGCAGTGGCTTATATTTTGAAATCCGAGCAGAGTGCAGTCCCCCTTCCGCTTCTCGCCGTATTGGTGTCATGGTTAACGCTGATCTTTATCGGATTCGGTCTGTTTGCTCCTTCCAACGGGACGGTGATCGTGACACTCGCTTTCGGAGCACTGGCAGTGTCTGCCGCAATCTTTATCATTCTGTAGCTTTATACGCCATTTAGTGGGCTCATGCGAATCACCTCGGGTCCGGTCATCGACGCCCTCAAGGAGATGGGGAGGTAACCGCCAGTGGTGAGCACCCATCGCTAGTACAGCTGCTACCACCTGTCGCAAGAGACAGTTTCTATCTTTGAGAGTTAATGTTTAACTTGCTGAGAAATCCTGCCTGGAGTAGATGAAGTTTAGACTTACCGGCTTGTACTCCTTACCTTCGGGGCTAGTTCAATGGAGCTTTCTCAATGCCCACACTGCGCGCTAAGTCTGCTCTGCTCTGCGGGCTTCTTCTCGCGTCAGCCTATGTCCAGTCCCAAGAGACAGTGCCTCCAGCATCCCCGGCGCACCCGAAGATCGGCCTGGTTCTCGAGGGTGGAGGAGCACTGGGGCTCGCTCACATCGGCGTTATCCAATGGATGGAAGAGCACCGTATTCCCGTGAGCTACCTAGCCGGTACGAGTATGGGCGGGCTGGTCGCTGGCGTCTACGCGACCGGCAGAAGCGCGGCTGAGGTACGCCAGGTGGTCGAATCGATCAACTGGAACGAAGTCCTACAAGGGCAGATCCCGTACAAGGATCTCTCGTTCAGGCGTAAAGAGGATGAGCATCTCTATCCGAGCTCTCTCGAATTTGGAATACGAAAAGGACTGCAGTTCCCTGGCGGCTTTAATTCCGGGCAGCAGGTTTCCCTGATTCTCGATCGTGTCGCGCTTCCCTATTCTGAGCTACCAAGCTTCAACGATCTGCCCATACCGTTTGCCTGCGTCGCGACGGATCTTGTCTCCGGCAAGCCCCACGTCTTCCACGAGGGTCCTCTTGGGCTGGCGTTAAGGTCGACGATGTCATTGCCTGGCCTGTTTACTCCGGTGCGAACTGGGGATCATATCTATGCTGACGGTGGGCTGCTCAACAATATTCCGATTGATGTTGCTCGAGAGATGGGGGCGACCCTGGTTCTTGGCGTTCATCTCGAGACGGCCAAGTTATCTGCAGATGCACCGTTATCAAGCTTTGCAGTACTTGGCGAATCCATATCCGTGATGATCGCCGCCAACGAACTCCGGTCGATGGAGCAGGCCGACTTGCTGGTTACCGTTCCTCTACAGAAATACACCGCTCTCGATTACGACAAATCAGACGAGATAATCAAGGCCGGTTACGATGCGGCAGCCGCCAAGGCCTCGGTCCTAAGCGCATTCTCCGTCGATCAGGCGACTTGGGACAAGTACCTCGAAACACGCAGCGGACGCCGTAAAGTTGCTCCTGCGCCTGAGTTCGTTCAGATCACCGGCACTGAGCCGGAAATCGCCGCCGAGATGGAGAAAACGCTCGACACGGTTCTCGGAAAGCCGATCGACTCCGCCGTTCTCAACCAGGACATTATGAGCCTCGACGGGATGGGCCGCTTCGCCAACCTTAATTACTCAATGGTTGAGAAGGACGGAAAGCAGGGTCTAGAAATCGCCGCGACCCAGAAACCTTACGCGCCTCCAATCGTGCGGCCGCTGATCCTGGTCGATGGCTCTAATTACAACAATGTTCTGTTTAGCATGGGAGCGCGAGTCACCTACTTTGATTTTGGCAGCTTTCGTTCGGAACTACGTATCGATGCAATCGTCGGATCGCAGTACGGCCTCGGCGCCGAGTACTACCATCCTCTTGTGCCGACGGGCCCGTGGTTCGTCGCTCCGCGTGCCAGCTTTTTTAGCAACCAGTTGAACCTCTACAACAACACCGACTTGATCGCAGAATACCGTCAGCGTCTCGCTATTGGCGGTTTGGACGCAGGTTACCAGTTTGGACGCATCGGCGAGTTGCGGCTGGGCTATGAAGGTGGATACCAGTCGCTCAAGCGCTACATCGGCAACCCTACTAGCCTGCCTCAGGTAGCCGGCGCTACCGGAGACTTCCGGCTTCAGTACCAGCTCGAACAGCTGGACAATCCTGTCATCCCGAGATCGGGACGAAGCCTTCAGCTGTATACCAAAGGATTCAACGTGAACCCAGATGCAACGGGCTGGTTTCCTGTCTCCGGAGTTGAATCGGAAAGCTTCTTTCGCCTGAGCCAGCCCACTTCGCTCTACTTCAATGCTTATGGCGGATCCAGTTACGGCTTTAAAACAGGCGTTCCGCAGTTCTCCCTTGGAGGTTCTCAACAGCTGCTTGCCTGGGGTTCCAATGAATTGCTGACTAACCAGTACTTCCTGGGACAGGCTGGCTATATCCGCGAATTATTCAAGCTCCCACCCTTTCTGGGTGACAGCCTCAACCTGATCGCAATGTATGAAGCAGGTAAGACCTACCAGCTCCCCCTAGGTCCAAAACCCCCAAACCTTCCGATGGATTTCGTAGGAGGAATCATCGTTAGCACAATCTTCGGCCCGGTAGAAGTAGGCGGAGCGGTCGGCGACTACGGGCGAGGCAGGTTCTTCTTCAAAATTGGACGTGTCTTTTAGTTCTCATTGGACCTGCAGCTTCAACCGCATGGCGGAAAGCAGCGGAATTTATATTTGAAGAGATCCCGGACAACGAAACAACAAGGAGCAACGATGTACTTCAGACAGGGAACAACGTCAATACGAGCGACATTCTTGGTGGCCTTTGCTACCGCCATCTCACCCTTCACCCTGAGCCTTGCTCAAAATCCCGAACTGATGCAGAAGGTGCAGGAGATCAAACAGGCGTCCGCCGCCAATAAGCTGGCGCTCTCTCATTTCACCTGGCAGGAACAGCAGACAATCTCGCTCAAAGGCTCAGTCAAGAAAACCATTATCTCCCAGGTGAGCACCGGGCCGGGAGGGGCACAACAGAAGGTTGTTCTGAGCTCGCTTCCAGCGGCCGCGGCGCCAAGCGGAGGCAGGCTCAAGCAGCGCATCGTCGCGAAAAAGACCGACGAATATGAACAATACGGCCAGGACATTGGCGCATTAACCAAACAGTATACTCAGCCTGATCCGGCGCTGTTGCAGCAGGCCTACCAGCAGGGTAATGTTTCGATCCAGATGGGCGGTGCTGCCGGTACCGTAAGCCTGGTTGTCAGGAACTACATCAAGCCTGGGGACTCCATGACGCTCGTCTTCAACTCGGCAACAAAATCCATTATGGCCATGAACGTCGCGAGCTACCTCACGGATCCAAAAGATGCGGTCACGATGGCTGTGCAGTTTGCCAAGCTGCCTAGTGGCATCAATCACGTCGCCAGTACCCAGGTGAACGGGGTGAGCAAACAAATGACTGTCGCCATCCAGAACTCAAACTACCAGCCCGCATAAACACCGGTTGAGTTCATGGCAAGATGCATGATGGCTTTTCTCCATAAGCAAAAATCAGGACCTACTAAGCAATGCAGCGTCTGGCAATTCTGCTGGAGACACGGCGATGCCCGAATGGACGCAGGCCGGGGAGGGAAGCCGGCTGATGATGATTGTCCTCCACGACGATGGTACCCGCGAATATGCCTATGGGCCGGCGGGAGGGCTCCCGGCAACCGGTGTCGGCTCGTTCCCGGACGAGCTCATGGCCGAAGCCAACAGGAACGGATGAGCGGTGATCAGCATGAAGAAGGATTGGAACCGCATATTCTCGTTTGGCAAATAGCAAGGTCGACGACTCATTCATTAACGCCAGTACTAGAGAAAGAGAAGTACTCATGAAACTCAAATTAGCGTTGTTTGCAGCTGTCTTGTCAATGGCTTCTACAGCAGCCATCGGCCAAACCGTCTCCGTCAACTACAACCATAGCCAGAGCTTTGCAGCGTTCCATACCTATGCGTGGGCCGCCAACAATGCCAACCAGATCAAGAACTCGATCCTGGCGCAAACCGCCAAACAGGACATCGACACGGCTATGCAGGCCAAGGGTCTGCAGCTTGCCACTGATTCGCAGACTGCCGATGTGATCTTACTGGCGAGCGGCGGCATGAAAGAACAGACCTCCTACTCCGCTATGGGCATGCGCGGCTTTGGCGGAGGAATGGGCACCATCACTCCTCAGCAGAATGTAATCGGGACACTCATTGTTGATCTCTATACCGGCAAGGATCAAACACTGCTTTGGCGTGGGATTGCGCAAAATACCCTTAGCAACAACGGAAGCAAGAACCAGCAACTGGTAGGAAAAGCAGTCACCAAGATGTTCAAGCAGTGGCCAAAGTAAATCCTCACAGGAATTCCAGGTTGCCGACGAAACCGTTGCAGTCTGGGAGCCGAACGCTAGCATGGCTGGTGGTGTCATTCAGCTGTTTCTTGCCGGCGCTTCGGGCCCAGGACCTTTCCCCTCGCGCATACCTGATTACCCCCGTCCACGCGAACGCGCTTACCTTGATCTACGGCTACTATCACGGGAGCGTCGACTTCGACGGAGCAGCGCCGATCACCGGCGCTACCGGGACTTACAGCGCTCCGGTGCTTGCTTACTACCACGCGTTCAGCCTGCTCGGTCGCTCGGCCAACATGAATGCCTCCTTACCCTATGCGGTTGGAACGTTTCAAGGAAACGTTGTCGGCCAGAAGCAGCAGATCTATCGCTCCGGTCTTGTTGATTCTGCTTTCCGGCTCTCCATCAACCTAAAGGGTGGACCCGCAATGTCGGGCCAACAGGTATCCAGATGGAAGCAAAAGACGTTGCTGGGTGTCAGCCTTAAGCTAGTCGCCCCTACCGGGCAGTACGATGCAGTGAAGTTGATCAATTGGGGGACGAACCGGTGGGCCTTCAAACCTGAGGTCGGCTATTCCGAACGCTGGGGTCAATGGATCCTCGATGCCTACGGCGGGGCATGGTTCTACACAAGCAATCCCAGCTACTACTCCATGCCGCGTCCCGAGCCGCAAACGGAAAAGCCGGTTGGCTCTTTTGAAGGACATTTAAGTTACGATGTCAATCCACGCCTCTGGTTTTCGCTCGACGGAAACTTTTGGTACGGCGGCCTAGCCAGCTTGAATGGTGTCGCCAATCCTGTCACCGTCCAGTCCAGCTCTCGCGTCGGGGTGACAGCGGCCTTTCCTTTCCGAAATCATCAGTCCATCAAGGTGAGCTATAACGACGGGGCTTATGTTCGATTTGGCGGTAATTATCAGAATGTTTCGGTGGCCTGGCAATACTCGTGGCTGGGTCGTCCGCAATAAATACCTCACAGCAAACAAACGACAGCTCGAGGGCGATATGAAGAACAAGACCGAAGGCACGCAGCAGGAGAACGGTCCGGCTCACCACTCCTATCCAAGAGCGCTCATGATAGGAGTGGTGACCATAGTGGTAGTCACGATATGGGCGTCTCTTCCAGGTCGCAGTGATGACGCTAATGCCCCCACGATCGTTATCTTTGCCGCTGCCGCGTCGTTTCAAGCGACGATCGTGTCCAAAGTGGGTGCTCCTCATGCTCCAGCTGCAGGCATGGTGTGGTATTCCAGGTGGGGAGTTCTCGATGGGCGCCGCTGATTCACCCGGCATGGACGAAGTCGGCATGAAGGCGACGGAAGACTCCCGGCCGATCCACTGTGTGGCCGTCGACGGCTTTCATGTCGATAAGACCGATGTGACCAACGCCCAGTTCGCCAAGTTCGTTCAGGCCACGAACTACGTGACAGTGGCTGAACGCAAACCAGTGCAGAAGACTTCCCGGGGGCTCCGCCGGAGAACCTTGTGGCAGGATCGGTCGTCTTCACCGCCCCGGACCATCCGGTGTCCCTAGACAACCACTACCATTGGTGGAGCTACGTGCATGAGGCGAACTGGCGTCATCCGTCTGGTCCGAAGAGCGATATCAAGGGCAAAGATCAGTATCCCGTCATCCAGGTCTCTTACGAAGACGCAGAAGCTTATGCCAAATGGACCGGGCAGCGACTACCGACGGAGGCGGAATGGGAGTTTCGCCGCGCGAGGAGGTCTTCTGGGAAAGCCTTTTGTCTGGGGAGAGGCCTTCCGTCCGAAAGGCAAGTGGATGGCGAATACTCATCAGGGGCATTTCCCCGAACAAGATACGGGTGAAGATGGCCATGTGGGGTTGGCGCCGGTCGCCAAATACCCCCCGAACGGGTACGGTCTTTACGATATGGCCGGCAATGTGTGGCAGTGGACGAGCAATTGGTACACTCCCGACTACTATCAGAAGCTTGCGTCTTCAGGATCGGTGGCGAGAAATCCGCAAGGGTCCGAAACATCGTTTGATCCCGCCGAACCGGGTCAGATGAAGAAGGTTCATCGAGGAGGATCGTTTCTCTGCACCGATCAATATTGTTCCAGATATATGGTCGGAACTCGCGGAAAAGGGGAGGTAAGCACCGGCACAAACCATCTAGGATTCCGGTGTGTGGCCAAATCCGCTTAATGAAAAATCACGGCTCAAGCCCGATAACGGCTTTCTGCATGGTGGATGTTAATTCGTCATTGTTTAGTGAAATTGTCGGTTATCAGACAGAATTAGCTTGCAGAGCTTCCCTTATGCATTACGATTGCCGAGGCATAGGATAGCGGTGGCACGATGCAACGTAGGACGATCGGGCGCAAATCGAGTAGAAGAGCAAGCTCAGCAGGGGCGTCCATTTTCTGCTTTTTCTGCATAGCGGCGGCCTCTTCCCTGGCCGATTCGGCACCTGAAAAGAATGTTCTTGTCCTCTACAGCTTCTCGCCTCGAGAGACCTTCACCCAGTTAGAACCGCTGAAAAAGGCGGCGCGGGCACGATTTTCCGGCTCAATCCACTTTTATGTGGAATACCTGGAATCGCTGCGCTTTTCTGACGCGGGGTATCGGAAGGCCTTGGCTGAGACTACCATTGAGAGCTACCGGGGAAGGAAAATCGACCTGATTGTCGTTGTGGCCTACCCGGCACTTCAGTTTGCCTTGGACTATCGAGATCGGATCGGCCCTGCCTTGCCGATTGTTTTCGCTAGCGTTGCTCCAAGTAGACTCGCGAACGGCATTCCGTGGCTTGGCGTGACTGGGGTCACAACGGGGACCGATCTCGGAAAAACCCTCAACCTTGCTCTGACTCTTCAGCCAGACACCCGGAACGTCGCGGTCGTCGCAGGCCCATCTGAATTTGAACAGCATTGGGCGGCCGTTTTGAGCCACGAGGTCGACCAATCGCCCCGTAAACTGAACTTTTTGGCATTTTCGCTAATCGAGAAGAAAAGCCAGTTGGTTAAGGCACTTCAACTTCCCCCACATACAGTTCTCTTTTATGACGTGGTCCCGCAAGAGTCTTCTCAGGCAGAAATCGGACCCTACGAGGCGCTTGATAGTCTCAGCGAAAAGATTCCGACGTATTGCTTTTTCCGATATTGCCTAGACCACGGCGGAATCGGAGCATACCAGGCAGACGAGGCTGTCTCCGGCTATATGGCCGGCGGTGAAGTCGCACAGATTCTCTCCGGCCAGAAGCCTGAAGATATTCCGCTCGTGAACAACGTGGCCAGCTACACCGTCGACTGGCGTGAGCTCCAGCATTGGGTGATCCCCGAGTCTGTCTTACCAGCCGGCACCCTTGTCTTGTCTCGAGAGCCGTCCGTTTGGGAGAAGTACGGACGGTATGTGGGCATTGCCATCGTACTTATCTTTTCGCAAGCATTGTTGATCGCAATCTTGATTTTGCAGCGCATGAGGGGAAGAAGAGGTGCAGCAAATCTGCGGGAGAGCGAGAAACGCTTCAGGGTTATGGCCGAGACCACTCCTTCGCTCATCTGGATGTCGGATCGTCACGGAGACCTCGTTTATTTAAATGAGAAGCGAATCGCCTTTACCGGCGAAGACTCCAATCTGATGTATCACGACGCTTGGAAGCAGTATATTCACCCCGACGATCTGAACAGCGTAATCACCTCCAATCAGGAAGCACTCTCGACACGCCAAAGTTTCTCGAAGGAGTACCGATTGCGCAGGCAGGATGGCGTTTACCGATGGATGCTGGATATCGCCGCTCCTCGAATCGACGGAGACGGAGCCTTCGCCGGCTTTATCGGCTCGGCCAACTGGAGTGCCCGATCTTTTGTGCCATTGGAAGAGTTAGTGTAGCGCACCGATTTCTGAGGTCAGATCGATGCAGGATATGGCCGCAAGGGGAGCCGGGAGCGAAGCGACTGGCTCCCCTTGCGGCCAAGCAGTGGATGCCAGCCAAGCCTCAGGTGCTGGTGATCGGTATCCCAGCGAGGAGTGCGGCCTGACGGTGTTGTAGTGGACACGCCAGCGTTCGGCCAGCACGCGCAGTTCTTTGATCGAGTAGAAGATCTCCCCGTTGAGGAACTCATCTCTGAGTTTCGAGTTGAAGCTCTCGCAGTAGCCGTTCTCCCACGGTGAACCGGGCTCTATGTACAAGGTCTTCGCTCCTGTCTTTGCAAGCCATTGACGTAAGTCTTTGGCGACGAACTCGGGCCCATTGTCCGAGCGAAGATGCTCCGGCACTCCCTTCATCACCATCACATCGGCCAGCGCAGAGATGACCCTGGAGCTGGACCAACGGCGTTCCGCACGCACCAGCAAGCTCTCACGCGTGTGCTCATCGATCAGGTTCAGCAGGCGCACGCTGCGGCCATCATGCGTCCGTGCGCTGACGAAGTCATAGCTCCAGACATGGTTCCGCCGCTCCGGTCTGATCCGCACGCACGATCCATCGTTAAGCCACAACCTGCCCCGTGGCTTCTGCTTCTGTGAAACCTTTAGCCCCTCGCGACGCCAGATACGCTCCACGCGATCCTTGCCTACTCGCCAGCCGGCCCGCTTCAGCAACGCCGTGATCCGGCGATACCCATAACGGCCGTACTGGCTGGCAAGCTGAACGATCGCCTGTGTGAGTGCATCTTCGTCTTCCCGCCGGATCGCACGGTAGCGCTGCGTGCCGCGCGGCTGGTTGGCCAACCGGCACGCCCTGCGCTCCGTCATCCCATGCTGCTCTTGCGCATGATCTGCTGCGATCCGTCGTCGCTCAGGGCTTAGAAGTTTCCCGAGGCGAAGTCTTTCAACACAAGGTTGTCCAGGCTCAGATTCGCCACCAACCGCTTCAGCTTCGAGTTCTCCTGCTCCAACTCCTTCAGCCGCTTCGCCTGGTCTACCTGCAACCCGCCGTACTCCTTGCGCCAGCGGAAGTACGTCTGCTCCACGATCCCGGCTTCCTTACACGCCAGAGCAGTCGTCTTCCCATTCGCTATGGCCACTTCGATCTGCCGCAGCAGGTTCACCACCTGTTCAGGTTGGTACTTCTTGCCTCGTCCCATATGCCCTCTCCTTGTCCAGTGTCTCTCTTATCCACTGGCACACTTCAAGCCGGGCACTCCAGAATGGCATGCTCCGGTCCGCCTGATCGAATCTTTGTTATCGAATAGTTGGGGGGCTGTTGCACTTCCACGCATCTTATCCGCGTATTCAGCAAGAAACCGCTTGCACAAAGTTGAATACTGTCGCAAAAGACAGTATTCAAGACCCCCCGGGAGTGACACCTTAGATTAAGCCAGGCATCGACATCTGGCTGCTTTACCAGAAGAGGTAGCATGCCAAGAATCCGAGTCTTGCTGGCTGATGATCATCAGGCAATGTTGGCAAGAGTACGCTTCGAACTTGGTGAAGAATTTGAGGTGGTCGCTACCGTCACCAATGGCGAGGAAGCTTTGGAAGCAGTAGAAGCTTTCGATCCAGATGTGCTGGTGACCGATATTTCCATGCCGGTCATGGATGGGCTTCAAACTGCGACCAGACTTCGTGCAAACAAGAGTCGTGCCAAAATTGTATTTCTTACAATCCATGAGGATCCGGACTTCTTTGAAGCCGCTTTTCTTGCCGGAGCTTCTGCTTATGTCACGAAAGCGCGTATTTCGAAGGATCTGAGTCAGGCCATACGGCAGGCCGTATCGGGTCATCGGTTTATTTCCCCCCAAGGATTATCCTGAATTGTTCCCAGCCTGGAAGAGCTTCTGGCTTCCGAACCATCTCCCCGGTTCTGAATAGCCGTCCCACTCAATAGGCGAGATGAAAAAAGCGTTTCAAACAAAATAATGGTGTCTACCCATCTGGAAGACCGCAACTGTCGCAAGTGACAGTTGTTCTCTGCCCTCGCCGCCCATACGCTAGTCCTGCATACAAGCAGTCTGCGGCTTAAACGGCTGAGGGAGCATAAATGAAGTACTTACCAAAAGCTTGTCTTACGGTGATGCTGGGCGGCCTTGCCGGCCTTCTCTCGAGCGCGCCGGTACGCGCGGAAGAGGCCGCTATCCCCGCCGGCGTTGCTGCCCAGGGAGTCCAAACCCCTTCAGCTACCGCACCGATCGACGAGACCTCCGACTCGAAATGGCATCTTTACGGTACCGGCTACATTTGGTTCCCAGGCATTCACGGGACCATCGGCGTTCGCGGTTTCGAGACTGGTGTTCATGTCAGTGCGGTCGACCTGGTCTCTAATTTTCGGTTTGGCATCATGGGCGCTGTCACGCCGAGCTATAATCGCTGGTCTCTGCCGGTTGATTATTTCTTTGTCCGTCTGAAAGACGACAAGGCTATCTCGTTTGCCCCGGCCTACTCCGTGCAGGCCAAGATAACGGAGAGCATCATTACTCCGAAAGTCAACTACCTGATGCTGAACAAGCCCAGGATCAAGGTGTACGGCACCGGCGGACCCCGTATCTGGCACGAAGGAACGACTCTCAGCCTCGTGCCGACAGTCCAGGCTCGAAATCCTTATCAGTCAGTGAACTGGGTTGATTTTGTTCTGGGCGGCAGGTTCGATGCGCCGCTCACTTCGAAGGCGTCGATCGTCGTGCTCGGCGACGCCGGCGAGGGTGGCGCGACCCTTGATTATCAGATAGCGGGATACGTGAATTACCAGGCGAAGCCGAAACTCACTTTGCAGCTCGGGTGGCGCGAATTGACCGTTCACTATGGCAACGATGGCAATCTCTTCAACGGCACGATGCAAGGCATCATCTTCGGCGCGACGTACAAATTCAAATAGACGGCGGTTATCGTGCCACTCCTCAACGTTTGATTTAGCGCCAGCGAGTGTCGGCTTGCCATCAACGCACGCACCAGATAAGGACAATATATGAAGATCAGATATTTTGTATCGTTTCCCCTTATATACGCGGGGTTGCTTTCCACGCTCAGCTACGCACAGGCTCCGGTCTTTGCCGTGACACCCCTTCAAAGCACCATCAAGTTCAACGTAAAGGCGTCGGTCCCGATCGCCGGAGACTTCAACAAGTGGGATGCCACCCTGGTATTCACCTCGCCAGATGTATCACTTTCAAGTCAACAAAGGTCGTCCAGACGGGGCCCACCACTTTCGACGTGCCCGGCACATTTACCATACGCGGCGTCTCGAAGCCGGAGACCCTCTCCCTCTCCCTTTCAGGCAAAGGAACGGGGTCGGGAGCAATCAAGGGAACCATGGCTTTTGATCGGAAGGACTTTGGCATGAATACTACCCAAAGTTTAAGAAGGTCGCGGGATCAAAAGCGGCGGCGAAGTTCATGCAGATCGACAACCGTTTGAATATGCTGGTCGATCTACAACTGAGCGCGGCGATTCCGATCGTCGAGTAGGTATTGCCCTTCCATCACCCGGGTGCGAAGGAGCATCAGCCTGAAGTCATGGCCTCAGCCTCGTTGCACCCACGCTCTATCTTTCCATCTTCAATGAGCAGTCAGACTACTTCGCCTGGCGGAAGTAGAGGTTGGCGATAAGCCCTACTTGGTTTAATTGCTGATTCTCTTTCTTCCCCGTGTTGTTCTGGTGGACGTAGTACGGGCTGATGTCCAGATGTCGTCCGACCGGAAGAGTGCCACCGGCATAGAGCGCTGTCGTGCTCCACTTGCCGTAGCGGCTCTCATAAAACTCTTCAGACCTGACATAGACCTTTGGATGGTAGGAGCGAATCCTGAACGGCTTTTCGAGGGAAAGCATATTGCGATAGCGCCAGTCAAACACGCCATTCGTCCAGTCCAGGTCGCCGCGATTGCGATCCGCGATCATGACCCCCCATTTTAGAGGAGCGTTCCCTGTTGCAACTAGTGTCATGCGCTCAGTGGTTGGCATGTCCGGGGTAGGCAGAACTCGATAACCCGCTGAGATTACGAGGGCGCGCTTGTTTGCCTCGTTCAGATCAAAGAGCGTTGTGTTTCGCAGCTTGATCCAGGGTTTGAGGTAGAACTCGATTGTGGGGCCAATTTCGGCTTGGTTGGGATCCCCGCCCTCTCTCGTCTGCTTCATTTGGAAAATCACCCGCGTCGACGAGTTGAGCGTAATGTAGGTGTCGATCTCGGGCAGAAACTGGACCGACTGTGCGCATACGTGGCTAGAGAAGAACAGCACGAAGGAAAGCATAACTAACAGCCGCCCTGCCCAACGACTTGCAGGTGGAGGTTGTGAAAGATCTCGACTGCGGAGGTACCCGATTTGAGGAGCAGCGTTCACATGATCTCGATTCGACAGGCGGCCAAAAGCTACCATCAACGCTACAGATTCAAATGAATAATCACACCTGTCACTTTCGCCAGCCGGAAAGTCGCCCCAGGGTCGCGGGAACGCCCGAGATCTTGATCCGACGGCGAAGTACACTAAATCAATGCACAAGGCATTCACCTTCTATGTTCGATCATCCAGGCGCCCTTTTTCCCCTTTCGATGCTGTTGCTCTGGCTCTCAACGCGCCTGGCCATTGAGGTACGCGGACGGCTTCCCCTCCGCGACGACGAAAGGGAAGACTTCGGGATTGTGCTGGCTGCAAGTCTTCCCTGCTCAGCCTGACATCGGCTTGAGCTTTTCCATGGCAATTGCGCGTTACGATCAACGTAGAACGCTTGAGGAGGGAGAGGCGAATGCGATCGGTACGGAGTTCGTCCGTACGAGTTGTTGCCATCAGCCAATAGCGTCCGGGTACGAGTGCTGCTTCTTGACTACATCGACGAACGCGTTGCCATTTACCAGACGCGCGATAAACGTCAGCTCGAAAGGATTGATGCTGAGACTAACCAGGGGCAAACGGATCTATGGGAGGCGGTCCAGGAGCCTGCAACGGCTCAACCGAATGCTGTCATCTCCCTGGACATAGAAGGGATGAACGACGTCCTGAACTCACAGGGGTACACCCAGGCTGCCTGGTGGAATTGCATTCCGACTGCCGCATCGCTTCTGATGTTCTCGATCGCACTCCGGTGCAATTTCATGGTGGGTTACGGCGACCGCAGCTCCAAGGTAAAGCCGGTCCGCCCTACACGGATTAGCGACGAATAATCTGGAGACGTATTTACCGTGTGCGCGAATGGATTGATGTGTTCGCGTTGCTTCAGGTCGGCGAATGGCAGGCCGCCTGTCACGAGGCGTCCTCGCTCATAGAGCAGTTCATCCAAGCTTCCATTGACGAGGAGCCGATAGGTCCAGGGTTTGGGATTGGGAAGATCTGCTGTGAGCTGACCGTTAAGGGTGGTAGTGCAATTCTTTGTGACGGCGTTGTACCACTCCGGATGATCTTTGAGCTGGTTGAGGTAGGCGACGTATGTGAGGAACAACTTCCGGGCGATCTCCGCCGAGACAGTCGTCCGGTACAGATACACTTCTTCATCCTTTCGGTAGTTTGTGCGTAAGCGGATGACATCCCGCTCATCGGCGACAAGAAAGATCAACTCATACTGCCGGAAAAAGCCGAGAATGGCCGAATAGCTCTGACCTGGTCGATAACGGGCCTCAATCGAGAAAGCAAGATGTTGATTGTTCCCGAAATCGAAGCTCACGATCGGGTGGCCGATCCAACGAACGCCCCAGTTGACGAAGAAGAAGTCAGCCGCCCGCAGATCGGAAAGTCTGAACGTGCGATCGCCCCAACAGTCGGTGTATTCCGTCTCCGAGCGGTAGTCGCAGTTTCGTACATTGTGTAGCGTGATGCTGTCTGCGGCAATGTCTCCCCATGCTCGCCTAGCGACATCCGGCCGCCAATTCCCCTCGTCTGATGGCCTTAGGCTCAGCCACCAAACCAGGACGACACAAAAGCAGCCGGCGCCGGCCAGGACTCTCCATCTACCAGTCTTGACTAAAAGGCAGATCAAGATGGCGACATAGATCACAGCCAGCGGGATGCGTAGTGAAGGAACTCGACAATCGACATAGATAGCCGCAATCGCCCAAACATTAAGCAACAGCATCGCAGTCCACGCCAGCGTCTTCCATATTGCACGGCCAAGATGTCGAAGGATGGTCAACCCCCAGGGGTACTGAAGCAATTTTCTCGTTGTGCGGTTGTTGATTTTAATCCTCTGCCGGAAGGCCCGCAAGGACTGTCTAGAACGCTCCCTGACCACGAAGGGCTACAAGTCTCTCCAACTTACGATGAGTATCACTGCTTCACAACTGACTCAAGTGACAGTTGTTTTTACCTACTTGCCTGCGTATGTTCATACGGAGGGCGATGGAGTTTTCTAACTGAGTCTTATTTGCGTGAGCGTCATCAATGTGCAGCAATTCCACACGACTTGCAGGTCAATTGCCGGAGACTTGCAAGGAGGGACTTCATGAGCTTTAACGCACAACCCCCGAGATCTTCTGCCGTTGCTGTGATAAGCTTCATACTTTTCGCGTTTGCGACGCTTGCAGCGAGCGCCGAAACACAGGTTGAAAAGGCATGGACGATTCTCAACACCGGCAGCGTCAATTCCGATCTACAGAAGCGGACGGCCGCAATAGCCGTGCTCGGCCTCCTACCCAAGAACAAACAGGCTGAGGAATTGGCAACTCACGCATTGAGCGATCCCAAGCCCGAGGTTCGTGCGGCAGGAGCGACAGCCTTGGGAGACATGTTGGATGTAGAGGCGTTACCTGTCCTGAAGAAGGCCCTCAAGGACGCGGATGTCACTGTGGTGCTGGCTTCCGCCCACTCGTTGTTGGCGCTCAAGGACAAGGAGGGATATGAGGTCTACTACGCTATCCTAACCGGCACTCTGAAGAGTGGAGGTGGCCTTTTGGCAGACCAAAAGAAAATGCTGAATGACCCGAAGAAGATGGCACAGTTCGGCTTCGAAACAGGAGTGGGCTTTGTCCCCTTCGGCGGCCTTGGTCTTGCAGCAGTCAAGATGGTGACGAAAGATGATGCCTCGCAGGTTCGGGCTGCTTCAGCAAAGATACTCGGTGGCGATCCAGATCCAAGGAGCGGAGAGGCCCTGGTTGCAGCAGCTTCAGACAAGAGCTGGGTCGTACGTGGGGCTGCGCTCGACGCCATAGCCCGCCGAGGAGAGCGCTCCCTTGCCAGCAGGATCGAGCCGGAGTTGGACGACAGTAAAGACGTGGTCCAGTATCTGGCAGCAGCCGCGATCATACGCTTGAACCATGCGCCCGTTGCAAAGGACCCCCGAAGGTAGTGGCTGAGTGCACCTGTTTAAGGAAAGCTCTTTGTGATTGCGAAAAGGATGGTTTTATTGACCGAAGCTGTCGGCTCTAACCTAGAAGTGGCCCAGCACCTGAGCGAGCATAAACAATCGCGTCATTCGCGGGAGCACGAAGTATTGGAAATCGTCGAGGCGTTTATTCTCGCCATCGTCGCCATCGCGACGGCCTGGAGTGGGTACCAAGCGGAGCTGTGGACGGGACATCAGGCTGAGCTTTATGGAGAGGCTAGCAAACTGCGAGTAGAAGCCGAGGGGGCAGCCTCTTTCGCCAATCAGGAGCGCCTGTATAACGCTTCTACCGTGGTCGAGTGGATAAAAGCCGAGGCAGGTGGCAACAAAAAGCTCGCTGATCTTTTCGAACGGCGTTTTCTTCCCGAATTTCTTCCGGCCTTTGAAGCATGGAAGAACACTGACCCCCTCAACAACGCGGAGGCGCCCGCGGGGCCCCAGTTGATGGCGGAATATAGAAGCTCAAAAACCATGGAGAGTACTAATTTGAACTCGGGCGCTACGGCGGCCTTTGAGAAGGGGAGCGGAGCGCGGCAATACGCTGACAAGTACGTGCGAGCCACTGTTTCGCTCGCAACCGTGCTCTTATTGATCGCGATCAGCCAGCGCTTCACGACCCGCAAGGTGCGGATAGGATTGATCGTTATAGCCATGTTGTTACTGTGCTTTCCGCTTTACCACCTAATTACCCTCCCGACAGCGTAAGCATGCAGGAAGGAGTTCTGGTGCATTCAGATCGCGATTCGTTCGGTCTCAGTGAGCGTGATCTCATCTGACGTGCATAGGCGCCGGCCGGTGATGCTTGTTTTTGCCGGGAGGAGTGCAAGCAGCGCGACTTCAATCGCGACAAAGATCACAATGTCCTGGGGACTATCCTGCTTGTGCATCCTTTGCGCCACGGCCTGCGCTGACATGATTGTCATCGTGAACCCATGGGCAAGGCTTGACCACGCCCCACGGGTATACGAACCATGGACACGAAATTACGAAAAGTAGAACCTGTGGCTATGGGAAACCCGAAATTTGCTCCTGGCGGTTCGATGACATTTTTCTGGAAAAAGCGTCGGCAATCTGGAAGTTGGCCTGAATGAAATTACCCTCTGAACACCAGAAAGAGAAAATAAGCCTAGATAAGGGAGAGAGAACCTCAGCGGACCTGTTCCCTCTCCGCAAATCCGGCCCGATGTTCAGAAAAGCAAAGGCCCCTTCTCGATGTGTACCAAATCTTTAGTGCCGTATCGGCAGTGCTGCTCCGGTTGTTGTGCCCGGAATCGCGCCATCGAAAATGCACTTGGCCGTTCTCCAGACTTGGGACAATGCCGGTTGCGGCGTGAGTCGTAAGAGTTGTGGGGACGACTTCTCGCTTCCTTTCCCACCTCAAGCTCAAAAACTCGGTCGTTCAGTGCAAAGCGGTTTGCGCCGCTCAATCAGTGAGTGCCTTGGCGAGGCTGCGCCATCTGAAATCCATGAGAGATCGACTGCGAGAAATACCTTTGCCAAGACCTGATTTCGACGAGGCAGCCCCGGGATCATCGCCTGCGGGCGTCGACCGCGTGATCCCGAAACGTGCGTACAGACTGAGGAGATCAGCAAAGTGGAAACTCGTCACAGCCCCAATCCTGGTACGGGTGAAATTCTAATTGGTGTCAAGGCTTCATGCTCCGCCGCTGCGAGTTGTTTACTCGACAGAGCAATTCCTGGGACGGACGATTTTCGAAGCTTGCTCGGTATCGAAGCGGTCGGGCTGGTTGAAGAGGCCGACGTCGGAGGGTTTCAGAGTGGCCATCCCTACTAAGCTTGGGACCGCGGCTCACTTGCCAAAGGACCACTGACCTGCGCTGTGGCAGATTCGTCAAAAGGGCATCCCCGGCCTTACCATACGGCGGTGCTCACTTTTTTGAAACTCGCTCTTTCAGCCGCCTTCGCAGCCGCAACCGGGATCAGCTCTCACGCCCAATCCCCCAAGGCCGCAGCTGCCGATGCTACAAGTCCATCCCACGGTGTCACTGTGATTAACGGCTACTCGCAGCACTGGTGGAAAGAAGGAGTCGTCTACCAGATTTATCCGCGCTCTTTTCAGGACTCAAATGGCGATGGCATCGGTGACCTGAACGGCATCACCAGCCGGCTCGATTACCTCAAGAGTCTCGGCGTCGACGTGATCTGGCTCAGCCCGCACTTCGATTCACCCAATGCCGACAACGGCTACGACATCCGCGACTACCGCAAGATCATGACCGAGTTCGGAACCATGGCCGATTTCGACCGGATGTTGGCCGGGATCAAACAGCGGCACATGCGCCTCATCATCGATCTGGTCGTTAACCACACCAGTGACGAGCACAAGTGGTTTGAGGAATCCAGAAAATCACGCACTAATCCCTATCGCGGTTACTACATCTGGCGCGACGGCAAACCCAATCCTCACGCCCCGAACGGCTTCGACCCGCCCAACAACTACACCTCTTTCTTCAGCGGTTCGGCGTGGCAGTGGGATGAAACAACCCGGCAGTTCTACCTGCATCTCTTCGCCGTCAAGCAGCCTGACCTGAACTGGGAAAATCCCAAAGTCCGTCAGGAGGTCTACAGCCTCATGCGCTTCTGGCTCGACAAGGGTGTCGACGGCTTCCGCATGGACGTCATCCCCCTCATCAGCAAGCCCACCGGGCTGCCCGACCTGACGGCCGGCCAGGACGCGGTCAAGCTCTGGGCTAACGGGCCGCGGCGCGACGAATTCTTGCAGGAGATGAATCGCGAAGTTCTCTCCAAATATGACGACATGAGCGTCGGCGAAGCCATAGGCATCGACCTCGCCGGCACCCACAAACTCGTCGGCGAAGATCGGCACGAACTCAGCGAGATATTCAACTTCGATGCCACCCGCATCGGCTCCATGGGCGGCTACAACTATCGCCCGCTCCATCTGCCTGAACTCAAAGCCGTCTACACCGCCCATGCCACCGTTCTTGGCAAGCAGGATTGGGACACATCCTTCCTCGGGAACCACGACATGTCCCGCGTCGTCTCCCGCTGGGGTGATACCTCCACTCCCGAGTTACGAGCCATGTCCGCAAAGCTCCTGCAAACCATGGTCCTCACCCTGCGCGGTACCGCCTACCTCTACCAGGGCGACGAGTTAGGCATGACCAACTATCCCTGGACCAAGGTCAACGAGTTCAATGACATCGAGGTAAAAAACCGCTTCAAGACAGAAGTAGCCCAAGGCAAGCTCACCGAGCAGCAGTTGATCGCCGGAGCAGCAGCCTATGGCCGAGACAACGCCCGCACGCCCATGCAGTGGGACACAACCAGGAACGCAGGCTTCACTACCGGCGATCATACCTGGGAGCCCGTCAATCCAAACTACCTGCAAGTCAACGCCGCCGATCAAGGCAAAGATCCAGACTCCGTCTACCACTACAACCAGAAGGTGATCGCCCTGCGCCGCAGCGATCCAGCCTTCATCTACGGCGACTACCAGGATCTCGACCCCACGCACGAACAAGTCTTCCTCTACACCCGAAGCCTGGGCGCATCAAGCTATCTGGTAATCCTCAACTTCTCCAGCCAGCCAATCGACTACACCCTGCCTCAGGGGATCCAGGCCAAAGATCTCAAGCTCGGCAACTACAAAGATTCCAGCGACCCCGACGGGGCCACGACCCTTCACCTCCGTCCGAGGGAGGCGAGAATCTATAAGAATTGACAGCAGAAAGCAGAAGCGATGAACTCAGCGTTTAGGCGGAGCGGATCTCAAGCTAAAGAGCGTAGCCCTCGGTGTGACGCGTATGAGGCAGGCAAGCCGCTGCAGCGGATCTATGGGAGCGATCCTATAGGCATGAACGTTTTTCTGCGGCTGCGGCATTTTTTCGAGTTGCCTACTTAACTCTGAACTCTGCATGGAGTGCCGCGGTAGAGTCGCCGCCTGCCCAGACGTCGTAGGTGGATGGATCGTCGGTCCAGCTGTGCGAGGCAGCGCTCCAGTACATTCTCTCGTCATGGCCGAGGGCAAAGTGCACGGTGCGTTTTTCTCCTGGGGCGAGAGCAATTCGCTCAAAGCCTTTCAGCTCGCGTACCGGTCGGGAGGCGCTGCCGTACTGCTGATGGATATAAATCTGCACGACCTCGTCTGCCGCCAGGCTGCCGGTATTTGCCACATCGACGGTGACAGACTCCCTGTCGCGGGTCGAAATGAATGGGCTGCCAAGCTGCAGGTTTGAGAAGGTGAAGGTCGAGTAGCTGAGTCCGTAGCCGAAGGGGTAGAGAGGGGTGCTCTGCTCATCCCAGTAACGCTGGCCCTGGTTTTCTGGGGCCTGCGTGATGTTGTGTGCGTAGTTGATCGGGATCTGTCCGACGTTGCGTGGCCAGCTTAAGGGCAGTTTGCCAGCGGGGACGGCTGCGCCGGTGAGCAGGTTGGCGATCGCGTTGCCGCCCTGGGTGCCCGGGTACCAGGCCTCGAGGATGGCAGGAACGTGGGTGGACGCCCAGGTAATGTCAAGTGGGCGCCCGTTCATCAGCACCAGGACGACTGGCTTGCCGGTGGCAACGGCTGCCTCGAGAAGGGTCTCTTCTCCATCGGGAAGGTCGAGCGACTCGCGCGAGGATTGCTCACCGCTCATGTTCTGCGCTTCGCCGATCACGAGGACAACGAGATCGGCGCGGCTGGCGATGTCGATGGCTTTCTTCATCTCTGCCAAGGCCTGGGCGGGAGTCCATGCCGTCTCATCCTTGGCGTGGGTGATGGCGTCAAGGAAGGAAGGAAAGACACGGCGCAGCTGCACGCCGGGCGCGTAGGAGATCTCGGCTGCGCCGGCGAGCTTCGTCCGGAGACCTTCGAGGACGGTCACTGTTTCGGCGAGGTTCTGCTGGAAAGCCCATGAACCTAGCGTGTCTAGCTTGGAATCGGCGAGCGGGCCGAGAACGGCGATTTTTTTGTAAGCCGCCGCCTTAAGCGGGAGCAGGCTGCCTTCGTTGCGCAGCAGGACCGCCGAGCGCTCTGCGGCGATACGTGCTGCTTCGCGATGCTCGGGTGCGGCGAGGATCTGCGTGGAACGGGCCTGGTCTGCGTAGGGGTGCTCGAACAGACCCAATTTCAGCTTCGTTTCGAGGATGGGCCGAACGGCGGTATCGAGGGCAGACGGGGTGATGGTGCCGGCTGCGAGCGCCTTGGGCAGGCCGGTGCTGTAAGCAGACGCGCCGAGGGCCATCTCCATGTTGACGCCTGCGGTAAAGGCGCGCACGGCAGCATCGTCGAAGTCTTTCGCGAAACCGTGCTTCACCAGGCTCTTGACTGCATCTGCGTCACTGACAACGAAACCCTGGAAACCCCAGTCCCTGCGCAGTACGTCGGTCAGCAGCCAGCGGTTGCCTGTGGCGGGAACATCGTTCAAATCCATGTAGGCGCTCATCAAGGTGCCGGCGCCAGCCTTGACGGCGGCGTGGAAGGGAGGAAGGTAGACGTTGTAGAGTTGCGCGTCCGAGATGTAGGAGCCATCATAGTCGCGGCCACCCTCGGCTGCGCCGTAGCCGGCAAAGTGTTTGACAGAGGCGACAACGTGATCACGTGCGCCGAGCGTGTCTCCCTGGTAGCCGCGGACCTGCGCTGCTGCGATGGCAGAGCCGAGGTAGGGATCTTCGCCTGCACCCTCGACGATGCGGCCCCAGCGCGGGTCGCGTGCGATATCGACCATGGGGCCGAACGCCCACTCGATGCCCACCGAGCGTGCTTCCATAGCGGCGATAGTTTGCGACTTCGTGACCATTGCCGGGTCCCAGGAGGCCGCCATGGCCAGGGGAACAGGGAAGATGGTGCGGAAGCCGTGGATCACGTCGTAGCCAAAGATGAGGGGAATGTGGTGCGGCGACTTTTCGACTGCGACATGCTGCAAGCGGTCGATGACAGCGGGATCGGTGACGAAGAGGAGCGAGCCTACGCCGCCTCTTGCGACGGTGTCTTCAATCGGGACGACGGGACTGCCGCCGGGAACCATGGCGCCTGCGCCGAAGTAGAAGAGCTGGCTAAGCTGGCCCATTTTTTCTTCGGGGGACATGCTGTCTAACAGGCTGTTGGCGCGTTCTGTTACGGCGTCGGGAGCCTGCACAGTCTGAGCCCGAAGCGGCGAGGACATTGTGAGTGCCAGCAGGGCACAGGTGGCCAGCTTCACTCCTCGTAAGTCTGTGAAGTTGGATAATCCAGACGCTGCGCTCAAGAGGTCTCTCACTTTCAATGGCCTGCGCGAAGTTTTGCTCAAAGAGCTCGGGGCGCAGGCGGCGTTCTCAGTCTCTGCCAGTTAGGCGACTTTGGCAACCAGACCGTACCGGGATGGTGGGTCGATTTGTCTCAGCAGGGGCCAGGGAGACAAGGAAACTTTCTCCGGTCTCTATGCTCCGCATGGCAGGGTTCACGCGGGTCTTACAAACTGCATGGAAGCGGAGTTCATGCAGTAGCGCAGGCCAGTTGGCTTTGGGTCATCGTGACGGGCTCAAAGAAGATGGTTTGGATGTAGATGTATTGGATAAGGCTCGTCGGTGGGCTCAGCCCTGCCCGAAAACACGGATGCGTCCGATAGGTCAGCTTCAGTATACCGAGCCATTTACCCAATTATCTTTTTTGGTGTTTTGGGTGACTGGCACCAGAAACCATGGTTGCCTGATTGACAACAGACTGTATTCGACAAGTCAGATCGGCTGCATGCTGCTCTCAACCGTCCTGAACCCGGTGCCTACCGGGATACTTCGCCCCAATGTTGTTACCGACGTGGTGCGATAAGGGGCGAAGCTTTGCCCCTCATGCTAGTCTGCTCTTATCTAAACGCAACTTAAGCAGCGCGGCTGTCACACTCAACTCTTACGCAGCCTTCTTCGCTTTATTGTGCTTTGCCCAACGTGCCTTCTGAGCAGCAACGATTCGGGCGCGAGCTTCGGGTGACAAAATGCGCTTTGCTCCGTTCGTTGGAGCTATCGAAACACTGGCTTTGGTCGAGCGGCCACGCTTTGCCTTCGTATCGGTTGCAGCAGTTCCGGAAAGAATACCTTTAACTTCTTGCAAACGTACAATCTCGGTGTCTATCTGGGTGATGATTTGATTCGTGTCCATAGTTTCTCTTTTCCTCTCAGCGGGTAAGATGCGGGTGACACTCCGGGTGTGGCCAAAAAGAAAAGGAAAGCTAGGTTCGCTGAACTCCTGCTCCGCTCAGGTTCGATATCCCACGTTGACCGCTGGATACGAGAGCTAAATACGACCGGGATCGGACGCGGGCCTTGAAGAGCGCCGATAGACTGCACTTCCCCTCGCGCGGTGAAATGAACTCACTTACACTCATTAATGGCTAATAAGTGGCCCTTGATGAGGACGACTGCCGGTCCTTCCACCTGCTTCGGAACTACGAAACTTCTGCCGGGCCGCTCCTCTTCATCACCTTCAACCTACTGATGCTTATAGGGCGAGATCTTAAGGGCGAAACGCTCCATCCCCGGCGGAGTCTGCTGGAGAGGAAGGTCATGCCAACCGGATATGGTGCTATGACCCAGTCAAGTCTGATGAATGCGACACTTCGGATCCGACATGCAGCGCCTCAATGCCGATCCCGCACTCGTTGCGAGTGGGTCAAGATGAATTGTGAATCAGGATGGAGCTCGAGTCTTAACCTCTGCTGTGACAGAAATGTTACAGTACGTACCTTATTGATCACACAGCGCGCCGTTGGCTACAGTACGCGCTCTTAAGCATAGGAATCACACGAAACGAAGCATTGAAACCCTCGCCGGCCCGATGAACGGATCAGGTCCGTAGACGAATTTGTTTTGCTTCGAGTGGTTCGTGGCTCGGCTGACCAGGCGAGGATTGGTGCCAACGTTCAGGCCACAGATATTGTCCCTTGAAGCGGCGCATCGTGGTCCACCTCCAATCCGAGATCGTGGGCCATCTCTTAGAACTCGATGATCTGCTGCTTGTCCTGCCACGCCGAAATCCTGTTCAGATGCCACTCGCGCTTGGAATCGACCTCCCTGTACCGATCGGCGTTCCTTTCCTGGCATTCCTTGGCATAAGCTTTGCGGAAGGCGCGGTCCTTTGAGAGGCCTTTGCTGGAGGCGTGGCCCAGGCTGATGGCCACGCAATGAGCCAGAGATATGCCGCAGTCGTCCTTATCCCAAAACGGCAGTTCTTCCATGGTCCTCTTCAGAGCGCGAGCGTAGACCGGATCGCGCGAGTCCAGGCCATGCCGCTCAAGAATACGACAGAGGACGACGTGTCCGATCCCAAATTGCTTGGCGAGGAATCGGGCGCTTTTACCGCCCTCGTATAGCGAGATGATGTCCAGTTCGGTTTGGGCTGAGATTTTCGCGACGGCACCTTTTGGCATGGTCTGGGTCTTTCGTGGTTGTGTCGTTCAGTTCACGATGTATTCGGCTCCTTTGTTGCGTTGGCTATACACGCTGCCCGGAAACGCCAACCGCACCTCTTCTCTCGTGAGGAGGCGGTTCCGATACATTTTTTGTGGCAGGTACGGAGTGAACAGCTTCGTGCGGGCGACCTGGCCTCCAGGATTGATGTTCATTTCCCAGGCGATCTGAACCGCATCTTCTGGCTTGGGAGCCTTGATATTCGCTGCGCCGAGGAAGTCTCCGGTCTCGTCAGAGACGAAGGACAGGTAGCACTGTTGGAGTGCCCGATCTTTTGTGCCGTTGGATGAGTTAGCGTAGCGCAGCTGTGAAGCGCCAATGAATTCCCGTCGAATCTCGTAACTTTAGCTCCATCCCCCACCCAAAGTGCTGCATATTGCCCGGCAGGTTATCGTCCAGAGCCACCGCGATATCATTCCTACCCCTTTTTAGCGGCAGATCGAAACTCCCATTTTCAAGCGAAATCCGTTCGTCCGCAGCAGCCGCCGCCGGCAGACCGTCAATGTTCCTGCCTGAGAACACAAGCGTGCCGTTCACATAAACCCAGACTTCGCGCACCCAGCCAATCTGCATCAATTTTGTCTGCGTCTTGTCGGATGTCAGCGTTGTCTTCGCCCATGCCATCGAGATCACCGCCGGGTCTTTCGACGATCCGATCTCATGCGAGAAATTGATTACGCCCTTCGACTCCGCGGATACGCGCCGCCATACTGCTCCGTCGGCAGGCATGGCGGAGTATGGCGGCTGTACGCCCGTCGGGGCATCCAGCTGGTGTTGTGAACCGAAGTCAGTGCCGACGCCGTCGAAATCTGCCAGTGCCGAAGGAATCCGTCTTTCGGCTCGGGCGCTGTCTGCGTCGCAGCTGAGGTGGGCTTCGCGGGCGTAATCACAAGATTCGCATACTTCGCCGGGCCACCAAAGGCGAGACCACCCGGCAACGCACTGCCCTCCATGTGATTCACCCTAAGCGTCGGCTGGCTGGAACGGTTGACGTACACCCGCATCGTGCTGCCAAGCACCACTAGCCGGAAATGGTTCCAGCTCAGCGGGCGGATAGGCGCTGCCGTTTGATACTCCGGGAACAGGTCCCACTCAAACGCGCCGTGCTCCAGAGGCATGTACTGCATGCAGTCTGGGTTCGTGTTGCAATCTTTCTTTGGGCGGAAGTAAAGGGCCTCGGCGTTCTGCCGGTCCTGCGCCCGTAGCCTCATGCCAAGTATCCCGTGGTCAGGCAGGAACATATCGAACTCGATCGTGCCGTCTACAAAAGTGAAATCCTTTACATCCACCGAGCCCTTGCTGATCTCCAGCACGCCATTTGGAGCGTGATCTCCAGAAGTGAACGTGGCATTACCGTTGGCGATCCAACGCTCGGCTTTCATGGGAATGGGAACGGCAGTTTCGGCGAAACCCGTGCGGAGTGCAAGGAGCCCAAAGAGAAATAGCAATAGATTCGAAGAAACGAGGTCAAGCAGAACGAAGCGAGGGAGCGCTCGGGGCCGCGGCATAAAAGTATTCCATTCGTATGATTAGAGCTTAGCAACCACTGCTTTTCTGGGTTGTGACTGGAGCAGCTATGGAGAAGAGTCTCAGATGGGATCAATTCCCCAGAATCTAGTCAAGGAGGCCTGTGAGCAGTATGTGGAAGATCGTTCCAATGAGCTTGCGAACTTCTTCTCGTCCAATTCAGTCCCCAACAAGCGCTGCCGGATTGCCAATCTGTCGAGCCGATTTCGTTGAGCAGCTCGGACATTGAATCACATCGCTGTCGCACATTCCAAAGCATGAGCCACAGGGTCACAGTCGCGCACGAACACTGTACCATTGGGGTACTTCGATGTTCCTTCCGCGAACAACCAGATCGGCATTTTTATAGACTCTCTTTGCGAGTCTGCACCGGACCACTAGGATAGTCCAACGTGGAATACACAAATTACCTGATCTCTCTCGCGGTCTTGATTGTTTCGATCATGGCGTTTTTCGGACTGGCTCGAGGGCGTTACGCTCAATTTGGGGTCTGGCAAATGCTGCTGAGAGCTGTCGCTGCGCTTCCCCTGCTCGCCTCGGCGGTCGTGCTGCATTTTCTGAAGACCAACGAAACGACTGCCATGATTCCGCCGGTGGTGCCGTCGCCAGTCTTCTGGGTCCTGTTTACCGGGGTTTGCGAGATCGCCGGGGCAGTTGGCCTTTTTTTTGCGCGAACACGTCACAGCGCTGCTCTGTGGATCGCGATTCTAATGGTGGCTGTCTTCCCTGCCAACGTCTTCGTAGCCGGCGAAACATTCGGCGGCATTACGATGCCCTCGGTACCAGTCCGCGTGGCCATGCAAGTGGTCTATATCTGGATTGTGCTGTTCGCCGGCTACGGCTTGCCTGGGCTTGGAACCAAGGCGCAGGCGTAGGAGATCGACCGCACTTGGCCGGAATCGTTGCCGCCGCTACTCTTCCCTCAAGACCTGCAACGGTTTTTGCCCGAGGATACGAGCACTTGCCACCCACCCCGTGGCGACCGCCAGCAAGGCGCTGGCCACGAGCGAAATGAGAGCCGCCATCCAGTCCAGATGAAACGGCACATCGAGTCGATGCACCAGCACCCTGGTCAGCAGGTTGGCAAAGACGACACCCACCGCGCCGGCCAACAGGCCGAGCACCAAGAATTCCACGCTGAAGATTGTCGCGATCCGGCCGCGGGTTGCGCCGATTGTTTTCAGCACAACAACTTCGCGAATGCGCCGATATCTCGTACTCGCCACGCTTGACGCCAAAATCACAATTCCCGAGAGCATCGAGAAACCAGCCAGGAACCGGACGACTTGCGTAATCTGCCCGACGAAGCCCTGGATCGTGTCGAGAACGTCGGCGATATTGATGATGGTTACGGTCGGATAGACCGAGTAAAGCGCCCGCTGCATTGCGCCGATCTCTGGCCCATCCACGTGCGCCGCGCCATACCAGATCACCGGCAGCCCTTTGAGAGCCTGCGGCGGCAGGATAAACTCGCTGCGCCCATACACATGCTGGCCGTCGCTGCGGTAAATTGCGGCTACCTTGGTCTTGATCAGTTGATCGTCCGAATCGAAATAGACCTCGGAGCCGGTATGCAGGTGCAGGCGCTCGGCGACGTGATCGACCACCGCAAGCCCGGCTTCTGCGCTCGGCGCATGGCCTGGGCCCCACCAGTTGCCGGAAACCATCTTCGCGCCCTCGGGCAGATCATTCGACCACGTCAGTGAAACCGCCTGCAACAGGCGCTTGGGATAGTTCCTCACGCGCAGCTTTTCAACCGGCACTCCATCGATCGACTCAATCCGCCCCGAGACGACGGGTAGCGTCTCCAACTGGCCGCGAACGCCGGGCTGCTTTGCCAGCAGGTCGCGGATTCCCTGTACCTCGGAAGTCGCCATATCGATCAGGAAGATATTCGGCGTCTCCGGCTTTGCGCCCTCTCGCATCTCGCGAAGAACCGACTGCTGCATAAGAAAGACGGCGAGAATCAGCATTACCCCCGTGCCTAGAGCCGCCAGAACCGCCGATGATTGATTGCCCGGGCGGTAAAGGTTGGCAAGCGCATGACGAACGGCGGAAGGCAGATGCAGTCGAGTCTTACCAAGAAAGGCGCGCAGCCCGCGCAGGGTCAGCGCGGAAAGTCCCAGCGTCGAGAGCAGCAAGGCGCACAGGGCAGCGCCGAACCAGGCGCCCACCTGGAGCGAATCCGTCAATGCTGCCGCAATGCCGCCTAATCCAAGAATGATTGCGATCGACGCGATCCATTGGACCTGGTTCTCTCGTACTTTTTGCCAGAGCGAGAGCTGCCCTTCCGCACTGCTATCTTCAACTGCTCGGCGAAGCACGAGATTGGGGCGGATCTTTCGCACATCGAGCAGCGGTGGCAGGCAAAAGAGAAGCGTCGTGAGAATGCCGGTGCCCAGCCCGGCAAAGATGGACTTTACCGGCAGTTGCAAATGAGCATGAATAGGCAGCAGTTTGCCTAGAACGATGGGAAAGACCCACTCCACGCCGGCGCCAAGAACCACACCGAGCAAGCCGCCGGCCAGCCCGAGAAAAAGAGTCTGCAGAAGATAAATCCGCAGGATGTCCGACGACCGCGCTCCGATCGATTTCATAATCGCGAGAATGTCGATGCGCTGCTGCAAATGCGCGCGCATCGCCATCGCCACGCCTACAGCGCCCAGCACCATCGCTACCAGGCAGATCAAGCTCAGCATGCCGGTGGCGCGTGTCAGTCCCTCGGTCAGCGCCGGGCTGGTCTCACGAAAGTCGGCGATCTGCGCCTCCGGCAGGATCTTTTCAAGTCTTGCGCGAACACTCGCGATCTTGCCGCTCTGCGGCGTCAGCTTGAAGAGGAACCGCTCTCCGGACCGGCTGCCCGGCTGTAGCAAGCCTGACTGGTCAAGGCCGCCGCGCGAGATCAGCACGCGAGGTCCCAGGCCCATCGTCGAGCTCATCCGATCCGGCTCTTTCTGGACCACTGCGGCGATGCGAAAAGTTTTCCCGCCGATCTTTAATTGCTCACCGACCTTGACGTGCAGTCGCACCAGCAGATCGTCGCCGACTACCACAGTCGAGTCGTTGAGCACCGCGCTGAGCGGTCCGGCAGGCTGCAGTTGCACCGAGCCATAGAAAGGCCACTGCGCCGGATTGACCGCCTTAAGCGAGACCAGCAGAGGCACCGGATCGCCGGGCGTCGAGGCCATCGATACCAGCTCGGTGATCCACGTCCGCTTGATCCCCGACGCAGCCAGCGCGTCCAACTGCGTGGCCTCCTGAGGTGTTGGCTGACGAAACATCCGCGCCGACAGATCGGCAGCCATGATGGTTCGTGCCTCGGCTAGAATCGTGCTCTGAAATGACTCGCTGAAGCCGCGCACCCCGATCAGCGCCGCGACCCCTATGGCGACAGAGAAAATCACAAAGGAGAACTTAGCTTTGGCGGCCCGCAGTTCGCGCCAGGCAATGGTCGCGGCTGTCTTAAAAGGAAGAGCTCTCTGCTCCGCCTGGACGATTGCTCCGCGCCGTACGTTGTCGGCAGCTCCAGGGCCGGCAGGATGGGAGGGACCAGTCTTAGCCACATCGCTCATCGCACGCCCTCAAACCCTTTGACGGTCCGCAGTTCATCCGCAACGACCATTCCATCTCGAATCATAATCGTCCGGTCGGCGATGGCGGCAAGCTGCTTGTCATGGGTCACCAGCACCAGCGTCGTGCCCGCATGGCGGTTGCGGCCGGTCAGCAGATCCAGCACATGCTGCCCATTGACCGAATCAAGATTCCCGGTGGGCTCATCCGCCAGCACAATCGGAGGCTCCAGCACAAACGCCCGGGCAAGGGCGACCCGCTGCTGTTCGCCCCCTGAGAGCTGCACGGGGTAGTGATGCATCCGGTCGCCCAACCCAACCGACTCAAGCAGCGCCCTCGCCCGCGGCTTGCCATCGCCTTCGCCGTTCAACTCATATGGCAGCAGCACATTCTCAAACGCGGTCAAGGTCGGGATCAGTTGATACGACTGAAAGACAAAGCCGATCTTGCGCCCGCGCACCTGCGCGAGGGCGTCCTCGGCCATACGGCTGATGGCGATACCGTCGAGCAGCACCTCACCCTCGGTCGGTGCATCGAGGCCTGCGAGCAGCCCCAGCAGCGTGCTCTTGCCGCTGCCTGAAGCCCCCATGATCGCTGCGAACTGACCCGCCGGAATGGTGAGATCGATGCCCCTCAGTATTTCGACCGTACGGCTTCCATTACGAATCGACTTCTTCAACTTCCGAACTTCAATCATCGTTCGCCCGTCTCCAGTTCTCGCGCTTTGTTACAGTGAGCTTGTGAACCGTCGCTATCTGCTGCTCGCCCTGCCGCTTTTTGCCATTGGCTTCTCGGGATGCCGCTCCACTCCGCCGCAACCCGCCGCCAAAGCAGAAGAACCGGATGTCGCCGACCAATCTTCAGGCGCGATCACGCCGCCTGCCGACCCCAACGACACTCGGCCCATCCTTGTCGCCTTTGGAGATAGTCTCACTGCGGGCCATGGCGCTGACACCGGCCAAAGCTACCCCGACTACCTGCAAAAAGACTTAGACCAACGTGGCTACCGTTATAGAGTCGCGAACCTCGGCGTTAGTGGCAATACTACGAAAGACGGTGTCGACCGCCTGAAAGACGTTCTCGCACTAAAACCGAAGCTCGTCATCGTTGCATTTGGTGGAAATGACGGACTTCGGGGGCTGCCGATCGATGCCACCCGCAAAAACCTCGACCAGATTGTCTCGACCCTTGCTGCATCCGGCAGCCAGGTCGTTCTCGGAGGCATCACGCTTCCGCCTAATTATGGCCCTGACTACATTCGCCAATTTAACGACACCTACGCCCTGCTGGCGCGCAAGTACCACGCGCCGTTGCTTCCCTTCCTGCTGGTCAAAGTCTATGGGACGCCTGGCGGCATGCAGGAAGACGGCATCCACGCCACCGCCCAGGGCAATCAGCAAGTGGCCAGAAACCTGCTTCCGCTGGTCACTCCGCTGCTGAGGAAATAGCGCTCTCACCCAATCACAATCATCGGTTGAAATAACGTCCCTGCTACGCGCTTGGCTACCGCCATTAGCTCACGCTGGCTCACGAAGACTTTTACCATGGGCGACGCAGAAAACTCCGGCAGATTCACTGCCATTCCATTGCGCAACCGCCCCGCCGTGACCGCATCCGCGGTTACCGGCGGCAATTCCGGCAGGAGAGATCGTGGATGGGGCAACAGGCGGTCCAGTGCGCCTGCCTTGGCGAACTGTGTGAGTTGATCCAGGGTGAGCGCATCTGCAATCGTAAAAGGCCCAGCCGCTGTTCGCCGCAGGCTCGCCAGGTGCGCTCCGCACCCTAGAAGCTGGCCTAGATCATGGGCGACGGAGCGAACATAGCCACCGGCCGACACGCGAATGCCGAACTCGGCCAGCCCTTGGGAATAGCTCTCAATTTGAAACTCATAAATCATGATTCTCGACGGCCTGAGCGGAACCGCCTTGCCCGCCCGCGCCAGCTTGTGCGAGGGTACACCGGCAACTTTCTTGGCCGAGTACGCCGGCGGAGTCTGCTCCGTCTCGCCAGAAAAACCCGCCGCGGCTGCACGGATTTCTTCGAGCGTCAATGGCACGCGCTGCGGTTCACTTGTGGCCAGGCCCTCTGCATCATAGGTGTCAGTCGCAAACCCAAATCGGATCGTCCCCGTATACGCCTTCTCCGTCGATCCGAAAAGCTGCGCCAGCCGCGTATATCTCCCCAGCAGCAGAGGCAGAACGCCGGTTGCCATGGGATCAAGCGTGCCCAGGTGCCCGGTCGAAGACTCTCCGGTAATTCGCCGTACCCGGTTGACCACATCATGCGAGGTCATGCCGCCTGGTTTATCCAGAATCAAGAGTCCATTCACTCTTTAACTATAGGCGGAGGCAGCCCCGAGGATCGGCTATGCCCAAGGTGGGAGTTCAAGAGATGTCGCCCAATACTCTGGGGAGAGGCGCTGAATGAATCATTAGAGCGTTTTCGCAATCGTCTTTCTCCACCGACCAAGCAGGGGCAAACTCATAAACTACTGCTGCCCCGTGCCCGAACCAGCGAAAGAAACTCTGTCCGTGTGCTCTGCTTGTGGAAGACGCCTCGCATCGCTGAGGTAACCGTCGACGAATTTTGCTTTTCGACGCCGCGCATCATCATGCACAGATGCCGAGCCTCGACCACTACCCCTACGCCCTGCGGCTCTATCGCGTCCTGGATGGCGTCGGCGATCTGTTGGGTCAGCCGCTCCTGCACCTGCAGGCGGCGCGCGAAAACATCGATAAGCCGCGGGATCTTGCTCAGCCCAACGACCTTGCCGTTGGGAATATACGCGACATGCACCTTGCCAAAGAATGGCAGCATGTGGTGCTCGCACAGAGAAAACATCTCGATATTCTTGACGATCACCATCTCGTCGTATTCGACCTCAAAGAGCGCGTCGAGCAGGATGGTCTTTGGATCTTGGTGATAGCCCCTGGTGAGAAAGGCCATCGCCTTCTCGACCCGCTCCGGCGTCTTCAGCAAGCCGTCGCGCGTCGGGTCTTCATCGAAGCGCCGCAGAAGCTCCGCATATATCTCTTGGGTGCCATAGGCCGCGATTCCCTGCCTCGCTTCTTCCTTGGCCATTGCGGCTTTTCGCATGATGGCGGGTTGTGCCATGTCTTTCCTCTTTCCTGGTGGCTCTTGCTCGCCGATCGATCCTAGCGGAGCTGGTTCGACTGAGTCTTGAAGCAGCTTTTCAAGCACCTGCATATTCAAAGAAATTATTCTGTGTCTCTTCGACCCTTACTCTTACCAGGTCGACCGGGCCCAGTTCGCCGGAATCAAATACCGGTAATAGTTTTCGATGGATGGCTATACAAAGATTCTCCGTCGTAGGCACCAGGTCGCGAAAGCCTTCGTCCATATTCAGGTTGCCAAGGTCGAACTTTGAGACCACGTTGTAATGCACCGCGTTATCAAGCCTCACCATGTCGCAAACCATACCGGTCTGCGTGTCTACCTGGCCGCCGGCGGTAACTTCTACAATGTAGTTGTGCCCATGACCGTATGGGTTGTTGCACTTACCGAAAACCGCCTGATTTTTCTCTTCTGAATAGGCCCGGCTATGCAGACGGTGCGAGGCGCTGAACTTATACCTGCGGGAAAGATAAGCTCTCACGGCTCCCCCAGATAATCCGCAAATAACTCCGGCATTTCATAGACACGTACGCGATGCAGTTTCGCGCCCTCGATCTTGCCCTCGAGCCGCGTCCATATGGCGATCGCAATATTTTCGGTGGTAGGGATGGTGTGTTGGAACTCCGGCACTTCCAAGTTCAAATGGCGGTGATCGTAGGCCTGGACGACTTCTCGCTCGATGATCTCTTTGAGCGCTTTCAGATCGACCACGAAACCGGAAACAGGGTCGACTTCACCCCGCACCGTTACTTCAAGCGTGTAATTATGGCCGTGCCCATTCCGGTTGGCACACTTTCCAAAGACCCTGGCGTTTTCCTCCGAAGACCAAGCTTCGTTCCAGTAATAATGAGCGGCGGAGAAATCAGCCTTACGCGTTAGCAAAACCATGGTTTTCCTTGCATTGAAGAAGATGCCCGAGCCCCCGCAATCGCTTCAGGACCGGCAGAAATTCAGTTTCAGCTGGCATAACTCCTGCCCTTCCAGACGACCCGTTTGATCAGCGTATGGTGATACCAGCTCCGCCATAGCAGCCACGAGAACAGTGGCAGACCGAAGATGGTCATGGCACAGTCCCACAAGGGAAAATTGGATCGCGCCACCCGGCGATAGAAGCGCCAGAGCGTCCTTACCCACAGCACCATCAGCACCCACCACAGCATCGCCGGCTGGTAATACTTGAAGAAGACCAGCGGCAACCCGATCAGGAGCACCAGGTCGATGATGCGCCATGCCGCCAGTGCTAGCGCATTGCCGAAGAGCAACGCCAGGTTCTTCGTCCACCCCTCATACATCTGGCCCAAGCTGCGGTACATTCGCGTCGCGAGCGCTTCAGGTGCATATCGAAAGCGCAGCCCCAGCTTGCGCCGCTTCACCATTCGCGCAAAGGCGACGTCTTCGAGCACCGACTCGGCAACCGAGGCATGACCTCCAACCACGAAGTAGGCTTCACGCCGAACCAGCACAAACTGACCATTCGCCGCAGCCAGCCTCGACTCAGGATCGGAGATCTTCTCCGGAGGATAGGCCAGCGCCAGTTCGCAAAAGACAAGTGGCATGACGGCGCGCTGCCAGAAGCCCCTCACTACCTGCCGCGGCGAATACGACAACATCGCCACCTTCGCCTTCTGCGCCTCATGAATGGCCCGGATCAGGTTCCCGGGCTCATGGATCGTATCCGCATCCGTAAAGAGCAGCCACTCGCCCCGTGCCTGCTGCGCTGCCGTCCAGCAGGCGTTCGCCTTGCCCGTCCAACGCTTAGGCAGAGCCCCGGCTTCGATCACCGTTACGCCCGCAACGGCCGAGGCGATCTCCTGAGTTCGATCGGTCGACCCATCATTCACCAACAGAATTTCCCAATCTACACCCAGCGCAAAGATCGCATCGGCTTGCGCGGTAAGCGAACGGAGGCACTCCCCAACACAATCCTCCTCATCCCTGGCGGGAACAATCACCGAGAGCTGGATCGGTGGGAGAGTTTCAGGAACAACCGCTTCAGAGTCTATTTCCAAAGGTCACCAGCTTTATTATAGAAACTGTGTGGAAACTGAGAAACAAGACGATACGACCGGGCGCATTTGCCGGAGCACTGGCAGCTCTGGTTCTGGTCGCCGGATGCGATCGCGGCAGCCATCCTGGCCAGATTGGCGCTGCGGCGCCCGGATTCACCATCACCGACTCGAGTAAAACCGTCCGGCTGGCCGATTATCGCGGCAAAGTGGTGATTCTGAACTTCTGGGCCTCCTGGTGCGCGCCGTGCCTGGAAGAGTTCCCGTCCCTGATCCAACTGCAGCGCGATATGCCGAACGTGGTCGTGCTCGCCGTCAGCTTCAATGACGACCAGGCGGCGTATCAGACCTATATTGCCGAAAACCACATCGACCTGCTCACCGTCTTCGATGCCAAGCAGGAGAGCAACCTCGCCTACGGCACCACCCGGCCGCCAGAGACCTACATCATCGACCGCAATGGGGTGATCCGGCGCAAGTTTATTGGGCCCCAGGACTGGACGTCGCCCGAAGTCATCACGTATTTGAACAAGCTCGAAAAGGCCTAGTTATCCATCGACAAGGCAGATTACGTCTCCCGGCGAGACTAAGCCCTCCCGCAACACCGCGGCATAAATACCCGCGCAGGAATCGTGGTCGCGCGCGACACACTTCATCACGTGGGGAGCCGCCTTGGCGGAATCAGGATCAAGGGTGATGATTTTGCAGCGCGCATTTCGTTTCAGCACCTGAACGATCACGTTCGGTCCGATCGCCAGTTCCCGGCCGACCAAGGAGTCCTCGCCGAAGCCCGCGCCGGTTTCGAGTTCGACAAAAATGTTGGCCCGGAATCGCCGTTTATCGAGCTCAATACCGACTTCCTCGCTCAACTGCCTCGCGGTCTGTAGAGAGAAAAGCGAGATTGGCCGGCTATCGACAATTGCGACATCCGACTCGATCATCGTCAACTCGTGCCGCTCCCGCAGCCCGACCCGCAACAACTCGATCAACCGAGGATCATCGACGGCCAGCCTTTCGCCGGCCGGCGTTTCGATCTCGACCGCGGTGAATTTCCCGTTTGTTCGAAGCTCCGGCTGGTGCATGTGTTCCGGGTGACGATACCGCGCCCGGTGCAGCAGCATCTCGTGCTTCTGCCGCGAGGTCATGAAGGGGAAATCATCGGGAGCCGCACTCGAGAGAAAGGCATAGCGACGGTCGCCATAGACTCCGCCAAACCCGAGATAAGCCTGCGACAGTTCCTCACCGCGCATACTCTTGACCGGATATCGCCAGAGACTCTCGATTCGCCCGACCATCAAGCCTGTCCCTATTTCCTGGTTCCGGCTCCCTGTTCCACCATCGGCCGTCCGGTCGTCATCGAATCAGGCATCGCCTGTACCTTGCTGTGCTTCACGCTATAGGCGAAATAGACCACCAGACCGATCACGAGCCAGATGATCAATCGCGCCCAGTTCACCCAACCCAGCTTGTACATCATGTAGCCGTTGAACAGGATGCCCAGGGCCGGCACGATCGGCAACAAGCCGCCCATATAAATACCCGGCGTTTTGAACGGGCGCTCCTGGTCGGGGTTGGTTCGCCGCAGCACCACGACTGCGATGCAGACAATGACGAAGGCGAGCAGCGTCCCGATATTGACCATCTTGCCGATGTCGTCGATCGGCGTGACGGAGCCGACGATCGCTGCCAGCACTCCGGCCAAAATCGTGCTCTTCCACGGCGTACGGAAGCGTGGATGAATTGAGGCGAAGAAACTCTTCGGCAAGAGGCCATCGTTCGCCATGGCGTAGAGCACCCGCGACTGCCCCAGGAGCATGACCAGCATCACCGAGGTCAGCCCGGCCAGTGCGCCCACGGTGATGATGTTAGAAGCCCAGCCAAGGTCTTTATCGAGAAAGGCGCGCGCGATCGGGGCTTCGATGTTGATGTCCCGCCACGGCACCATGCCGGTCAACACTGCCGCGACACCGATATACAGAAGCGTGCAGATGGTCAGCGAGGCGATGATTCCAATTGGCAAATCCCTCTGCGGATTTTTTGCCTCTTGGGCAGTTGTCGAGACGGCGTCAAATCCGATATAGGAAAAAAAAATATACCCAGCAGCCAGGCCGATCCCGGCGAAGCCATTCGGCGCATAAGAGTGCCAGTCGGTGCCCCAGTTCGCGCGGTTGACATAGTGCGAACCGAGCCCGAGAACAAACAAAACCACGGAGACCTTCAAGACGACAATGCCGGCGTTGAACTTGGCGCTCTCCTTGATGCCGATTACCAGAATCGTCGTGATCAGCAGCGCAATGATGAACGCCGGGACGTTGACTCCGATCTCCACTCCGAAGATCCGCGGCGCATTCAGCAGGTGGTCAGCCTGGGATATCAGCGCAGCGGTCGGCACGCTTTTCACTGCGTCGAGCTTCAGCAGGAAGTCCTGAGAACCTGCCAGAATGCCGGGGTTCGCTGCCAGCACAAACTGGCGCGCGACCATGTCGGTGGCTGCTCGAATGCCGGTCCAGTGATCGTAAGCCAGCCACAGCGGCATACGAATTCCAAAAATCCGCAGAAACTCGATGAAGTGGTTGGACCAGCCCGAAGAGACCGTACTCGCGCCCATTGCGTACTCGAGCGTCAAGTCCCACCCGATGATCCACGCAAAGAGTTCGCCCAGCGTCGCGTATGCGTAAGTGTAAGCGCTCCCGGCCAGCGGAATCATCGCCGCAAACTCCGCATAGCAAAGCCCGGCGAAGGCGCAGCCCAGGCCCGACAGGACAAAAGAAAGCATCAGCCCCGGTCCGGCATAGTGAGCGCCCAGCCCCGAGAGAACGAAGATGCCGGCGCCAATGACGGCACCCACGCCGAGGGCGGTCAGCGAAAAAGGACCAAGCACACGCTCCAGGGTTTGCTCGCCTTCCTGGTGGGCCTCGGCAAGCAACGCACTAAGCGGTTTCTTAGCCAGCAGATTGGGCATGTATCGGTGTTCTCCGTCGCAGAAGGAAATTTAGGCCGGATCGGCCCCGGAAGCGTTGTGTCTCGCCTCTCTCCGGGAAGAAGCAGACCAGAACAGGTAGACCGGAACGCCCAGCAGGACAATCGCCAGCCCCGGCCAGGTGTATTGAGGCTTGTAGCGCAATAATACGACACAAATCCACGCCGCCATCAGGATATAGCTCGCCGGCAGCACCGGGTAGCCCAACGCCCTGTAGGGCCGGTCCGCATCCGGCTTGCGCACTCGCAGAACAAACAGTCCGCCAATCGTCAAAATATAGAAAAGAAGGGCCGCGAACATTGTGTAATCCAATAATTGACCGTAACTGCCGGAAAGGCAAAGCAGGCATGACCAGACCGCCTGCACGATCAGCGATGCCACCGGAGTCTTGTATCGCGGATGCAATTTCGCCGCTGCCTTAAAAAACAGCCCATCCCGGCTCATCGCGTAATAGACGCGCGCCCCGGCCATGATCATTCCGTTGTTACAGCCAAAAGTCGAGATCAGGATGGCCGCCGCCATCAGGTACGCGCCGGTCGAGTGGAAGCTCTGTTCGAGCACTGCCGTCGCCACCCGGTCTTCCGAGGCATACTGAATGCCCCGAGCCATCAGCGTTGTCCCATGCGGGTCGCCGTTCAGGGGCAACGCGCAGAGATAGACGAAGTTCGCCAGGATATAGAGCAGCAGGACCGATCCCGTCCCAAGGACCAGCGACAGGGGCAGATTCCGGCTCGGGTTGCGGACCTCCCCAGCGGTAAACGTCACGTTATTCCAGGCATCTGCCGAAAAAAGCGACCCAACCTGGACGACAGCGATGATTGTGAAGATGCCCACCAAAGCCGTCGGCCCACCCACGCCGACCTGCACGGGATGCAAGGAACTCCATGACGCATTGGCCCAGAATGCATGCCAGCCCGGCCCGAAGTTGGATGCAATTGCCTGGGCATTGCGGCCCAGCAGCAGCCCAAAGCCCACCAGCCCCAGAAGCGCAGCCACCTTTGCCGTTGAGAAGACATTTTGAATGATTGCGCCCAAGCTGACGCCAAAGATGTTCACGGCGGTCAGCAGAATTACAAGGATCACACCGACCAGGTTGGCGCTGTTCAGGCCGATGTCCATGTTGCCGAGCATCATTGGTCCCAGCTTCCAGGCCGGGACGCGCGCGATGTACCAGATCCAATGGGTGGAAGAGATGGCAGGAAAGAAGACTCCAGCGAATTTGCCGAAAGACACCGCGACCGCAGCGATCGTGCCGGTTTGAATGACCAGGAACACTGTCCAGCCATAGAGAAATCCCCAGAGCGGACCCAGCGCTTCCCTCAGGTAGACGTATTGTCCGCCCGCCGCGGGCATCATCGCCGCCAATTCGCCATAACTCAGCGCGGCGATAATGGTCATCACCGCAGTGACGAGCCACGCCAGGATCATTAGCGCCGGGGAATCGACCCCGCGCGCAATGTCTGCCGCAACGATGAAGATGCCGGAGCCGATCATCGAGCCGACCACAATAGCCGTCGAACTGAAGAGGCCAAGGCCTCGAACCAGTTGCGGGCCGGGCGCCAGGCGAGACTCATGGGCCGGGGAAATAGGGGTTTGCGGGCGAACGCTGTTGGACACTTGTAACTGGTTCTACCGTAAATTGGCAAAAAAGTCGCTGGCTATTTTTCCCGCCGCTCCCGTCGCGGCATCTGCAAAGAGGCTGGAGATCACTGCGACAGAATCCGCGCCCGCGTCGATCACTGCTTTGCAATTTGCAAGCGTGATGCCGCCGATCGCAACCAATGGCCTCTTCGTCAATGCGCGAGCGCGACGCAGCCCCTCGATCCCAATCACCGGGTCAGGATTTTGCTTCGACGTCGTCGCAAAGACAGGGCCCACCGCCAGATAGTCAGCCGACGTCAGTTCGGCAGCGACCAATTGATCGACATTGTGGGTCGACAAGCCGAGGATGCGGTCAGGCCCGAGGTTCTGTCGAGCCAGCCCTGCTGGCATATCTTCTTGCCCCAGGTGCGCGCCGTCAAAGGCGGAGTCGACCGCCAGCGCCGGATAGTCGTTCAAGATCAAAACGCAAGCTCCGGCTGGGGCGGCGGCACGCAATATCCGAGCGTCCGCAATCACCTCGGCCTCGCTGCCGCACTTGTTCCGGTACTGGAGCAGCGTGACGCCGGCTGCCAGCAGGTCGAGCGTCCATCCACGCAGGCGCTGCTCGCGCGGTGCGCCGCCGGGCGGCAGAAAGGCGGTATCCAGTATCGGATAGAGACGAGGCCAGGGAGGAAACGGCATGGATCAATTCAACCACACACGATCATGGGCGGGGAGGGATCAAGGTTTCTTTGCCGATACTCCGCACTGTCGTTTCAGGCGCAAAACGCCTCATGACTCCATCGCGCAACAGCTCATACACCTCGCCGCGCCACACGATCTTGTTGCTCCCGTAACTCGCCGCCCAGAAGCCGAAGCCCATCAGGTCGCGTAAGGGATACAGCAGCGCCGTCCGCCAGAGATTGCGCTCTCGCACAACCGTGCCACCCACCACCACTGCCAGCAGCATGCGCGTCAGGATGCTCCATACGAGCGCGGCAAGCCCAAGAATGGGCCAGCCCAACATCACGCACATCGCCAACACCAGCAAGCCATAAGGAACACTGAAGGTGAGCGCCGTTCCCAGGTGCCCTTTGGGCCGCGAAAAGCGCGTGCTCTTCATCCAGCGTACTTGGTGCTTCATGGACTGTAGAAAGCCGGCATGCAGCACAATATGGTCGATGACGTGGTCTGACAACACCACCCGATGGCCGTGGCCGGCGATCCAGTTGCCCAGCACAAAGTCGTCCGCGCAATACCGGCCCAGCATGCCGAAACCGCCAATTTCTTCCACGCACGATCGGCGCACCGCCATAGTCGGGCCGAGCGCAAACCGCATTCCTTCGACCTGCTCGACCACGAGGACACCCGACACCATTTCAATGCTCATGGCGGTTGCTTCCAGCCTCGACCACAGGCTGGTATCTGCCGCGACCCCGCGATACAGACAAGTGACCAGGCCGGTTTTCTCATTTGCGAAGGGTGCTACCACCTCCCGAAGGTAACTGGGCTCTACGCTTACATCGCTGTCGCTGATCACAAAAATGTCATGCCGCGCGATCAGTGCCATCCTCTCCAAGGATGCCACTTTGGCATTGGCGTAGGCGGGCTCGCCGACGGCAAGAAACTGCACCGGGATATCAGGATGACGCGCGGCAACGCGTTGCGCGACTTTCAATCCCTCATCCGCGCCATCACGAGCACAGAACAAAATCTCATATGCGGGATATTGCTGCAGGAAGAGCCCTTCGAGACGCCTTTCAAGGTCCGGCTCGGCCCCGTGCAGCGGCTTCAGCAGGCTGACAGGCTCATAACCGGCAGCGGAAAGCGAGTTGCCCGCACTTCGGCGGCGAACAAAGCGCCGTGCGGCAAGGACCACCAGCACGGAGTAAACAGACGAGCAGAGTAGGCCCAGGCAACCCAGGATAAACAGGAACATCGGAATGGCAGAAATCGTCAGCAATGGAATCGAAGCAGACCCAACAAAGTCCCACTGGATTTTATCGGTTTTTGCCGAGTTCGCGAAGCCGAATCAAATCCGTCAGCTCCGAACCGCGCGTGTGCCCCGCAAAAGAGGCCGATTAGCGCTTCCGTTCGCCCGGGAAAACTCCTGCTGCCGCCGATCCAACAGCCCGGGACTTGGCTGAGGGCAAACCCTTGAGCGCCGCTTTTTGCACAGCCGCGGTGACCACGACTGTTCGCCGCAGCGGAACCATCGCCGACTCCTGCCCAAATCCCTGCTGCATGCGATCAAGCATCTCGGTGCGGACGTAATCGACAAAACTCTGCATCTGCCGGTTCATCTCTTCCATGCGTTCCCGCATCTGCAGAATGATGGCGATGCCGGCGATATTGACCCCTAAATCGCGTGCGAGGTTGAGGATGAACTCCAGCCGCTCCAGGTCTTCGTCGGTATAGAGGCGAGTGTTGCCCTCCGTTCGCGAGGGCTTGAGCAAACCCTCGCGCTCGTAAAGACGGAGCGTCTGTGGGTGAATCTCATACATCTCAGCCACCGCCGAGATCATGTACGCGCCTTTAGATTTGCGTTTGGTTGCCATTGGCAGCTCTTACGGGGAACTCTACCGTCCCTCAGTCTGGAATGTGAATAGATCGATTGAATCTGTGGATTATGAGCCTAGCGCCATCCAATAGCTCTGCCGCCGTTCTGTCAAGTGTTTATCCACCCTAGGTATGCGTCAATATCAGACGAGTATGGGATCAGGTTTCTGGAGAACGGACGAAGCTATCCGCTCAGACCTGATTCCAGATCCCACTGCGTGGATCCTCCGGGTTTAGCCTGGCAAGCTCCCGAAGAATCTCCTTGGAGCGTTCATCTTTCAACTGCGGGACCGCAATTTCGACTGTCACGATCTGATCGCCGCGGAGCGCCTCGTTGGCAGCTGAAGCTACGCCACGTTCCCTCATCCGCAGCTTCTGGCCGCTCTGCGTTCCCGGCGGAATCTTCAACTGCGCCCGGCCGTCGATCGTCGGTACCTCAATCTTCGCGCCCAACGCCGCTTCGCTGACCGAGACCGGCACCGTAACCCGTATATTGTCGCCGGAGCGTTCAAAAACGGGATGGCTCTCGGCCTTGATGATCAAGTAGAGATCCCCCGCAGCGCCGCCGTTCGTGCCAGCATTGCCTTTGCCTGCCAGCCGAATACGTTGCCCATCGCGAGTGCCTGGCTTGACGCGAAAGTCAATCGTCTCGGTGCGCGCGACCGTGCCTTGTCCCTGGCACGTGGGGCAGGTGCTTTGCAATTTGCCCGTCCCGCCGCATCTAGGGCACTGAATATTAAATTTCATCTGACCGCCCATCTGTACCACCTGGCCGGTCCCGCTGCACTCCGGGCACACCTGCGGGGAGCCCGTCGCCGCCTTCCCTTTACAACTCGGGCAGGCCTCCTGCCGCTGGATCTGCAGTCGCGTGGTTCCGCCTCGCACCGCAGTCCAGAAGTCGACGGTTACCTTGTATTCAAGGTCCGTTCCTGCTTCAGCGCTGCGTTGTTTCTGCTGGCCTCCCTGCGAAAAAAGTCCGGAAAAGATATCTCGAAAGCCGCCCCAGGACGAAGCCGGGCCCTGCTGCGCCGCCCCGCCGGCCCCGGCTTGCTGGGCCTGAAAATCAGAGAAATCGAAGCCGCCGAAATCGAAGGGAACTTCCTGGGGTCCGCCGCGCGAGCGACCTGCGCCGCCCGGAGAATAGCCGCCCCGGGCCGCGGCTTCTGCCGCTGCGGGGTCGATATTGTCGGAGTAAAAGCCGAACTGGTCAAAGACCTTCCGCTTCTTCTCGTCACTCAGGACGTCGTTGGCCTCGGATATTTCCTTGAACTTTTCTTCTGCTCTCTTATTATTCGGATTGACGTCGGGATGGTACTTCCGCGCGAGTTTGCGAAATGCCTTCCGGATCTCGTCCGAGGTCGCCGTCCGCTTTACGCCAAGTGTGGCGTAGTAGTCCTTTTGTTGTGGTGTCGTTGGCATCGTACCTTTAGTTTCTACCGGTTTTCCGGGCAGCAGCGGCTCGCTCAGCCGCCACGCCGTCCAGCCCACATTCCTACTTCGACAAGGGCCGGTCCCGCGACCCGGAAAAGAATGAAGATGAACCTAGTTCCAGACAGCCTTAGCAGGCACCGCTTCAATCTTCCAGAAAAGATCAGGCTCCACCTTCCCCATCTGGGAGGCAAACCGCTCCGCTTCATCGCGGGTATTAAACATCACTTTGTTGTAAACCACTCCGGCTCTCAACTGCTCGCACTTCCACATAGTGTCGGTCATCGCGATTCTCCTTTGTACTGAAACGAAGCGGGGCGCACATTAGATCTTTCGCGCGCCCCACAACCTACCGCCTCGATGTTACCGCCGTGTTATCAGCGTGGAACTTACTTCTTTTCGTCGACATCGACGTACTCGGCGTCGATCACGCCTTCGTCCTTCTTTTCCGCCGTGTCGGTCGTACCACCGGCTGCCGCTGAGCCATCCGTTGGAGCGCTTGCACCGGCTGCGTTGGCCTTATACATTGCCTCGGCCAGCTTGTGCGAGGTGCCGGTCAGCTTCTCTTTGGCGGCGTTCAACTCTGCTGCAGAAGGACTGCCCGCGAGTGTCGTCTTGGCTTCAGCAAGTGCTGCCTCGACGTCTGTTTTGTCGCTCCCGGAGACCTTATCGCCACTTTCCTTCAACATCTTCTCAATGTTGTAGACCATATTGTCGAGACCATTCCGCGCCTCGATCTCCTCGCGCTTTTCCTTGTCTTCGGAAGCATGAGCATCCGCTTCCTTGGCCATGCGGTCGATCTCGTCCTTACTTAGACCCGAAGAGGAGGTAATGGTTATCTTCTGGTCCTTGCCCGTCGCGTTGTCTTTCGCCGTCACGTTGAGGATACCGTTCGCGTCGATATCGAAAGTTACCTCGATCTGCGGTATCCCACGCTGCGCGGGAGGGATGCCACCCAGCTTAAACTTGCCCAGCGTCCGGTTCTGGCCGGCCATGGGGCGTTCGCCCTGCAGCACGTGGACCTCGACCTCGGTCTGGCTGTCAGCCGCCGTCGAAAACGTCTCCGTCTTCTTGGTCGGAATCGTCGTATTGCGCTGGATCATCGGCGTCGCCACCCCACCCAGCGTCTCGATCGACAGCGTCAAGGGAGTTACATCGAGCAGCAACAGGTCTTTGACCTCCCCGGCCAGCACGCCAGCCTGGACCGCGGCGCCGATCGCTACAACCTCGTCTGGATTGACGCCCTTGTGCGGCTCTTTGCCGAACAAATCCTGCACCAGCTTCTGGATTCGCGGCATTCTGGTCTGGCCGCCGACCAGCACCACTTCATCGATCTTGCTCGCGTCAACTCCGGCGTCGGACATCGCCTTCTTGCAAGGCTCGATTGAACGCTGGATGATGTCCTCCACCAGCTGTTCCAGCTTCGCCCTGGTCAACTTCTTGACCAGGTGTTTCGGACCGGTTGCGTCGGCAGTGATGAAGGGAAGGTTGATCTCCGATTCTTGTGCCGTCGATAGCTCGATTTTTGCCTTCTCCGCCGCGTCGCGCAGCCGCTGCAACGCCATTTCGTTGCCCTTGGCGCGCAGGTCGAGCCCTTCATCCTTCTTGAACTCGTCGATCAGCCAATCTACAATCCGCTGGTCGAGGTTATCGCCGCCCAGGTGGGTATCGCCATTGGTCGACTTGACTTCAATCACGCCTTCGCCAACTTCGAGGATAGAGACATCAAATGTACCGCCGCCGAAGTCATAGACCGCGATGGTCTCATCCTTCTTCTTGTCCAATCCATAAGCCAGGGCTGCTGCGGTTGGCTCGTTCACAATCCGCTTCACGTCCAGGCCAGCAATCTTGCCGGCATCCTTTGTAGCCTGGCGCTGAGCATCATTGAAGTAAGCCGGAACTGTAATGACGGCCTCGGTCACCGTCTGGCCGAGATAATCCTCCGCGGCCTTCTTCAGTTTCTGGAGAATCATCGCCGAAACCTCTGGCGGCGTGAACTCCTTGCCCTGAGCCACGATGACGACGTTGTCGCCCGATTGCTTGACCTTGTACGGCACCATCTTCAGTTCATCGCTGACCTCGTTGAACCGGCGCCCCATGAACCGTTTCACGGAGTAAACCGTGTTCTCCGGGTTGGTGATCGCCTGACGCTTGGCTACTTGCCCAACCAGCCGCTCTCCGCTCTTGGTGAAACCCACCACGGACGGAGTCGTTCGCCCACCTTCTTCGTTGGGGATGACCTTCGGCTCTCCGCCTTCCATCACCGCAACGACCGAATTCGTCGTTCCCAAGTCGATGCCTATAACTTTCGCCATAATCGCTGTCCGCTCCTCAATCTGTCTACCGCGAAGTGCCCGCGCCGCCCAGTTCTCGATCTAGCTTCGCACTTGAGTCACTTGCTGTCAACTTATCTGATGCACACTATAGCGCCCTGGATGCAGGCGTTTTTCCGTTCTCAAACTTCATCGAGCTTTCGGTCCACCCGCACCCTTAACCGAGGAACTCGAATTGGGCGAGCATCTCTGCTCCGAATCTTGGAATCCCAGAGTCATTCCACGACGAAAGCCTGCCCATTTCTGCTGATTCCTCAGAGCCTCAATGATTTTCAAGCAGGAAGCCGATGCCGCCTGAACAAGCTCAGAACGCCGGGGTCAATCCCTGGCTGATCGCCACTTCCGTTATGCTTGCCACCTTCATGGAGGTTCTCGACACTGCCATCGCGTCGGTGGCGTTGCCCTATATTGCCGGTTCCCTCTCGGCTTCAAACGACGAAGCCACCTGGGTGCTTACCAGCTACCTGGTCGCGAACGCCATCATTCTGCCGGCCAGCAGCTGGTTCGCCCTGAAGTTCGGACGCAGGAACTTTCTGGTCAGCTGTGTTGCCATTTTTACTGTTTCCTCATTCTTTTGCGGAGCTGCCCCCACCCTGGGCTTTATGCTGCTCGCCCGCATCATCCAGGGCGCCGGCGGGGGAGCTCTGCAGCCGCTCTCGCAGGCAATCCTGCTCGAGAGCTTTCCGCCCGCCAAACGCGGTGCCGCCATGGCCGTTTTCGCCTTTGGCGTGGTCGTTGCGCCGGTGATCGGCCCGACTCTCGGCGGCTGGCTCACCGACACTTATAGCTGGAGGTATGCCTTTTATATCAATATTCCGGTAGGGGTGCTGGCCATCTTCATGATCAGCCGCTTCGTCAAAGATCCGCCTTATATCAAGAATGCCAAGGTGGCTCCCTTCGACAATCTTGGCTTCGGGCTGCTTGCCGTATGGACCGGCTGCCTGCAGGTGATCCTCGACAAGGGCCAGGAAGACGACTGGTTCGGCGCTCTCTGGATCCGCTGGGCAGCTTTCTTCCTCGTGACATCCTTCATCTGGTTTCTTTATCACTCTTGGACCAAGAAAAACCCGCTGGTCAACCTGCGCACATTTAAAGACTGGAACTTTGCCATTGGCTGCGCCCTGATTGCCATGTTCGGTGTCGCCATCTATTCGACCGTAACGGTCCTGCCGCTCTTTTACCAGGAGCTTCTCGGGTATACCGCCTTTACCGCCGGTCTGGCCGTTTTTCCGCGAGGAATTGGCTCTATTCTGGGCATGCCCGTTATCGGCTTCCTGGGCGGCAAGGTGGACGCCCGATACCTGCTGACCTTCGGCTTTGTCTCGTTTGGCATCTGCTCGGTTTACTTCGGCAGCATCGACCTTGGTATCGGCCCAACAACTCTGGCGATTCCGATCGTGCTGACCGGCTTCGCCCTCAGCTTCGTCTTCGTTCCCATTACTACGCAGGCCTATGGAACGCTCAAGAACGAACAGATCGGCAACGCCAGCGGCATTTTTAACCTCATGCGCAATATCGGGGGATCGATAGGCATTTCAGTTGCGCAAACTTTGCTCACCCGCCGCTCGGCTGCCCACCAGAACGAAATTCTGAATTACGTGCCCCAGAGCGGCTACTACTACCAGCAGCGAGTAGCCCAAATCGCCGGCTACCTAGGGCGCCAAACGAACCCAGCCAACGCGACCACCGCCGCCCAGGCCCAGATCTATCAGCAACTCGGCGGTCAATCGCTTCTCTGGGCCTTCGTGGATGTCTTTCGCTACACCGGCCTTGTGTGCTTTGCAGCCGTGCTCCTGGTTTGGCTCTTTCGCAAGGTCAGGCCAGGAAATGCACCGCAAGGGGCTCACTAGCGTTAGCCCGCGCCGCTTGCGCCCGGCTGAAGAACGAGGGAAACGGTTCTCGCCAGCATACCGGACGAACGCATCTGATGCCCTAAGCCGGTGAAGGGGAACAACGGAGCGCTTGCCCAAAGCGTCGCCGCAACTCAACTCCTCGAGAGACAACTGGGGTAGGACGCCCCGTCGTCCGCCTGAGAATCGAGCGAACGACGGGGCTGTGCTTACAAGCATCATCTCGTGAAACGGGATGTGGAGCCCGAAATCTGTCGAGAGGCGAGTAGCCTAGAAGGCCGCCGGTACTTCCCAGTCGGAGAAGACAAATTCCGAGGTCGACTTACGTGCGCGAGGCGCAATCTCTGTCTTCTTGAGATCACCCGGCAGCATGACTGGATCCGCGAAGTAGCCCACCGCTGTCACCGCTCCAACCTCGTAATCGGAAGGAATGCCGAAAGAGGCTCGCGCAAGTTCATTGTCGAAACCGGCCATCGAATGCGTGTGAAAGCTCAATGCCGTTGCCTGCAGGGAAAGGTATGCTGTCGCGGCGCCTGTGTCGTGCAAGCCGTATCTGTTCGGGCTGGAATTGTGCGAAAACGTCCTTTTACCAACCGAGAGGATCAGCACCGGGGCAGATTTTGCCCAGTTCTGGTTAAACTCCACGAGGGACGCAAAGATTTTTTGGTACGTTTCATCCCCGCGTCGTCCAACCAGGAATCTCCATGGTTGTTCATTGTAGGAGGAGGCTGCCCAACCGGCGGCGATAAAGAGTTTTTGCAGATCCTCCGCCGAGATCTGCCGATCGCTAAAGCTGCGCGGACTCCATCTTTGGCGGATCAATTCAACGATGCTGCTATCGACCAGAGCAGCTTTCTTCTTTTCAATCTCTTCAAGGGCTGTTTTGCCGGGTGCGCTATCAGACACAGAATCCTCCACGAATCTGCCATGTAATGGCCGGGTGTTTTGATGCTCAGCGTTCCAAAACGTCGCAGGAGCTGCCATGCTCTTCAAAGCCTCGCCAGACAATGCTTTGGGTGCGCATCCTCGCCGGAGTGTCCTTTTACTTGAGGTTTTAAGCTTCCAGACGCCGTCTGGCAGGAAGATCTGGCGAGATACGCCGAAAAGAAGGAGGAGCCGGCGGCTGTTCGCGCCTGGGCATGCTGATCACCATCGCCTTAGCGGTGTGGCTGCCCGCAGCTCCATACACCCGCGCGGTCCCGGCATCGAGGTAGACGGCGTCGCCTGTTTCCAAAATCTCATTTCGCTCGCCGAATTGGATCGACATGGCGCCCTCGAGCGCCACGACAATCTCGAAGCCCTGAAACATCGTCGGCCGGAATCCAGAGGTACGGCTCGCTGGCAGGAACTCTGCTATACAAGGTCTGAGGGAGTTGTCGGGGATGAGGATACCGAAGCTTTCCGCAACAAATGTCGGGTTCGCACCGTCGCCCTGCGGCAGTCTTACGCGGTCTTTCTTCTTCGAGACGCGAAAGAGCGCTTCGCGATCGGATTGGAAGAAGTAAGAGATGTCTTTGCCAAAGACCATGGCAACACGCGCCAGGTTGCGCAGCGTCGGCACCACCCTGCCGGTCTCCAATTGCGACAGAAAACTGGCGGAAAGCCCTGTTTTCTCGCCCAAATCTACCAAGCCCATCGACCTGCGCAGCCGCAGCCGCTTGATCTTGTCTCCGAGTTGACGCTGCTCGATCAGGCTCTCGACAGCCGCCGGATCGACCGGAATAATCGTCTCGGATGCTACTTCGGATCTGGTTCGCATTGCTTCTATTCTCCTTCGCAGCGCTTCGTCGCCTCGCACCGTGTCAACTTATATCGCTGAATCATTAGTTGCAGGCACAGCCGTAGTTTAAGGGGAGAATGATCGCAGGAATCGCTCTCAGGAGAACTCTTCATCCACCGGCTGAACAATTTGGATTTGCTCTGAAGGATCCAAAAAGTGGCACTCGCGGATCATTCGCCCCGCTCTCTCGAGTCCTGCAGGAAGAAATGGTTCACCGGCCCCTTACCACTCCCTACTGGGTATGCGTGCCGAAGAGCCTCAGTTACGTAGCCTTTCGCAGCGCGGGCGGCCTCTACCGGCGACGACCCCTTCACGAGGGCACAAAGCAGCGCGCTCGAGAGGGCGCAACCGGTTCCGTGCGTGGAACTGGTCGCGACGCGGACCCCGGGAAAAGCGAACAATTCGCCCGTAGATGTCAGCAGGAAGTCATCCGGCACCTCCAGGTGCCCACCAGTGACCAGTACCTGCAGGGAGTCATTTCCGGCAGATCTGGCAATCGTTTGCAATTTTTCGGCCGCCTTCGGTATCCGGCTGGCTTCAACAACTTTCAACCCTGTCAAAACCGAAAGCTCATCCAGGTTGGGAGTAATCCAATTCACGCGCTGCAGGAGCCGCTCCTGGATGAGGCGAAGACCGTCCGCATCGAGCAGAGCCTTGCCTGAACTCGAGCGCAAGACCGGGTCGAGTACCACCGGCACATCGGGCAACGACTCCAGAAAAGCGGCTACGACGGAACAGATTTCGCCCGTCGCCAGCATCCCCAGCTTAATTCCCGAGAACGCGAAGTCTTCGGCCAATATGTCTAGCGTCGCTTGAACGTGTGCCGGAGACACGGCCTCGATGGCCCGCACCCCTAGGGTCGACTGCACGGTCAACGCAGTGATACAAGCAGCTCCGTAGAGCCCCTGAGCGGCAAAAACCTTGAGATCGGCCGTAATGCCGGCGCCTGAAGAAGGGTCGAAACCCGCAATGGTCAGCGCCACTAGGCGCGTGCCCGGGTGCTGCATGCTTTGCTTTTTCGGCGCGTCTTCCACGCATCCCCCTGTCAATGTTCCTCAATCAAGACCGTTTTCAGCAGGCCGAGCTGTGTCGAGGGCCACTACCGGTGCTTCATACTCGCAGCCGTTTACCCAGGCACTCATCCGGTGTCAAACGATTTCAGCTATCACAGTGACCGCCCTGAATGCAAGCGGGGTGACCCTTAACTCACATTCCTGCTTTGACTTATCGCATCCTATCTCAATACAATTTGACAAGGAGGACTATGACCCCTATCGCAATCGACAAATCATCGACCTTCCGCATGTCTACCTGGGCCGGCATCGCTGTGGCATTGACGATCGGCATCATCAGCGCAAACTTCACTTCGGCAGCTTCCGCCACAATCACCCAGTCCGTTGCGCCTGCGCCGGCAAAGTCGCAGATGAGGACCGCAGCTTCCAAATCCCCGCACCACTGGTATCAACTCGGGGTCGCCTCCTGGTACGGCAAATATTTTCAAGGGCACCCGACTGCCAGCGGTGAGAGTTACAACATGTTCGACCTCACTTGCGCGCACCGCAGCCTGCCAATCGGATCGCTGATACGTGTCACGAATCTCCACAACCATAAAACAGTCGTCGTCCGCGTCAATGATCGCGGCCCGGTTCCTGAAGATCGTATCGTGGATCTCTCCTATGCCGCTGCCAATCTACTAGGTGTCACGGGCGTTACCAAGGTTCGCCTCGAACTTCTGCCAGCCGTAGCCCAGCTCAACTGGCCCGCGATCAGCGGCAAATAAGCTCAGCTGTATCCCGTCAGGCCGGTGTTCCGCAAAATCTGCCAGACTGAATTTCTCCTGCCGCTACAATCAAGAGCATGCCCCGTCAGCAAGTCTCCGCTCCTGGCGAACTCGGTGCGCTTCTGCCACTATCAGAGGTGCAAGAGCGCCTGATTGTAGCTCTTGACTTTCCCTCCGCGCCTGCCGCGCTGGCGTTCGTCGATCGTCTCGAAGGCACATCCCGATGGTTCAAGGTAGGTCTTGAACTCTACCTGGCCGCGGGGGGCTCAATCGTTGAGACGCTCAGGCAACGTGGATTTTCGGTTTTCCTCGACCTCAAGTTTCACGACATTCCCAATCAGGTAGCCGGCGCAGTCCGTTCAGCGAGCAGGCTGGGTGCCCAGTTGCTCACCGTGCATGCAGCGGGCGGCCCCGCCATGCTAGCCGCTGCAGTCGATGCTGCTGCGGGCTTGACCGCTGCGAATATGGGGTCACCGAAACTGCTCGCTGTCACCGTTCTCACGAGTATGGACCAGGCGCAGCTCGCGGCTGTCGGTGTCGGCAATGTGCCCGCCAAGCAGGTGCTTCAGCTCGCCGCGATGGCTGAATCCAGCGGAATTCATGGCTTCGTATGCAGCCCGGAAGAAGCCGCCAGCCTGCGAAGCGCCCTGCCCGAGGCCACGCTGGTGACCCCCGGCATTCGTCCAGCCGGCTCGGCGACCGGCGACCAGCTTCGCATTGCGACACCCGCCGCCGCACTCATCGCAGGAGCGGATTACCTTGTAGTCGGCCGACCTATCACCCAGGCGAAAGCTCCCGCCGAGGCAGTCGCGGCGATCCTTAAAGAATGCATGGAAGCAGGAAAGTTGGAACCGGGGCATGAGTAGAAAGGCGGGCAAGATACCTGCTGATGGGGAGAGACGTACCGCTTCTCAGCAGCACTCCATGACTCTTGACTCGCCAAACTAAACCAGCAGGCTCCTGGTATAAAGCCCCGCAAATAAGTGTTTGGTCACCTGGTAGCAATCGCAGGCTGCCATCTCCAACTTATCGCGATCCATGATCTTCACCTGGCCATGACGGTATTCGATCAGGCCGCTCCGCTGTAAAGCCCCAGCCGCCATGGTCACGGTCGTTCGCTGCGCTCCGAGCATCTGCGCCAAGAATTCCTGAGTCAGCTTCAGGACGTCGCTTTCAATGCGGTCCTGAACCGTGAGAAGCCAGCGAGCGAGCCGCTCTTCAGCCCCGTGAAGCCTATTGCAGCCGGCTACCTGGCTCAAAGTGAGCGCCTGCTCCTGCACAAACTCCAGCATGCGCCCGCGAATCTCTTCCGAAGACTGGAACGCCTTCTGCAACTCTGGCAAGGGTATTCTGATCGCGGTGCCCGCCAGTTGCATAAAGCAGCGCGTAGGTACGCGCCCGGGGCCAAGAAGATGCAAGCTCCCGACGACTCCTTCGTGACCGATAATGCCGACCTCGGCGGTGCCGCCTTCCACCAGGGTTGTCACGACCGAGGCAATTCCGGAGGTGAGGAAATAAGCGTAGGAAGGGATCGTCTCCGCCTCATAAAGCACCGTCCCCAGGGGCAGAACAAGGCTCGTCGAGTGGGAAAGTAATAGCTCGCAGTTTTGTGCCGAGAGCGAGGACAAAAACAAGTTGGAAAGAGAAAGGGACATGCGCGGTTGTCCTTGCTTCAGTTCGCAAGGACCGCCGCTTTTCACGGCAGCAATCACGTCTCTGATGAGAGCTGGGGAGCCGAAGCTACCTGCAGCCTCACTCTACTCCAATATCTGAATAATAATTGTCGGCTAAACGACGAACATTTTTTTGGCATCAGTTATATTGCCCTAATCAGAAGGGTCGTTCACCTGAAAAGGAGCTTGGAATGTCAACCACCGCCCAACTTCTGATGCTTGGGCATGAACCAACACTCTTGAGTTCGCGATGCTGGATACTGGAGAAAGCCGGCTTTTCGATACGAGGCGCCGAACGAACGAAGGACGCCGCACGAATCATTCTGACCGATCCTATACGCCTCTTCATTTTGTGCCATACGCTCACGTCCGAAGAGTGCCGCACGACATTAGAGGAAGCACATGAACTCCGGCCAGAGATGAAGGCCCTGGTTCTCACTGCAACCACTCCGACTTGCTCCCTCCGGAAACAAGATGCAGTCTTCAGCATCTTTGAAGGTCCGAAAGCGTTGATCGAAACCGTCAAACAGATGCTTGCGTCCTGATTTCCGCATCAAGCCACTGCCCCAATTAGCTAAATATCTGAGTGGAGGAAGCTGCCGACGCGCTTGCTTCGCCGTTAATCGCCGCATGCAATCCGGTTCGAGACAGCTGCCTGACCGGACGACGCACGAGTTCATTGCCAAAGCAGCAGGCCGTCCAACCCATCCGGACTCTCGACAGCGATCTGCGTCAGGCCGGCTCTCTCGCGGAGGGCAGGTGCGTTCACACCAAACAAAATGCCTGCAGGTCGTTAGACCCGCAGGCATCGAGTAGTCAGATTACTTGGTGAAGATAACCAGGGCGGCGCTGGTCACCGGCATTTGTAGTTGAAAGACGCCATTTGTGCCAGAGATCGTCTCGACCGACTTGCTACCCACCATCCTGCCACTGGTGGTTCCGTCAAACGTCTGGCCGGCAAATGTAATGCCTGCACTCGACGAGTAAGAAGGAGCCGTCAGAAACTCGATGGTCGCCTGGCTGTACCCCGGCATGGTGATTGCCACCGGGCCTGACAGGTTTTCATCCTTGTTGATGATGGCTACCCGTGGAGTGCGAGCCGTGGGAACGGTGGCCCACGCCTTGAGATTCGCCGGTGTACTTAGCGTGACAGGGAGCATCTGCGCGCCGTCTCCCAAAGCAACCTGGAAGAACAGGAGGCCATAATAGATTGGGTTGACCGAGTTAAGAGTATGGACGATCTTGCCTCCTGCGGCGTAGGTGTTCGTGAAGAAAAAAGGACTGTTGTAATCGCCATTGGACGAGAACCAGTTCATTCCATCGACGCCCACATTCGAGAATTCGAACATGGTATCGATCGCCCAGAGAGCAGCACTGAAGGAGTTGCTGATGCCTTGGATTCCGCCGTCCGATATGGCTGCGTTCTCACCCATGCGGAAAGGGATGCCTTGCGCATGACTGCTAGCCACAATTGGGGCCACCAGGCCAGGAGCCGTAGTGGCGGCCGCAGGTGTGAGCAGGAAGTCCGGGGCGGGATTGTTCGCTGGACTCGCCGCGGAGGAGTGCTGACTAAAGCTGGCGAGAGCGCTTGCCTGGTTCGATTCGAAGGTCGGTGCGTTGGCCTGCATACTTGCCAGAAAAGCCCAGGAAGCCCCCATTAATCCCGTCCCCGATGGCAGAACGGGCATGATGCTGCTCTGCCAGGTGTTGAAGTCGGCATAGTAGTCCTGCACAGTGTAGGAACTCGGCCGATATCCGTTTTGATAGTACTCGTCCGGCTCATTCCCGATCTCAATTGCCTTGAGAGAGCCGGCAGGCATCTGGGCTGCATACGCGGTCGCCTGATCTGTCGCCAGGCTGACATTGTCAGCGCCGAGATTGACTCCGAGTTCAAACTGAGATCCCAGAGCCGTTGCAAGCTGAGCGAACGGCAAGACGGTAGTCGAGGTCGGCTCACCGGTAACATCGGTACTGTTTCCACCGATTCTCACGTTGATGGGCGCCGAGCCGTAGGCGGTAAGGTTGGTCAGCAGCTGGCGGTAAACCGTGTTGACTCCTGTTATCGTGTCGCCCATGGTACTTTGCGCATCCTGCCATTCCTGCGAGATGCCCATGAACGCCGCAGGGATCGTCACGCCTGGAGTCGTGCCGATGCTGATATTGGCCATGAGCGAAACCAGGAGGTTCAATGCTGAGTTGGCCGAGTAGAGAAGTCCGGTGCTTGCATCGGTGATCTGTACTGTCATGGCGATCGGAGACATGCCCGTCATTGCGGTGTTATCGGCGGTCAGAGTCAGGCTCCAGTTGACCGCTCCTGAGGACGTCAAGACAGGGCTGCTGAAAGATGCCGTAACCCCAGCCGGAAGGCCGGAGACAACAGCCGCACTGGCGCCGGTTGCGCCGGCTGGAACAGTGATCCCGTTCACTGGAGTAGCCGTGACTGACAAAGTGGCCGTCGACATCGGTTCTATGGTGAGAGATGCTTGCGACAACTGGGCCTGCACCCCGATAGCGGGTTTAACCTTGATGGCGTAAGTCTTCACAAGCGTCAACGTATCCCCTGTCGCCGTGACCGTAAATGTGAAGTAGTTGACAGTCGCGCTCGGGCTGGCTGTTAACGTCAGCAGGGACGACGCTGTATTTGAGCTCACCGGAACAGGATCGCTGCTCCATGATGCCGTCACCCCACTGGGCAGACCGGAGACCGCGAGCGTCACACCTCCATAGAAAGAGCCGCCACTGGTAAAGGTGAAGAGATCTGTGGCACTGCCGCCCTGCACCAACGGAATCGTCGTCGCTGCAGGCACGAAACTGAGCGTTGGAGTGGTAAACGACACGGTCAGAGGTATCGAGCCCGAAGCTGAATACGCTATGCCGCTGTTGGCATCTACGATTTGCGTAGACAGGTTCAAGGTGTCGGTACTAGCTACGGCATAAGGGCTGCCGGTAAGCGTCATCAACCAGGTCACCGCTCCAGCCGAAGTCACCGTGGGCGCGCTCCACGAAGCAGAGACGCCGGTTGGCAGCCCGGCAACGACAATTGCACTTGCGCCCGCGGCATTCGCGGGCACGGTCACCCCACCGATCGGCGTAGCCGTGACGGTCATCGTAGCGCTGGTCATCGACCACATCGAGAGAGACTGATGTGACATCTTCATAGTCATGCCGGGAGACTGTTGCACCTGCACGGAGTAGGATTTCGTGACGGTCAGCCCGCTGCCGGCAGCGGTGACGGTGAAAATGGTGGAAGCCACCGGTGTTGCCGCGCCTGCTGTCAGCGTTAAGGTAGAGGTTCCGACCCCCGAGGTGAGGGTTACCGTACTGCTGCTCCACGTTCCAGTAACGCCGCTCGGCAACCCGGAGATCGTGAGGCTTACGTTACCTTGGAATGAGCCGCTGCTTGTGAAGGTGAACAGTGAGTTGGCACTCGTGCCCTGGACGACTGGAAGATTGCTCCAGATTACCGGCGTGTATGCCAGTTTTGCAGTTCCGCTTTGCGCCAGGCCCCCCATCGTCATGCCAAAACAAGCGATCAGCAAGACAAGGACGGTGACAACTTTGGACGTAGTACTTCCATTGAGCTTTGAAATGTAAGCAGACATGATCAGGCCCCCCGGCCATTTGTATTCCCAAATCCCTTATGCCGATCAACTACCACGACTTACTTTATCTACCTTGGAATACCTTGCTGGTGCATGCCTCGCATTTTGTGTTACGGAGGTAAGCCGCTGCCATGGAAACGCTCTCTAGGTACATTTGGCCATGTACCCGTCTTGAAGTTGCTCTTTCTCCATCATCTCGACATTCAGCTAGCCTCGTAAATCAAAGCATGTTAACTATCACACGTTACTCCGCCTAGTTTTTTACTGCTATATCTCAGGACAACACGGCCTTGCCACCTTGAACAGTTACTCCCAACGATACTTTGATGAGCCGCGACGAAGGCATTCAGCAGCGCGGGCCGGCCTCAGCAAGCATCCTGAAGGCCGATGACGCAGGGGGACATAGACGCGACAAGCAGGTGGCGCCGGTTCAAGTCCTCGCTTGGCTGTAGCCGGTGGGTGGATGCGCCTTCTATAAACCCGGTCACGCACCACCGCGATTGATTGCGGCAGATGGGGTGGCCAGAGGAGCCACTCTTGGCGGCGATGAAACACGGAGGGTGTTCAGGATCGGCGTCTTTATGTTTAACGTGATCAACATGTCAGCCCAGGGCGGACGTCCTTGCCATTCCGGATGAGTCACCTCATCCTCAAGGCGGACGGGGTTCAGGTCTCACCCAACTTCAACAAGTACGCTTTGATCAGGCCAAAGTGGCAAATCAAGGTAAAGCGGAGATGCGCAACGCTTCGGGTAGCATTTCCTTACGGCATCCGCAAAAGTCTGCCAAAGCGTTTGCCGGATGTATCAGCACGAATCACAGTTGATGCTACCTCGGTTCGACGGTGATAGTTACTTTGGTTCCCACGCGATCTGCTCGTCGATTACCGTACAAAGTTACCCCAAAAAAAGTTGGCGGAATCGTTATCTTTGCAAGTAAAGTTGTGAGATAGTAACGCATGTAAGAAAAAGTTAGTCTGGGGTAATAACACCAGGCGACTCATGGATAGTTTGTGCTTAGACTTATTTTTCCCTTGATCGTGATCTGACATCTGCTTGTTTTCCCTCCGGGTTTACTCACTTTGACACAGATAGCTTTCCGCCGTCACTGTAATCGGCTCTGTGCGCATTCTGGATTGAACTAGCTCGAGAAATACCTTGAACCAGAGTTCAGCAGTTGTCGAGATGACTTCTCAGACACGCATAACTTCGTACGATTCGTTGACCGGTCCTGTAGAGAACGTATAGACCACGAGGTTGTCATGGATATTTTCAAAGGGCGAGCCATGTCGGCTCTGTCCAGTCTTGTAAATTCCCCTGCCTATTGTTACCGCCTGGCGTTGGCCATCATGCTGCTGATTACTCCGCTCGACGGCGTTGCCCAGGTCAGTGTTCTCATGCAGCATAACGACATCGGGCGGACAGGCCAGAACACCGGCGAGAAGACCCTGACTCCGACGAATGTCACCAGCTCCAAGTTTGGACAGCTGTTCGCGCTCCCGGTCGATGGCCAGGTCTATGCACAGCCTTTGTACGTTGCCGGTTTGCAGATACCCGGCTCCGGCACGCATAACGTCCTGTTTGTTGCGACAGCCCACGATAGTGTTTATGCATTTGACGCCGACTCGAACGGCGGCAGTAATGAAGCGCCCCTTTGGCAGGCAAGCATGCTGAATGCGGCCCACGGCGCAGCCGCCGGCGCGACCACAGTGTCCAGTGGGGAAATCGCAGACGACATCATTCCTGAATACGGTATAACAGGCACCCCGGTCATCGACGCAACGAAAGGCATCCTCTATGTAGTGAGCTTTACGCAGGAAGGCGCATCGTACGTACTTCGCTTGCACGCCCTGAGCGTTACTACGGGAGCGGAGACTTCGGGTAGTCCTGTAACCATATCCGCCCAGGTTTCGGGGAGCGGAACTGGAAGCAGCGGTGGCGTTCTGCAGCTGGACTCGCGATGGGAGAACCAGCGCTCCGGCCTGCTGCTCCTCAATAAAATCCTCTACATCACCTTCGCCTCCCATGCTGACAACGGCGACTGGCATGGATGGATTCTCTCCTACAATCCGACGACGCTCGCTCAGATATCAGCATATTGCACCTCTCCAAATGGAGTGGGTTCAGGGCTGTGGGGAGGCGGTGACGGCCTCGCGGCAGATATCGTCGACCCGACAGGCCACCCTTTCGGGAGAGCATTCGTCGCTACCGGCAACGGAGACTACACAGCCAAAACCCCGTATAGCAACAACGTAGATTATGGCGACAGCATGCTCAACCTCGACCTCGCCAACGGAAAGCCTACGGTTCAGGATGAATTTACACCGTACAACCAGGCTACCCTCGACTCAAGTGACGGAGACCTTGGATCGGGTGGGACCGTCGTCCTGCCGGACCAGGCGGGGACATATACTCACCTGCTCGCTCAGGAGGGTAAAGGCGGAACTCTCTATTTAATCAATCGTGATGCTATGAGCGGCTACAACACCTCCGACAAGGTTGTGCAGGAGATCATCAGCTCCTCTGAAGGAAACGGGATCTGGGGAGGTCCTGCGTACTGGAATGAAAACATCTATACAGGCGAGGCGCATCGTCAGCTCAAGGCCTACAGCTTAAAAAACGGAGCCATGTCCGCCGCCAATGCCAGTGCCATAACCTATGGGTTCCCCGGTCCGTCCCCATCCGTCTCTTCCAACGGTACAGCGGCCGGCATCCTTTGGGCCGTCGAAACGGACGCTTACAACACGGGTGGTGTTGCTATTCTGCAAGCCTATGACGCTACCAATCTGGCTTCGGTTCTCTACACCAGCGCGCAGGTTCCAGAGCGCGATGCTGCGGGTCCTGCTGTCAAGTTCGCTGTGCCTACGATCGCCAATGGCAAGGTCTATGTTGGTACCGGTGGAGAGGTAAACGTCTATGGCCTGTTTAGCGCGCAACAAGTAGTTGCCTCGCCTGTCATCAAACCTGGGTCGAGTTCCTTTCAAGGATCTCTCCAGGTGACCATCACCGACTCGACGCCAAACTCCACGATCTACTACACCACAGACGGCACGGAACCCAGCACAACATCTACCAAGTACACCGGTCCAATCACCGTCAACTATTCGCAAACGATTACCGCGATAGCTACAGCGCCCGGATACGTCTGGATCACGCCCGTTTCTGCGACCTATACCGCGCTCGATCAGACCGCAAATCCCACTATCTCTCCCGCCGCTGGCACTTACTCGACATCTCCGACCATCACGATGACGGATGCAACCTCCGGGGCATCGATTTACTACACTACGGATGGCTCCATGCCGAGCGACGCCTCTACCTTATACAAGGCGCCTTTCGTGGTGGGTGGTACCGAAACCATCCGCGCGATCGCCTTCGCACCTGGCCAGAGCGGCAGCGCCGTAGTAAGCCAGGGCTACACCACTCAGTCCGGAGTCGATTTCAGCCAGGGGTTCAGTAGCGCCCAGGCAAGCATGACCTTCAACGGCAGCACCGGCCTTGACGATAGCCGGTTGCAGTTGACGAACGGGTATACCTCAGACACAGGCACCGCGTTTGTCACTAACCCTTTGAACATCCAGGCCTTCAGGACGGATTTCCTTTTCCAACTGTCCAATCCCCAGGCCGACGGAATCACCTTCACCATCCAGGGATCGAAACCAACGGCGCTCGGGTCTTACGGGGCAGGCCTGGGTTACGCCACGATCCCGAAAAGTATTGCGATCAAGTTCGACTTCTTCAATGATGCCGGCGAGGGAAATGACTCGACGGGTATATATACCAACGGCGCCGTTCCAACCCTACCTGCCGTCAACCTCACAGGCTCGGGCATCGTGCTGACCAGCGGCGACTCCATGGAAGCCCACGTCACCTACGATGGTACGAATCTCGCCATGACCCTCACCGACGAGGTGACTGCGGCTACCTGGTCGACCGTCTGGCAGGCGAACATTCCTCAGCTCGTGGGCGGGAATACGGCTTATATCGGGTTCACCGGCTCCACGCAGATCTTGACGGCCAGCCAGAAAATTGCGAGCTGGACCTATACGGCGGTCAAACCTGGACAGGCTTCGAGCACTGCAACTCCGGTGATCAGTCCAGCGGCGGGTACCTATGCGAACCAACAGACAATTACCATCAAGGATGCTACGGCCGGCGCGGTCATCTACTACTCAACAGATGGAACGCCTGCGAGTACAAGCGCCTCTGTCTACACCGGGCCGTTTGTCGTATCGACCACCACCACCATCAGTGTGTTGGCGATGGTCCCGGGTGGCGCTCTCAGCGCGCCAACCAGTAGCGCCTTCACCATCCAGAATCCATCCATCTCCTATTCTTCAGGATTCACGACCCAAGGCCTCGCCCTGAACGGGGGAGCCAGAGTCAATGGCACCGTGTTGCAGTTGACGGATGGTGGCACGAACGAAGCACGAAGCGCCTATTTTGTGAGCGCCATGAACGTGCAGCGGTTCACCACAGATTTTGACTTCCAGCTGGTGAATGCCGTATCCGATGGGTTCACATTTGTCATTCAGAACCAGGGTCTGACCGCACTGGGCAGCAATGGAGCCGGGTTGGGGTATGGAGTCCAGGTCAATGGATCAGGCAACTCGATCAGCAAGAGCGTTGCCATGAAATTTGACATTCACAGCAACAACGGAGAGGGTACTGATTCGACCGGCGTCTATTTGAACGGTGCGTCACCGACAGTTCCTGCGACAAACCTGAGCAACTCCGGGATCATCCTAAGCAGCGGCGATGTCATTCACGCTCATATCACCTATGACGGCACCAACTTGACCCTGATTCTGACCGATAGCACAACAAGCGCGACGGTCACCGAGAAGTATGCGGTTAATATCCCCTCGACTGTCGGCGCAAATACGGCGTACCTCGGCTTCACGGGTGGAACTGGCGGCTCGTCCGCAACCCAGAACATAAAGGACTGGACGTACGCGCCCACCGTTACCCAAACCAACGCCACGGCTGCGCCCGTGATCAGTCCTGGAACTGGTACCTACGCGGCTGCAACAGTCGTCACAATTACCGACGCAACGTCGGGAGCCGCGATCTACTACACTACCGATGGAACTACCCCAACCACCGGGTCCGCGGTTTACAAAGGATCCATCACAGTCAGCGCGAATGAAACCCTAACCGCGATCGCCCAGGCTGCGGGAGATAGCTTGAGCGGCACAGCCAATGCAACTTTCATTATTCAGTCCGCTGCTGTCTCTGACCCATCCGGTTTCACAGCTGCCGGTTTGACGATGAATGGCGGGGCCAAGATCAATGGAACCGCGCTTGAAATCACGGATGGCGGCGTGAACGAAGCACGAAGCGCATACTTCACGACGCCTCTCAATGTGCAGACCTTCACGACTGATTTTGACTTCCAACTTGTGAAGGCGGTTGCCGACGGCTTTACCTTCGTTATTCAGAATCAAGGGTTGAATGCGGTGGGCAGCTACGGCGGTGGCCTAGGGTATCAATCCATCAGGAATAGCGTCGCGATAAAGTTCGATATCCACAGCAACAGCGGAGAGGGCCCCAACTCGACGGGTCTCTATACCAATGGAGCCAGTCCGACGGTTCCTGCGACCAACCTGTCCGCTACCGGCGTGGAATTAAACAGCGGCGACGTGATCCATGCCCACATCCTCTATGATGGAAAGACCCTCACACTTACCCTCACGGATGCGACGGCCAATACTACAGCTAGCGTGGCCTATCCTGTGAATATCCCATCGATTGTCGGTGGCAATACTGCATACGTTGGCTTTTCTGGAGGCACCGGAGGGTCGTCGGCTACCCAGAACATTCTCGACTGGACCTTTGCTAACGCCGTTCAAGCGCCCACCCTGAGTTATGCCAACGGGTTCCAATCTTCCTCCCTTCTTCTGAATGGGGGGGCGGCGGTCGTCGGGACAGCCCTGCAATTGACGGATGGAAAGGTGAATGAGGCAAGAAGCGCCTACTTTAGCAGTCCTGTCAATGTGAGCGCCTTCACTACCACCTTTGACCTGCAGATACTGAATGGAATCGCCGATGGATGCACATTTGTAATCCAGACACAGGGACCGAATGCAGTGGGGTCCAGTGGCAGCAATCTTGGCTACGGAGACGGCATCACCAATAGCGTCGCCATCAAGTTCGACATCCATAGCAATCAGGGTGAGGGACCGGATTCGACAGGCATGTATAAGAATGGCGCAACGCCGACGATCCCGGCAACGAACCTGACCAGCAGCGGCGTCGAGTTGAGCAGCGGTGATGTCGTTCACGTGCAGGTTGCCTATGACGGTACGAACCTCACCTTGACGCTTACCGACAAGACTACGAATGCAACCTTTACGACGACATATGCGGTGAACATTCCATCGGTGGTGGGAGCTACAACCGCCTACGTGGGATTCACGGGAGGAACTGGAAACTCTTCAGCGACCCAGAATATCCTGGACTGGACGTATACCAACCCATAAGGATGCCAACATCGACGCGGCGAGATCAAGGATTTGTATATGTCCAATCGAGAATGGACTGCACCGCGGTGTGGCTTCCGCTTCCGGCAGTGAAGCCGGCGTAAGCGGTGTTACTGCCGAGCACCTAGGGGATATTCATCACTACATCTTGTGTGCTGGATGTACTGTTCGTGTGGTCTGAGAGGGTCCAGGTAAGCGTTTTGCCGTCGTAGGCGATATGGGCATGGATGACGTCGCCGCTGCTGAGCTGTAGGCCGCTGGATGTCAGATCGATTGATGGGACGGTCGGCGAAGCTCCATTGATATATACCCCCGTAGAATCAGTCCCCTCCCCTGAGTTGTTGTGAATATCGAATTTGACCGCAACGCTCTGGGCCAAGCCGGCGTAGCCCAACCCGCCCCCCGCGCTTCCGACGGAAGAGAGCCCCTGATTCTGTAGAACAAAGGTAAACCCGTCAGCCACGGCCTGAGTCAATTGGAAATCAAAATCTGTGGTGAAGGATTCAACGCTGACCGGCGTCGTGAAGTATGCGCTGGCGGTTTCGTTCGTTCCGCCGTCCGTCAGTTGCAATGCCGTACCTGGAAGGGATACGCCGTTCAACCATAGCTGCTTCCGGCTAAGACCGACTGGGTAGTTCGGAGCAGCGGGAGCGCCGGCAACATAGGTCCAATAGGTCACCTTCTGGCTCGAACTATTGGAACCGGACCCGCCTGTAAAGCCCACGTAGGCCGTGTTCGCTCCGACAGCGGCCGGGATATTGACGGCGAACGCATGCGACCAAACAGCTAAGGAGATCACATCTGTCAGGGTCAGGGTGAGCGTGACGCCATCATAGGTAATATGTGCGTCTATCTGGTCGCCGCTATGCAGATTGATGCCGGTACCCGTTAGATTGATGGCGGGTACGGTCGGAGTGGATCCATTGAGATACAGGCCGGTCGAGTCGGGACCCTCTCCGCTGTTATTGTAAAGATCGAACTTGAGGGCGACGCTATTCGGGATCCCAACATACCCGAGTCCTGCGCCGTAATCGCCGAGGGCTGTGGGACCGTTGCCCTGGATGGTAAATGTCAGCCCATCGGCGACCGGGTTCGACTGCTGAAAGGTGAATTCGGTAGTAAATGACTGGATGTTCACAGGAGTTACGTAGAAGGCGCTTCCCGCTTCAAACAGTCCGCCGTTGGTCAACTGCAGCCGCACATCATCCAGGTCGGCGCTGCCGTTAAACTGGACCGGCCCTTCCGCATCCGTGAAGCCCTGCAAGTACGCGATGCTGTAAAGCGGACTAATCCCATAGGTTGCAGCGACCAGGGCACCGGCCCGGAGTCCGGGCGCCGACGCGAAGGCCTGCACCGTCTCAGAAACCAGGATAGTCAAGGGGCCGGTATACAGATGGGACGACACCATTGAACTCACCAGGTACATCGTGTGCGAGAGAGGAGCGATAACAGGGGTTCCGACGACGCCCCACTTGGCCAGCAGCACCCCGACAGCCGTGGAATTCGTCAGCAGGGAGACGCTCCAGAGAGCGTTGGCGTTCGCGCCCCGTTGCTGTCCGCGTCGAAGGCGTACACGAAGTCTTTCGAAGTAGCTGCGTAGACCACATTGTGCGTACCCTGCCCCGGAATTGCCATTCCCGAAACATAGAGAGGCTGAACGTAGGGATTTCCAGCAATTTGCAACGAAAAGAGTTGTCCAAATTGCGTGGCCTTGACGTTGGCCGGCGTGAGGACCGTTTCTCCCGGATTTTGACCCGTTCGAGCGATATCGTTGTGAGCGGTAAGAACGTTGTCTTGCGACGAGGCGCTACGGCTACTCACCGTTACGAGCACGAGCAACATAACTTCAACAATGCTGAGAGGAGCGCCTCCCATGCATTTTTGCGCAAACGTGGTGAAGGGCCCTGAACGTCCAGTTAACAGTGAATGAATTGTCATGCAATCCCGGCCCCGAAGATATAGAAACAAGCGATTCGATTTGTGAATTTCCACTACCTGGATTTCAGCAGACCAGCAGGACTCTCGCTCTCTTGAGCGACAAAGTGTGAAACGCGGGAAGACTGACAATTGGGGAGAGCACGCAGCCGAGACTTCAGCCCGTGCAGCAAGGGTGCGGATAACAATAGAGTAAGACTTTATCCACTAGATATCTATGCGCCAAGACAACTGTCAAACATATCTCTGAGAATTACCTAGCGTTAGTTCCATTCAGGGAAAGATGGAGACCATCGAGCACGGCAAAAGATGCTTGCCACATTCCTTTATTGAACGGACCGAAGAGATGATGCTTGTCGTCTCAGGCGTGAAAGATTCGCTGGTCAGCAGATACAGGCTCTATAGCTTCATGCCGAACTGGAGTAAGGCGCCTCGCCCAAAGTGTTACATTTGCCGCGCTATTGTCCTCTTCTAGTGTTGCGAGTTGCGTCGCAAAATTGCCCAGGGTAGAGCTTTCCGTCGAACCGCGATGCACCGTCAACCCCGTAGCCTGTGCTGTCAGGTCGTTCAGGAGCTCGTTCTGGCTCCCTCCTCCAACGATAAACAAATGTCGAAAGGTCTTGCCACTTAGTGCAGAAATGCTGCTCAGCACCTGCTGATATCGATGCGCAAGGCTCTGGAAGACCAGCCTGGCGACGGCGGGAGCAGCCTCGGGCATGGCCGGCAGAGCCTGAAGCCCATGGCGGGCACGCTGCTCATTCAAGCGCTGTGGCATGCGCCCAGGTAACAGCAATTCACTATCGTCGACATCGAGGAGCTGCCCTACAGGGAAATCTGGCGCCTCCCGGGCAGCGGCGATGAGGTCGGCAATCGACCAGGGGCGTCCTTCGGCAGCCCAGCTCTCGATGCATTGACGGATGAGCCACATACCATTCAGATTTTTATGGAAGCAATAGCGGCCACCCGCTGCAGCCAGGTTGGTGAAGTTTTCTGTTTTGCTCTGCTCGACATTACAAGGAGCATCGAGAAGTGTGCCGATGAGGGACCATGTGCCGGAGCTGAGATATGCCCAGTCATCTCCCTCTGCGGCGATGCCGGCGATAGCAGAGGCCGTATCGTGGCAGCATGGCGCGAGAAGGCGTGTATGCCGAAGTGCGGGCAGCTGGGATAGCGGTCCGTCGAGCTTGCCGAGGTGGGTGCCGGGAGAGACCAAAGGCGGCATGCGCGCAATATCGAGCCGTGCTGCTTCTAGGATTTCCGGAGACCAGTCTCCCGATTTCAGGTCGATCATCTGCGTGTGCGTTGCATTCGTTCGCTCCGCGACAGCCTTTCCTCCCCAGCGATGCAGCAAGTATTCAGGAAGGTTGAGCCAGAGCTCACCGGGTTCTTCGCCGCCCAAGACATCGGCGTATTGCTGATAAAGGGTATTGATCTTTTGTATCTGAACTCCAGTGAAGTCGCGAAGCCTGCTCGCCGGGATGATGGCGTGCAATGCCCGTTCTGCCTCAGTGTTCCGGTTGTCGCGATAGCAATATGGGTCTGCCAAAGGCCTGCCGTCACTTCCAAGGCGGACGTAGTCGACAGCCCAGCCATCCACGGCAATCGCCTGGATCCCCGGCGCGCCACTCTCAGCGACCATTTGAGCGCACTTACGAATTCCTTCTTCGACGCCCAGGCATATGAGTCCGATGTTCCACCTGAGGCCGTCAGCGCGTTCGACCGCACCGTTCGGGAGGCGGTGAACGAGCTCTATCTTTGGGATATCTCCACTCCATCGCAAAAGGGAAACCCGGCAGCTTTCGGCCCCCAGGTCGATGGCAATGAGAATCGGTTTTTCAGCGGCCCTGCTCACTATGCGTAGTTGCTAAGGCTGCCGGCATTGCGCTTTCCTCGTTCTTGCGCAGCCAACTCGACATATCCGCTGTGATAGAGATCGGCGAGGGGATCGAGCGGGAGGCTGCGCGCCTCTCGCCACTCACGGATCATCGGACGGACGTCGGTCCAGAACGCTCCACGAAACAGCTCCTCCGCTTGAACGAGTTCCGCGGTCGATTGCAGCTCGGCTAGCCTATTGGCGTCAACCAGCGCCGCCTTCGCGTAAAGTTCCTGCGCAGTCACGACACTCTGCACCATGGCTTCCATCTTCCCTTTCACGTTGTGGCTTTGATCGATCATGAAGGCCACGTTCCGCGTCGCCGCGTCGCTGTCGTCGATCATCTCGTGGAAGATCCGAAAGACCTGGTAGGGATCAATCGAACCAATCGTTAGGTCATCGTCGGAATAACGGCGGTCATTGAAGTGAAAGCCGCCCAGAGCATCCAGGTGCAGCAGCCATGCCACGATCTGCTCGATGTTTTGTCCCTGGTAGTGATGGCCCGTGTCGACCAGCACCTTCGCCTGCGGACCGGCCTTTCTTGCCAGAGAAAGCGCCATGCCCCAATCGGCGACATCGGTGTGATAGAAAGCGGGCTCGAACGGCTTGTACTCGATCAGCACACGTTGGCTGGGAGCCAGTGCCGCGTGAGTCGCGCACAAAGCCTCCTCTGTCCACTCGATGCGGCGGCGCATGCTCTGCGTTCCGGGGTAGTTCGATCCGTCCGAATCCCAAATCGAAATGTCCCGGGACCCTGTAGCTTTGGCAAGGTGGACAGCATCGACCAGGTGTTTTATGGCGGCGGCCCGAACCTCCGCGTCGGGGTTTGCAATGGAACCATGTTTGTACTGCTGGTCCTGGAACAGGTTGGGGTTGATGGAACCGCATTTGATCCCATGCTTCGACTCCAATTGCCTTAGCAGCGGCACATCCGCCTCACCGTTCGGCAGATCCCAAAGAACATGGACGGCAATCGTCGGACTGGCACCGGTGAGGCGGTTAACCTCCCCTGCGTCAGCGAATTTCTCCTCGAGACTGGTCGCAGCGGAAGGCTGAATGAACTTACCGAAGCGGGTTCCAGTATTTGCGAAACCCCACGACGGCAGCTCGATTCGAAAACTGTCCAGTGCCGCGAAGACCCGCTCCGACTGAATGTTTTTCTCAGAACCGCGAAAGCCGTTCTTGCTCATCTCGTCACCGCCCGTCTCTCGACTGAAACCATTGCCTTGAGAACTCAAGCTGAAGAATGAAACATCGGCGAGGGATTGTCAAAATGTCCACCGATGCAAGGAAGTCCTGCCGCGCCTCAGAGAGGCTTTCGTGATCGGGCATTGAAGGCGCACCCTCCTCCTCTTTGCCAAGAGCGTAGCCGGGCGGCGATCCATCCGCAACGAGGGGGAGTGTGGCGGAATGCATCCCTACCGCGCCCAGTGACGATTCCATATACTCGGTGCAGTCTGTTTCCGGTCCAGGACCGAATCTATCGTTGAGGGTGAGCGTGGGACCAAATCCGCTGATTGGCGTCATATTCCACTGGATTGGCGGTTTTGCTTCCGCGACGAACTTCATCCCCTTCCGAGGCATTCGCCGCTGGTCGTGGGAGATTTATTGGATTATTCAAGGGGTCACCGCCTGGATCGTGGCCCCGCTGCTACTGGCTTCGCTGCTGGTTCCCGATGTGATGTCAATCCTGGCGGAGTCTCCGCAATCCTCGGTTCATTATGCGATCTTCTGGGGTGTTCTTTGGGGCGTTGGCGGCATCACCTTCGGCCTTTCGGTACGCTACCTGGGTCTAGCCCTGGGCTATGCCATCGCGCTCGGGTTCTGCACCGCATTCGGCACGTTGATGCCGCCGCTCTTCAAAGGCCAGTTCGGAATCATCTTGCACGAGCGCTCAGGCCAGGTGGTACTGGCTGGAATCGGATTGTGCCTGCTGGCGATCGCGGTCAACGGTTTCGCGGGCTATAACAAGGAACGTGAGGTGACGGCCTCAGAAAAGGCGGAGAGCGGAGAAAAAGACTTCGCTTTCGGGAAGGGAATGGCCGTAGCAGTTTTTGCAGGCATCATGAGCGCTTTCTTCGCCTTTGGGCTGGATGCGGGGAAACCGATCGGCCAGATTGCAAAGGTTCATCTCCTGGCACAAGGAAGGTCAGAGCTATGGCAAAATCTGCCCGTGCTCGTCGTCGTCCTGTGGGGAGGCTTCGCCACCAACCTGGTCTGGTCTATCATCTTGATCTTTAAGAATCACTCCGCTGCCGAGTTTCTCGGAAAACCCGGGTTAAATCCCATGCGCGCGACCGCGGCGACAGGAAACACGTTGGCAGAGCTCGATCCGACCGACCCGGAGTTGCTTCGCCTTTCTGGAAGAACACTGATCGCTAACTATTTATTCGCCGCACTCGCAGGGGTGATCTGGTATTTTCAGTTCTTTTTTTACTCGCTGGGACAAACCAAGATGGGCCACTTCGAGTTTTCTTCGTGGACGCTTCATATGGCGTCGATCATCCTTTTCGCGACCCTGTGGGGAATCGCGTTAAAAGAGTGGAAAGGCACCAGTTTTCGAACCAAAGCCCTCGTATCTGCAGGAATTATCCTGCTGATAGCGTCGACTATAGTGGTTGGCTTCGGAAACTATATCAAGGCTCGACAAGCAGTCACTCCGATCGAGGCGACCCGGGTCGGCCTCCCGCATTTAGAGTCTCGCCACGAGCGAGGAGTGCGAGTGGGCAAACACATCTGACATGCTTTTTTTCCAAGGAATCAATGCCTCGTTCGATAGACCTATCGAATGAGAATCATTGTGGAACCAGCGCGCCCAAAAAAAGAGAAATTCCTCTTCCAAACGGCCATCAGGTGCGCTAAGCTCAGCAACAATTCTCCTCTACAACTCTTCGCACCTTGCAAAGGACGATTGCTCTTGGGTCCGCGTTGACGTCGCGTTCAGCTGCGTCTCCATGCCAGCTTCGCGATCGAACCACCAATCTGATTGCTCGAGGTGAAATATGTCTGCTAATAAGTCGCTGCACAGCCCCTCACGCGTCTCTTTCCCGTTAAGCGAACGCCGCGCTCACCCAGGTTCGACGATCACCAATAAGACGGATTCCCGCCGTCTGCTGAGTGTCTCCGTGATCGTGAAGCGGAAAAACCCACTTGATCTTCACGAGTTAGCAGGCAGGCAAATCAGCCAGACGGAATTCTCCGAAAAGTACGCTGCCGATCCAGCCAATTTCGACCACCTTCGCGACTTCGCCCACAAGAGCGGCTTGACCGTCGAAGAAGGAGCATCGAGTCTGGCACGGCGCACCATCGTCCTTCGCGGCCCCACCAGCGATATCGAAGCCGCCTTTGGTGTCGAGCTCTACGACTACACGCACAAAGGAAAGCAATTCCAAAGCTACACCGGAACTATCTCCATGGCGCAGGAGCATGCCGAGCCAGTCGAAGCAGTGTTTGGACTGGATTCTCATCCTCTTGCCCAGCCGCATTTCCGCATCTTCGACCAGATCATAGGTCATAAACGAACCGGAGTCACGTCGTCACCGGCTCCCTCGTTCAATGCTCCGCAGGTTGCTGAGCTTTACAACTTCCCTACCGGGATAAATGGCGCCGGGCAGACTATCGGCATCCTGGAGCTGGGCGGCGGTTATCGCGCTCACGATTTCAGCACCTACTTCAGCCGGCTCGGCATACCGGAACCGAAGATCACGGCAATCTCTGTCGATGGGGGTGCCAACTCGCCCGGAGATCCGGATGGCGCCGACGGAGAGGTTGCTCTCGATGTCGAGGTTGCCGGGAGTATCGCCCCGGGTGCCAATCTTGCCATCTATTTCACGCCCAATACCTCGCAGGGGTTCATCGATGCGCTGACCACGGCCATCCACGACACAAGGAACGGGCCGCCTTCGGTCATCTCCATCAGTTGGGGAGAGTCGGAGTCCGGCTGGACGGCGCAATCCATGGCCGCCTTCGACGAGGCGGCCCAGTCTGCCGCGGCACTTGGTATCACCATCCTGGTAGCCTCTGGGGACAGTGGCTCAAGCGACGGGAACTCAGGCGAAAATGTGAACTTCCCCGCCTCCAGTCCCCACGTACTCGCTTGCGGTGGAACGGAGCTGATCGCCGCTGGCCAATCGATAGAGAGAGAAGTGGTCTGGAATGACCAGCCTCAGGGCGGCGCCTCTGGCGGCGGTTTCAGCAGGGTGTTTGAGCGCCCCACGTGGCAAAATGACCCTCAAATCGTAGCCAAGGGACGCGGCGTGCCCGATGTCGCGGGAGATGCTTCGCCCGGAACCGGTTACAACATCTACTTCGATGGACGTCCCCAGGTTGTCGGCGGAACGAGCGCCGTGGCTCCACTCTGGGCCGCTTTGATTGCCTTGATAAACCAGCAGCGCGGCAGCAGTGTCGGCTTCGTGAACCCTACGCTTTACAAGGGCGCTCAAAATGGCTTCCACGACATTTTGGAGGGAGACAATGGAAGCTTTTCAGCTAAATCCGGATGGGATGCCTGCACCGGACTCGGCTCCCCGAACGGGCGCACGTTGCCTTCCCTCTTTCCATCGGCATCACGCAACGTCGAACAAGCGGCACTCGCTCCAGCTTCAATAAGGTACCGGGAACATGCTGAGGCCGGTGATAGATAGGACGAAAGTCTTGCCCAGTGCGAGAGCGTGCGTCGCAGACACCGTCTGAACCGGTATCCGCGCACACGCTCTCTCGCACGCTATGGCGAAGACCACCTCGACTCGGCGTTGGATGCGACTCCCTGAGGGACACCGGTTGTCTATTGTTTATATGTTTTATCGTGCCACTTCTGTGCCGATGGAATCGAGGTCAGCGAGCACCCCGGCAGGAAGGTTCAAGGTTGCAGCATTGAGATTTTCGCGGAGGTGTCCGACAGAAGACGTGCCGGGAATCAACAGGATATTCGCGGAACGCTGAAGAAGCCATGCGAGCGCAATCTGCATAGGCGTAACCTGCAGCGATGCCGCCGCAGCGTCGAGCACCGAAGACTGGAGTGGGCTGAAGCCTCCCAGCGGGAAGAACGGCACATAGGCGATCCCTTGCTTGGTCAATTCATCGATGAACCGGTCATCGCTCCGATGTGCGATGTTATATAGGTTTTGCACACAAACGATCTCAGCCACGGTCTGAGCCTCCGCCAGCTGCTCGGGACTCACATTACTTAGACCGAGATGACGAATCAACCCTTTTTCCTTGAGCTTCGCGAGCAATTCCAGGGGCTCCTTGATAGACCCGCCCGTGGGCCCCGTGACCCCGCCGACCCTGAGATTGACAACATCGAGCGCATCGACCTGCAGATTTCTGAGATTGTCGTGGACCGCATCGGTAAGCTCCTGAGCGGAAAGAGCATGAATCCAAGATTTGTCATCGCCCCGGCGTGCGCCAACTTTGGTGACGATCACCAGGTTTTTTGGATAGGGATGGAGCGCTTGCCTGATGATTTTGTTCGTGACATGCGGACCGTAGAAGTCGCTGGTGTCGATGTGGTCTACTCCGGCGCTGACCGCTTCGCGCAGAACTGCAATTGCTGCGTCCATGTCGCGGGGTGGTCCCCACACCTGGGGCCCGGCAAGTTGCATTGCCCCGTAGCCCATCCGATTCACTGTCAGTGAGGTGCCAGGCAGCGTGAAGCTGCCACCTAGTTCGATCTCTTTCGTCATTAGTTCTCTCCTGTACTTGCCGGCACGGTTAAAGGGCGTTGCCTCTGGTGATTAGATGAAGGAGGCTTCAGATTAGGAGTTCGCATTTGGTTCAGCACTCCTCAAGTACGTTGAAACCCTGCTAATCGCTATTTCAGGCTCGTTCGGCGGCAAGCGTGAAATCGCTTCTCGAGGCTATTATTCAGGTTCTGCTGAGCGCCGGATAAGAATGCGTTGACCACAACGCGCGTGCCCTCACCCGCCGCTGCGTCGGCCGGAAGATTTTATCGGCATTTCTCGCACAAAAGCGAACTCGCAAAATGCTTTGAACGCTCCGCGCACCAATACCCCGACGAGTGCGACATTGAAAGCTGCTTAAGCCGCCGGAGGTTGCATTTGTTCCAAAATCGGTCGCCGCGCGATGCTTACCTGCAATCGCCGGACGAACAGACGCCCTTGTATTACCATTGGCGCAGAATGAGCAACTCTCAAGGCCCCCGCGGACAGGAGGACGTGCTATCCCCCCAACAGATACTTTGTGGACGATTTGAAATCGTCTCCTTTTTAGGGGAGGGAGGGATGGGACAGGTCTGGGAAGCCCTTGACCTGGAACTTCACGAGCCCATCGCGATCAAGGCAATCCGCAGCGACATCGCCGCGGCGCCGGGGGCCCTGACGCGATTCAAGCGGGAGGTTTACGCCACCCGCAGGGTTACCCATCCCAACGTATGCAGGACATTCGATCTGGAATCCCATACTATCCTCGGAAGCGCTTCGACGGAGCCCCATAAAAAGATCACTTTCCTGACCATGGAGTTGCTCCGAGGCGAGACGCTTGCCGAGAGGCTGCGCCGCACCGGCCCTCTACCCCTTGACCAGGTCTATCTGCTAGCGCTCCAGGTTGGCAAAGCCCTGCAAGCAGCGCATGACGTTGGGATCATTCACTGTGATTTGAAGCCTGCAAACATCTTCATGACGGGTTCGGAAAAGCGCCCGCGCGCGGTCGTGACCGACTTCGGCATTGCCAAGGTGATCCAGACCCACGATGACGATGAGACCTCGCCGCCCATCTTCGCGCAGGGAGCCACCCTTGCCGGCGGTGTCGCGGGAACCCCGAGGTACATGGCCCCCGAACAATTTCAAGGCAGGCATTGCACTGCCGCCACCGATATCTACTGTTACGGCCTGGTCTTGTATGAAGCTCTCACCGCCGAGAAAGGATCTCTGTACGACCGGTTCGCGACAGACAGGAGCAACAGACTCCTTGAAGAGAAACCGGTCGAGAGCGCCGACAGGCCATCTCTCGATCCACAATGGAGTCTGCTTCTCGAAAATTGCCTGAAGATGGATCCCAGAGAACGCCTGGGGCACATGCAGGGGGTGTTGGACCTGCTGAATTCTATGGCGAGTCTTTACTCCACCAACTTTGCCAATGCGACCGACCCATCCGGGCGAGTGCTCTCAAGTGCGTCGGCCGCACCGGCCCTATTACCCGAAAAAGCGGGCCCATTGGCGGTCTTGCTCCGCAAACGGGCGTTCCTTTACACAATGGCCGCTATAGCTATAGGAGTGGCTACGTTGTCAGTTTGGTACGAGCGAGTGATTGCCACGGCGCCGGCCGCCTCCATTCCCTCCGTAGCCGTACTGCCTCTAAACAGCGTGGGCGATGACCCGAATCTCACAACGCTGAGCGAAGGCGTTGCCGGGGCTTTGACAAACAATCTCTCTCAGGTCTCGGGGCTGCGCGTTCCCTCGGAAATTGCGGTTAGCGGCCTCGGTACGGCAGTCGGGGTGCGGTCCGCCGGCCAGAGCCTCGGGGTCGACCACATCCTGGCCGGCTCAATCTCAAAGGCTGAGGATGAGGTTCATTTGCAGATCGAGTTAGTGGACGCGAAGACGGAGCTTCAGCTCTGGGGACAGAGCTATACCACCAAGATAGCGGACCTGGCAGGCATCGAAGCCGATATTGCGCAGGAGGTAGCCTTCCGCTTACAGACAGAAGCCAACCGCTCTTCCGGTAACAAGTCGTCCCGCCAGCACGAGAGTGTCCCAGCGGCCCAGCAGGCCTATCAAAAAGGCAAAGAGGCGATGGCCAATCGCACGCCGGCCGGCTTTGATCAAGCCATCGCTTATTTTCAGCAGGCCATCGATGCCGACCCGCAAGATGCTTCTGCTATCGCAGAGCTTGCCCAGTGCTATTCCCTCATGGCCTATAACTACAACCGCCCCGAGCCTCCACTGGCGCTGCTGAGCCAGGCTGAGGAGACCGCGCGCCGAGCACTTCGCGCAGACAGCACTTCGGCCGAAGCCTATACAACTCTGGCTGAAGCGGAACTGCTAAAAGACTATAACTGGGACGCGGCTGAGAAAGATTACAGGCGAGCGATCGAACTCGATCCTTCCTATCTTCCCGGCCATATCGACTATGCTTTTCATTTACTTACGGCGAAGGGCCGGTTCGCCGAGGCGCGAGGACAGTATGCATACGCCAACCGGGCAAATACGAAGAGTATCGCGGCCCAGGTGAGTCAGGCGCTGACTGCCTATTACGAACGCCGCTTCGCAGATTCTTCCGCGCAGGCTGAGGAGATTCGCAAGCAAGCGCCTGGGCTGTGGTATGTCGTCGAGGTTCTCGCGGCTAACTCTATTTTGATGGGAGAACCGGCCGAAGCCGTAGCGCTCCTCACAAGCACGCCTGCCACGTCTGGGGATGCCACTTCCTTAAGAGATGCTATGCTGGGCATTGCTTACGCCAGGCTCGGTAAGAGAGACGAAGCGCTCCGACAACTGGAGCAGCTTGAGAGGGCGGGAAAGTCGAGCCTTGATTACACGCTTGCGACTCTATCGGCGGCGGTCGGTTTGAACGACAAAGCCATGGATTACCTGGAAAAGGCTTATACCAGCAAAGAATCGGACATTCTCTTCCTGGGCGTGGATCCGCTGCTTGACCCTCTCCGGGGGGACGCACGCTTCCAGAAACTACTATCGAAAATGAACCTGCGTTGAAATTCCGCATCGAAGGAGAGCGTGAATGACTCGTGAACAGATGTTGAACCAGATCGGTCTTGGAGATACGGATTTCCGGGACTATCTCACCAAACTTTCCGCCTTCCGCAGTTCTCTCAACCCTAACCAGTTGGCCTTCTTCAATCGCACGTTGCCAACCGTTGGCCAGGTCGCCTCGGCATTCGGAGCCGATGTCACTGCATCGGATGTCGAGAGCCTCTGTGCCGAGGCGCCCCCGCAGAACGGCACGTCCTGCTTCATGTTTGGCGGCCCTCCGCCACCACCCCCGCCGCCGCCAGGGGATCCGGACCCTACGAATTGAGGCCGGGCGCTTCCGGACTCTGGAAGATCGCCGGGACACAACGGATTATCACTGCCGAAGAGACCCTGGGACGCGCGCAAAGCGCGGCCAGGGATCTTGGCGTTACCCGTCTCGCGAATATTACGGGACTCGACCGAGTGGGCATCCCGACCTACAGCGCCATCGTGCCGCGATCGGAGGATGGAATATCGGTCTACAACGGCAAAGGCCTGAGGCCGGTCGATGCCAAGGTAGGTGCCTTGATGGAGGCGATCGAGCGGCAGACGGCACTCAAGGCCAGGCTGCCCCTGGTCGAGGGAACCTTTGAAGAACTCGCGCGGGAAAGCCTGGTTCTCGACCCTCGGCAAGTTGTAGAGAAACTTCTGCCCGGCTACTCAGAGTCCCAGGTCTACTCCTGGGTAGTCGCCAATGAACTGATCTCCGGTCGCGAGATTCTTGTACCTGCCAAATACGCCGGCTATATCTGGAGCGACGTGCCTCATCCCTCTTGCTTCGGCTTCATTTCGAGCAACGGCCTATCGGCCGGCAACGTACGGGAGGAGGCAATTTGCCAGGGTCTCTGTGAGGTCATCGAGCGCGATGCCTGGACGCTGGCCGACATTGGAGCTCACCTGCTGCCCTGGGCGCGTAGCCGTGCGGCGGGCATCGAGGATCCGGCGCGAATGACCGACGACCTGGAGATCTTCCCTTGTATCGATTTCAAAGAGGATCAGGCAGTACAGTTGTTCGAGGCGGCGGGACTCTCTCCGGTGGTGCGCGACATCACGTCCGACATTGGCGTTCCGACCGTCTTTGCGGCTGTCGCCGATGAAACGATCCCCGGCTTTCCCATGGTGCATTGCGGAATTGGCACCCACCCGGACGCGCGCGTCGCAGCACGCAGGGCGCTCACTGAAGCGGCGCAATCCCGCTGCGTTGACATTCAGGGAGTACGCGAGGATGTGATGCCGCCCGACGTTCAGCCGACGCGGTATAACCTGCATACCCGCCGCGCGCGACAGGTGGAGCGCAGGTCCTGGCATCTCGGGCAATCGAAAATGCGGCGCAAACTCGACGATCTACCCTCGGCGGTACACGATGACATTCAGGCGGATATCGATCACATCCTTTCGCGGCTCAAGGCGTTCGGCATCGACCAGGTGATCGTCGTCCACTTTACCCCGGCGGACGCCCCATTCGCAGTGGTGCGGGTAATCGTGCCCAGTCTGGAAACCTGGTCGATCAGTCATGGCCGGCTTGGAACCAGGGCTCTCAATTTCTGGCGAAACCATGCATAAGACGGCAATTTTCCTGGGTCCTACTCTAGACCAGACAATCGCACGATTAATCCTGGAAGCGGAATACCTCCCGCCGGTCAAGCGTGGAGACCTAGCCAGGCTCAACAGCGAAATCAGCACCGTCGGCATCGTCGATGGCGAATTCTTCCAGAGCCTTGCCGTTTCTCCGAAGGAGGTGCTTGCCCTGCTCGATCGCGGGATCGCGGTCTACGGCTCATCCAGTATGGGCGCCTTGCGGGCGGTAGAGACCCATTTGTATGGCATGCAAGGTATCGGAAAGATCTTCGAGTGGTATCGCGATGGCATCATTGATGCGGATGATGAGGTCGCTCTCACTTACAACCCCGTCACCTGTAAAGCCTCGTCAGAGCCGCTGGTCAACATTCGCTTTTTCTTGAGAAAAGCGGTCTCTGAAGGTGTTATCGGGCCATCGAAAGCGGACGAAATTGTTGAGACTTTGAAACAGGTCTACTTCCCTCTCCGCTCCTATCATCTGGTGACTCAGCTTTGCCCGGAGCTGGAGGGCTGCCCTCAAAAGTGGAACCTGGACCAGAAGCGAGACGATGCTTTGCTGCTCTTGCGTACCATCGCTTCGGCGGCAGACTAGCCGGTTACCCCGCACCGGATGATTCATGCCCGGGAGATATCCCGGCGCAATGCGTACGCCGTGGAGCGCCTGTTAGAAATCAGATTCATGCTGGCCCAAGCGAGGCCCCTTTCGCGGCGCAGTCCACCGCTGTTACCATAGCCCATCGAGGATCCATGAGAAGAATTGACCCAATCACGTTAGCCCTTATTGCCGTCACGGCGACCTTCTCCTTTTACCCATCACAGTCCATTGCCCAGGCGACCTCGGCCACGCCACCGCCCCCGAGGGCAGAACCCGCTCCCTATAGCGGCAACCGGCCTCAGAGTATCAAGGACGGGGTCCAGATCCAGACTGCCTATCGTGAAGATATGGTTGCCATGGAAGATGCTATTCCGACCAAGGCTTTGGCGACTCCAAAGCAGCCTCGCAAGTTGCTTGTGCTGTGCAAGGCAGCAGGGTTTGTTCACTCATCGATCCCCCTGGCTGCGGAGACAGTCAAGGCCATGGGCGAGAAGACCGGGGCGTACTCGACCACGATTACGTATGACTCGGCTGATATCACAGCGGAAAATCTGAAACAATATGACGCGATTTTCCTGGATAGCACCACGCTCGCATTCCTGGATGACCCGAATGACGCCGCCGCAACCGAGGCGCGCAAAAAGGCCCTGATGGACTTCGTGCGCGGAGGCAAGGGGCTGGCCGGCATCCACGCAGCGGTAGACACCTACCACACGGCTGAACATGCGGGCGATGGTCCGCCGAAAGGAACATGGCCGGAGTTCAACACCATGATCGGCGGATATTTCAAGTTCCACTGGGTATACCCGCAGGTACTGACAGTGAAGATCGATGACCCGAAAAGCCCTCTGACATCCATGTTTCACGGCAAGGAATTTCAGATTCACGACGAGACTTATACGATGGTCCAGGACTCGTTCTCACGGAAGAATGTGCATGTGCTGACGAGTATCGACTACTCAAAAATGAGCGATGAAGATAAGGCGAAGGAAAAGTTCAAGCGCACTGATGGGGATTATGCGCTTAGCTGGATTCGCCGCGAGGGCAAAGGACGGGTCTTCATCGAGGTCCTGGGGCATAGCGAACACATCTACTCCAACACGCCGATGATGGAGCATGTGCTCGCTGGAATCCAGTATGCCTTGGGAGATTTAAAGGCAAACGATTCGCCCGACGCCAAGTAAGAATCTCGGGGTGGTGTCTCGATCCAGGGCACTACCTCTTTTCACCTGATCCGGCCGGGCCGGTGATCTAGCTCGTCCGAGGCCTATCCGAACTAACTCGATCCTTAAGCGTCGCGTGGCCAGCTTCGTTCTGGTAGTTGCCCTTTTCTAATGAGCTGAAGTGTCGAGTCCCCCAGCTCACCACCTCAGTTCCTGCGATTTGCGCGAATTTCCGCAGCACCCAGACCTGGCGGCGCATTGCCACAGCCCCCAGTTTCAGCTTGGGCGTTCCTAGCGGAGCTGCGGCTCCGCCGTCCCTATCATCATCTGATTCGCCGTTCTCGCAGCAGCTGCCTGTTCTCTCCAGTGGAAGAGAAGGTGTCAGCGCCTTGACAGTTTCTCCCCCCGTTTTGAAGACTTTATGCGGGCCGGGTCCGTTCGTGGAGGAGAAACAAGAGTTCTCCTGACCGAGGCCGAAAACGATCAGATCGAGGGGGCGCATGCAGACGACGTCATTTACCAGGAGCCCTAGCCGATGGAAGAACGAGACAGTTCCCCAAAGACCTACATTTCCACATGCGTTGAACAGGCATAATGAGGAGCATCGTCTTGCCTCCCCAATGAACGTCACAACGCAAAAATCAGAGTGCGACCACCACCAGGAGCGTCGTCAGCTTGAGGTCGCACTGGAGCACGCCAAAGCTGCCGGATTGGCGGCAGTCGCAAAATACGCGAGCCAAGAATCTCCGGCGGCATTCGAATCGGCCACCAGGGCGAATTTCTTTGTCGAGGTCCGCTACCCCACCTACCGTTTTCGCGATGCGCTAAGATCCGTCAACCCCAGGAGCTTGAGGCCCGACGGCAGATGGGATGTGCTGACCATCGCGGCGACCTCTGAAGAACAGGCCTGCAAAGCTGCCTGCTCGGTCCTCCGGCATTATTATCCTGAGGAGGATTTCGGCGTCGGCGTCATTGCGAACGAGGTCGGCCGTCAAGCTGCTGTCGCGGTCCGGGTGTAGTCAAGCTGCAGGATTCCAGTATTGATCGCCGGTGGATCGTAGCGCCCACTCGCGCACCATCATCCCGCCGGATGAGATGCGATCTCGTTCGAGCGATTCACACTAGACTTGCTACCATTGAATGCAATCCATGCAAAATGCAAGTGGGAACGCTGGCCGGAAACGATAACGTCCCCGGCTCGTTTTACACTTGGTCAACTCACGTATTCCGGGGGTGTCCAATGAAGGCTCTGAAGCAAAAATTAAGGTCCTGCCTCTCTGCTCTTGTATTGTGCTGCGCCTCGCCTTTTCTTCCTGCGCAGGCGCCGGCCCGCCAGACGGAGAACATCATTTATGTCATGACAGACGGGCTTCGGTGGCAGGAAGTCTTCAACGGAGCAGACCCGGCCCTCATGGATCTGAAACATGGCAAGGTCAAGGACGTTGACGAACTGAAGAAAACTTACTGGCGTGAGTCCGTCACAGACCGACGTATCGCCCTCATGCCCTTTCTCTGGACAGAGGTGGTGAAGCAGGGACAAATCTACGGGGACCTCTCGAAGGGGTCTGACGCGCATGTCACCAACACCCTCAACTTCTCTTACCCGGGATACAGCGAGACGCTCTGCGGGTTTCCGGATCCTCGAGTCAACAGCAACGATAAGGTCTGGAATCCGAATCAGACGGTGTTCGAGTGGTTGAACCACCAGGAGGCCTTCCACGACAGGATTGCGACCTTCGCCGCCTGGGACGTCATGCCTTACATTCTCAATGCGCCTCGCTCTCATCTGCTCGTCAACGCGGGATACGATCCGCTGACCTCAATTCCGATGACGCCTCGACTCGACCTGCTCAATCATGAGAAAGCGGAGACCCCGCGCTTCTGGGAAGATGAGCCCTTCGATCCTATCCCGTTCTATACCGCGCTGGAATATCTCAAATCACAGAAGCCGCGCGTGCTGTATCTCTCCCTTGGAGACACGGATGATTGGGCTCACGATGGCAATTACGCCGAGTATCTCAACGCCGCTCACCGCGCCGATGAATATGTCCGCGTACTTTGGGAGACGGTGCAATCGATGCCCGAATACCGTGGTCATACGACCCTGATCTTTTCTCCCGACCATGGGCGGGGAGAGGGTGCGGACAGTTGGAAGGACCATGGGCCATCCGCCCCTCACCCAGAAAAGAAATGGCCGGGCCTGCCTGAGTCGAAGCAGATTTGGATGGTGTTCCTCGGACCGGACACACCGGCCCTCGGCGAGCGGATGGATATTGCTCCCGTACTGCAAACTCAGTTGGCTGCCACCGTGGCTGCGCTCCTAGGTGAGGACTACGATGCAGCCGTTCCGAACGCAGGCAAGCCAATCGCTGATGTCATTGCGCACTGATGGCCGTCGGCAATTGCCTGAGATGAACTACGAATTTATCGAGCCGGCTACCGGCAACAACTGCCTCTGGCACGGTCGGGTCAAGTGCACGAGGGGCGGAGCCTTCCATTCTGGTGAAGCCATCATTGGATACGACTGGTGGCCGCGCTCTTCAGTTCACGGCAGAGAGGATACGCGTACGGTTTGTCCGGAGAGTCGCTGCCAGGCTGCCATCGAGTGTGTCAAGTTTGTTTTGGGATCGCCCTTGATGGCGTAACACTGCAGGCCGATCGGGCCGCGATAGCCTTTTGCGATGAGCTTCTGGACCAGTGCGGCGACATCGAAGCTACCTTGATCGAGCGGCTGGATGAGGGTGTTCCACTCGTCGCCATCTGCGTCCGCGCCGTTGATGCTGACCGCATAGAGGCGGTCGATGCCGCCAGACAGAAGCATCTCAAGATCAATCCTTTCGCGCCCTGACCGCAGTTCGTGACAGAGATTAAAGGTATACCCGAGATTGCTGCGTGCGGCCTTATTGGCGATGCGAATCGCATCCGCCAGGTTTTGAACATAGAAGCCAAAGTGCGGATAGATGGCCACGCGCAGATTTGAGGCGGCGGCGAGATCGGCGGCCCGTTGCGTCGCAGCGACTGCCAGTTCTTCGGCCCGCGGGCCGTTGCCGCGAAGCGTCAGCCAAACGATGGCGCCCCGACCCTTAAGTTGAGCGATCGCCTCTTCGAAGCCCGGCTCGTATACTGGCTCGGTCCCGCTTATATTGACACTCAGATAAAGGAAGAAGAACTGGAGACCGTGTGCATCCATGGCCTTGAGACGCTCTGGGACCAGGCGCGCTTCGTCGAACGAAATGCCTGTAAATCCTGCTTCCTGTGCGAGAGCGGCTTCTTGTTCCGGGGAGCCGGAGCCGAGGCCATCTTCAAAGACGAAGAACGGGTTCGCGTAGGGCAGGTCTGCCGCGTAGCCTCGCGATCCCCCAACAACGAAGCAGAGAACCAGGAGGAGTGTGGGGAAACTACGGTTCATCTGTTTTAGCCCCGCTTCAAAACGTGCAATCGGCACAATTATATGTCTGGCTTGTCCTCGTCTGCCATGAGGTCTCTTCAGGCGTCACCCGCCGCCGTTTGAGCAAGAAAGTACCTGTAGTTCTCGGACACTGTTGGCTGGCCGCAGCGTCATCAGCGATTCAGACTTATAATTCGGGGCAGCGATGGCAAATTGGTGGTGGACCTTGGAATGCCGGGAATGCGGACGTTGGCACCCGATGCATGTGATAGGACAGTACGACGTACCACCCATGCAGGTATCTAATCCCTATCAAGGTGAGCTTCGCTTTGTTTGCCCGGGATGCAACTCAATGCTTACGTACGAGATGGAGCGCGAGTTCTTTCGTGGTTGTCACCACGGATGGGTAGAGAAGGAGGAGTAGAGAACAGCGATGCTTCCCTGGGACAACCACGATCCGGCATTCCAGCCGCAATCCAGGGGATCTGGCCCCGCCGTATGCTGCTGTCAAGCGTTTGGGTCTCCACTCATCTGGTGTCTATTTACTGGAGCCTTATGCGGACGAGATCGCGTTCGTATGCCAGCCAGTGCTCCGGCTTTTGCCAGCCGATTGGACTGTCTTTCAACTTTTCAAAACCGGAGTTTTCAAACCAGGCAAGCAATCTGTGTAGCAACCTCATGGTTCACCTCGTGGATCAAAGTAACTATGCGCCTGGACTACTCCATTGACCATAGAGCAATCGAGGGCCGTAGTGACTAAGGTCACGAGTTGAGCCGTCTCAAGCTCATTGCGCGAACAGGCTGAGTGACACTGATTGGCCCATCGCGCGATATCCTGCAGCGGAGGGATGCAGGTGATCTCCGCTGTCGTAGACAGGCAGCAGGCGATCGGGATGTTGGGAATCCGCGACGACACGGTCGAAATCGATGACAGCGTCGAAGTTTCCTGGAGTCCGAATCCACTGATTCACGGCCTGTCGATCGGCTTCGCTGAGCGGCCCAGGATGATAGTAATCTGAGCCGGCGTAGGGTGTGATAGTCGCGCCCATGACGTGGAGTTGATGTGCATGCGCGCGCAGAATTATCTGCCGGTAGGCGGCCACGACGCGCTGCACCATCGCTGCATGTTCGGCCGACGTAACTTCCCCGTTGCGCGTGAGGCCGCCGAGGTCATTGACACCTTCAAAGACGATCAGCCAGCGCACGCACGCCGTTGCCAGGACATCGCGATCGAAACGCGCGAGCGCATTCGGCCCCAGGCCATCCGTGAGCAGGTGATTGCCGCCGATCCCCTGATTGGACATACCGATACGAGTAAGCGCAGGGCTCGCCTGGAGGCGCGCGGCGAGGACGTCGGTCCAGCGATCGTTTCCGTTCACCGTGGCGCCATGACCATCGGTAATGGAATCGCCCAGCGCAACGATGGCCGCGGCGTTGGATCCAGCGAGGACATCGATCCCGGCGACCTGGTACCAGTGTTCGACGTGTTTCGGGCTGACCAGGCTGGCGGCGCTGACGGAATCTCCATGCACGTAATAGGAGGTTGCGCGCGAGCCTGGATGCGCCGTCTGCATGGTGGGGGGCTCATCCAGATGAAAGCTGACGGCAAGGTCGGAGAGCGCTCCCACGGTATACTCGATGGGGTCTGAAACGAACTCGGCGCCAGGAGGAATGGTGACTTCGCTTTTACCGGAGAAGAGGATTGCCCGGTCGGTAGCTTGATCGATCACCGGGGAGGTGCTGGAGATCGGCCGCGCGACATGTACCGAGGTGAAGTGCAGGGCTCCGGTTCCGAAGACGTTCGACAAATGGACGCGCACTTCTGGGCCGCCGGCGGAAAGATGGAAGATCTGACGTACCGTGGCATCGCGAAGATCGTCAGACGGCAGAGCATTTTGTGGCTCGGGAATTTGCTGCGATGCCCCCCAAGTGGCTATCCAAACCTGTGTCTTGGGCCCAGGTTGCGCATGCAGGTGCTTCCCGGATGAAAAAAGAAGTAGGAACAGCAAACGGATTGAGGTCTTCTCAAGCAGGTGACGCATAGGTCCGAAGATACCTGTTTCACGGGATTCGTTTATGCTGAGCAACCTCTTATCAGGAGCAATTAGCTGGCGTCACGATCGGAAGATGGAGCGCCGCGAGGAATCACCGCCGGATATGCCGCGTCCGCCAGGCGCCGAGACAGATCAGCTAGGCGAAGAGATTGAAGCGGTACGACCAATCGCCGCCTGCCCATTGTACGTAGTTCGTTCCCCAGGCATTGTTGAACAAATTGAAGTGTACGCCCTGCGATAGATCCGGTTGTTCTGGTGAGAAGTTGAGGGGCGAGCGTCTGCCTAGAGCGACAAGAGGAGCATCGAGTGTATTCACCTGAAAAGTATGCGGCCCTTCCTGGTAGCGCAGCTTTTCTGTAATGGAATGCATGGTGCGGCCGCCCCCCCGGACGACATCGAAGACGTCTACCGCTTGATCAACCTTCTCCACCGTCCACCCGCCGTGACTTTGAGCCATCGGCGCAAACGTCAGCCACATCGCCTCCGGCAACCGGTTTTGCACCTTTCCCATTGTCGTGACTCTCAGATCGATCCGCGGCTCTGCTTTGGGAAGCTGAATGTCAAGATAGATCCCCTTTGGCCACGCCACGTTCCCTGACGTTTCTGCGGTCTTATCCTCGATGTGCATCGAGAGCAGGATATGGTCGGCTCGCTCATCGTTCGATACCCAGAGGTGGTCAACTTTCGGATGCCACTCTTGAGAAGCGGCGTTGAACTTCGCTATCCCGGGTTTCCCAAAATCGCGGGGGGCCCAGTCTTCCTTGCTCTTGACGTATCGGGAGAGGTAGTTATCATAGTCGGCGGCAGACAAAGTCTGATAGGTGAACAAGGCAATCGGGTTTGCAGGCGAAGCCCACTCGCGGCCGGTCTTCCGACTTATGAGCCGAGTAATTGCTCCTCTCTCCCTATCAATCTTTAGACTGTAGTGAGCGGTTTCGAAGGTTTGCGCATCCTGGTGCGGCCTCAGGCCCTCTGTTGAAGGCGCTTGCGAACGCAGTTTCAAGAGACGGTCCGTTGTCTCGTCGATCAGATTTCCTGGTAACGATTTAACCGCCGCAGAGATGTTCTCTCGCTTCTCTTGCCAGCTGACCTCCATGACCTGGTAGCCCGTTGTTTGCAGCACAGTTGCCAGATCGTCGGGGCGGTAGTGGTCGTTATCCAGGTAGCTCTTGGTGTCAGTGCCCCAGGTGTGTTCAGCAGCCAAGGCGAGGCTTTGTAAGAGGCGGCGGTCGGTCGGGTCGCCGGTTGCAAACTGACCCGCTGCAATCCAGTTCCGGCGGAGCCTGGCCAGTTCACGATACCGGGCCACTTTATTGGGGTCGCTTCCGACTCCATAGATCCAGGTGTCACCAATCTCCTGAGTCACGATTGGCAGTTGGTCACGAATCCCATCGACTGCGGCAGCGACCTCGTTCATTGTTGAAGCAGTCACCATGGCATTGGGAAATGTGCCACGCAACTTTTTGTAAATCGCTGTAATCTCTTCGATTGTATGTGGACCACTGTTATCGTTGCGGACCTCTATATCGACAGCTACGTTCGTGCCGGGGATCAGGAGGATACCACCATAATCATGGTGGTGGTACATCATCGCCAGGGAGTTACCCAAAGGATCCCGCCAAAGGAAGATATCCGGAACCTCCGGTGGTGTACTGGCAGCATTGACGCCGATGTCAAGCAAACGCACTCCGGCGGACGCGAGCGGAGCAATAATGCCGCGCGAATGACCGGGAACATCGGTCATCTTGCCGCCGATCGTTTTCCGGTTGAAACGGCGGTCGAGGGTCGATGAAAATGCCATACAGCCGTCGATCATGGAGCGGTCCAACATCTCCGTCTGCCAGTTGAACGGCATGGCGTGCCAGGCGAGGTCGTTGTTCTCAATCGCCTGTTCCGCTAGCTCCCTTTGATTGGATGATGCTTGTTCGAGATACATGTAAAGCAACCACGCAGCGGTTGTCCATGTATAGCGATCTTTTCCGCCGGCGCGAAGCTTTGCCGCGGTCCGCATAGCCTCGGGATAGTAGACATCAAAATATTGACGCAAGATCTTGGTCTGCGTCTGAGAAAAGCCGACATCGAGGTGGCACTTGGTGACGAGCAGAACCCGCTTCACCTCAGTGCTGGCCGAGAACGCCCGAAGCCCGCGCACCGGCATTGCCGCCACTCCCGCAGAGAGGAGTCCCGCTTTAAGAAGAGTGCGTCGCAGCATTCATCGCTCCGTTATTAGTGCTACTGTAAGCAATTGAGCGAATCTTCGTCCACTTCCTCAGGCCTATTGCCTGGCGCTATGCTCAAGCGGCTGCTGCCGGGACAATCATCAGACGTCGAGTAGAAGGCAGGAGCGATTGCTGCCAAGGTCAAGGAAGAGATCAGGAAATAGAGTAAAGTCTAAAGATGGACACTCATCAAATCCTCGCCCAAATCGACGCCGAGATTGCTCGACTGGAACACGTGAAGAGTATTCTCTCCGGCATAACCACGCAAACACCTAAGCGCAGCGTAGGAAGACCACGTGTGGCCGCCGCAATTACCCCAAAGCCGCTTGCGAGCAAGAGACGCCAGATATCGGAAGAGGGGCGCGCGAGAATCGCCGCTGCGCAGAAGGCGCGCTGGGCAAAGTCGAAGAAAGCCGCCAAAACTTCCTAGGCCTTACCACGTTCCGGGACTATTTTACGACCTAGACTCTCCCGCCCGTGGATCTTGACGATGCCGCAACAACGGGGCATTCCGCCTGTTTGACACTGCGGTGGCTCACGGATAGCTTCGAGAAGAGTCTCCTATTTCTATGAGGAGCGACTCTTGAGGTTGTTTGTATCTATGAGCATTTACGGCAGGTCTTTGGTAAAGGTCTCGATTTTGTTCATCGCCCTGGCGTCCTTCGGCCGGGCGCAGGACCTGGCAAGTTTTGAGAAACGGACAACGGTCAAAGTGCTGCCGAATGGCTTGACCCTCATCATCTGCGAACGGCCGGAAGCGCCAGTCTTTTCGTTCTATACGAGCGTCGACGCCGGGGATGCAAACGATCCCGGCGGCCAGTCGGGGCTTGCGCACATGTTTGAGCACCTGGCCTTCAAAGGAACGAAAGACATTGGCACCACCAACTACCCGGCGGAACAGGTAGCGCTCGAAAAGGTAGAGAAAGCCTACGCCGCCTACGACTATGAATACCGCAAGCGCGTCGATCGCAATCCGGCCAAGCTGAAAGACCTGAAGGCAACCTTTGACGCAGCCGTCAAAGACGCTCAACAGTACGTTATTCCTAACCAGTTTACCGAGATCGCCGAGGCCAATGGCGCGGTTGGCATCAATGCCTCCACCTCGCTTGATTCGACCCAGTATTTCTGGAGTATGCCGGCTAATCGCCTGGAACTCTGGGCCTACATGGAAAGCGATCGTATCGCCAACCCGGTGCCCCGGGAGTTTTATAAAGAACGCGATGTCGTGATGGAAGAGCGGCGGATGCGGATCGACTCGTCGCCTACCGGCAAACTGGTAGAGCAGTTCCTCGCCGCCGCCTACGTGGCCCACGCTTACCATCGACCCGGGGTTGGTTGGGAGTCCGAACTCAGCCAGATTACTGCGACCGAAGCCTCGGCCTTTCATGCAAAATATTATGTGCCGTCAAATATCGTTGTCGCTGTCGCCGGCGATCTGAAAGCGGCTGAAGTGATGCCAGTGCTGGAGAAGTACTTCGGCCGCATCCCGGCTGGTCCAATGCCGGAGGCGATGAGCACGGTCGAACCGCGGCAGGTTGCTGAAAAAACGATCATCCTGAAACAACCGACCCAGCCTCTCTACCTTGAGGGCTACCATAAGCCGGACTACCGCGATCCCGATGATGCAGTCTACGACGCTATCTCTGACATCTTCTCCAACGGACGTACCTCCCGGCTTTACCGCAGCCTGGTTCGCGACCAGCAGATCGCCGCCGCCGCCGCCGGCTTCGGCGCCTTTCCAGGGGACAAATATCCTTCTCTTTTTGCGATTTACGCGGTTCCGTTGCCTGGCCATACCCCGGAGCAAATGCGTGACGCCATTCATAAGGAAATAGATAAGTTGAAGACCACCGATGTCACGGATGAAGAGTTGCAGATGTTTAAAACGAGAAGCCGGGCCGACCTGCTTCGCGGACTTGGCGACAATGAGGGACTCGCTACGCAACTCGCCGCGTACCAGCAGCGGTACGGAGACTGGCGGGAACTCTTTCGTCAGTTGGACAAGATCGACAAAGTTTCCAAGGTCGACATTCGCCGGGTCGCCAACAAAACCTTCCTAGACACAAATCGTACGGTAGGCATTCTGCAGTTTGAAGCACCCAAAGGTGCTCACAAATCTCCGGACGCTTCCGCACCGGCCAGTGGAGGTGCGAAATGAACCTCCACTCACGCCGCATTGCCTCCTTGTTCGATCCTTTCTTGACCGCTGCGTTGCTCTGCGCAACCCTGCCAGCGATCGCCCAAAGCGATGCACCTTCTTCCGGTGCAGCGCAGACTCAGCCGTGGCGCTCCATCCCAGTCCCGCCGCTTACTGCCTTCCATCCCGCCCAGCCGAAGCGAATCGTGCTCAAGAATGGTGTGATTATCTTTCTGGCTGAAGACCATGAACTGCCGTTCATCTCTGGTTTTGTCGAGATGAGGGGCGGCTCGCGCGATGAACCAGCCGCCAAAGCTGGACTGGTTGACCTATACAGTGATGCCTGGCGAACCAGTGGCACCGCAGCTCAGGATGGCGACAAGCTGGACGACATCCTCGAGGCCAAGGCGGCAAAGGTTGAGACCGGTGGCGATATCGATTCCACCTCCTTAAGCTGGAATTGCTTGAAGCAGGATGAAGACCAGGTATTTGGCATTGCGCTCAACCTGCTCGAGCACCCTGCCTTCAACGACCAGAAGCTGACACTATCGAAGCAGCAGATGGCAACGGGCATCGTTCGGCGCAATGACAGCGCCTCCGAGATCACCAGCCGCGAAGCGGCGATGCTTGTGTATGGACCGAAGAGCCCATACGCCCGGCAACCGGAAATCGCCACCATGATGTCAGTCACTGTCGCCGATCTAAAGGCCTGGCATGACCGAACCGTGATCCCAAACAACATGATCATCGGCGTTAGCGGAGACTTTGACTCAGCAGGAATGGAGCGTACCCTGCGCGCCGCCTTTGAGGGGCTGCCAAAAGGTACGGCTATCCAGGAGCCCAAGGAGGAGTATCCCGGACCCAGGCCGGGCATCTACTTCGTCGACAAGACCGACGTCAACCAGAGCAACATCCGTATTCTCGGCCTGGGAACAGAGCGGAAGAACCCCGACTACTATGCGCTCTCTGTGATGAACGAGATTTTCAGCGGTGGCTTCGGGTCGCGGCTCTTTCAAGATGTTCGCACCAAGCGCGGTCTCGCTTACTCCGTCGGCGGCGCTTACGGGGCGCAATATGATCATCCGGGTACCTTTTATATCGGCGCTTCCACCAAGAGCGAGAGCACGGTCGCTGCCACGCAGGCCATGCTTGACGCCATCGGGGCTCTGAAGACTCAACCATTTACAGAAGAGGAACTGAAGCGCGCCAAAGACCAGGTACTCAACTCCTTCATCTTTCGCTATGACTCGATCGATAAAGTTCTTAGTGAGCAGGCCAGGCTGGAATTTTATGGTTATCCGCTGGACTCACTAGAGGAGTACCGCGAAGCCGTCGAGAAGGTAACCACCGCCGATCTTGAACGGGTGGCAAAGAAATATATCGATGCGTCGAAGCTCGCGATCCTGGTGGTTGGAAACTCTTCAGAGTTCGGGACCCCGCTCTCAAAACTTGGAACAGTCCAGACCCTCGATATCACCATCCCGATGCCGCCGGGAATGGCTGGCCCACAAGGCCCTGGCACTGAACAATAACGGGAACCAGCTACGGGGAGATTCAAGCATGCAACTCGCGATTGCGATCATGGCCGCAGGCAAAGGGACGCGGCTCAAATCAAAACGTTCCAAAGTCCTGCACGAAATCGGCGGCAAACCCCTGCTGGCGCACGTGATTGCAGCTGCTTCGACAATCGTTCCGCCATCCGACATTTTCGTAATCGTCGGACATGAAGCGGAGCGAGTAAAAGCTTCGGTCGCCGCAACCGGCGTCAACTTTGTCTTGCAGGCTGATCAACGCGGCACCGGCCATGCGATTCAATCCGTCCGTGAAGAGGTAAACGGCTATAGCACTCTCCTGGTACTTTCGGGAGATGCTCCCCTCGTTACCCCCGAAACGATCGCCAGAATGCGAGATTTTCATTTCGAATCGCGCGCCGCAATGACCATCCTCACAGCGGTTCCAGCCGATCCTCTCGGGTATGGACGAGTTTTGAGGCGAAGTTCCGATTCGCCTGAAGTGACGGGCATAGTGGAGCAGAAAGCGCTGACCCCCGACCAGGCAAAAGCGCCTGAGATCAACTCCGGTATCTACGCATTTGCAACAGCACCGCTCTTTGATCACATCGACCAACTGGCAACCAATAATGCCCACGGGGAACTTTATCTCACCGACATGGCGGGACTTCTGGTTTCTGCCGGTCAGCGTGTGGTCGCGATCCAAGCCGAAGATGCCGCCGAAATCCTCGGCGCCAACACGATTGTCGAGATGATGGATCTCGATCGTGCCATGCGTGCTGCCGCTGCGCGCAAATTGATGAATGCCGGGGTAACGATCTTCCGGCCAGAGACCGTCACCATCGATGCGGATGTAAACGTAGGCGCCGATACGATTCTCGAGCCATTCGTCCAACTCCTCGGCAAGACCACGATCGGGGAGAATTGCCGGGTGCGGTCCTACTCCGTTATCGAAAATTCGACGCTTGCTGACAATGTGCTTATTCGCCATGGCTGCCTGCTGACCGATGCCATTCTCGAGAGCGGTACTTTGATCGGCCCCTACGCGCACCTGCGGCCTGGCAGTCAAATAAGTGAGGGCGCTCACATCGGCAATTTCGTTGAAACCAAAAACGCAAAGATCGGCAAAGGCTCCAAGGCCAACCACTTGTCTTATCTTGGCGACACAGAAATTGGCTCCGGAACGAACATCGGCGCCGGAACAATAACTTGCAACTATGATGGTGTCGATAAATTCAAGACGATCATCGGTAAGGATGTCTTCGTCGGCAGCGACTCGACGCTCGTAGCGCCGATCAGCATAGGCGATGGAGCTTTCATCGGCGCCGGATCCTGCATTACTGACGATGTTCCTGGGAACGCACTCGCTATCGGTCGAGGCCGACAGGTCACCAAGCCGGATTGGGCGAAGACTAAAGGTCCTAAGTGCAAGACGAAGCAGTAAGCCCTACCCACTGCTCTCTCCCGACCAGTCAGAATGCTTGGTTCTGCTGCGCAATCAGCGGAAAAGTAAGAAACTCTTCACCGTTCCATCACTCCTCGTGGTATCTCTTTTCCCCGGCAGGGATTGCGACCTGCACCCGGTTTTGCGCCGAAGGCAACGGGCAGGTAGCATACGCGGTATACGCGCATGGCGGATTCTGCAGGCGGTTAAAGTCGAGCCATAACTCTCCTGCTTTCTCTAAACCCTGGCTTGGCATTTCTGTATAGAGAAACCGTCCCGCGCCATATGTAGTCGAGTGGCTGGTCGTGTCGCGAAGAATAAAGAAGAGCCTGCCCTCTTCAACGATCGGTTCCAGGCGCAAAGTCTGTCCGCTCAACGTAAACTCGGCAGCACCCGGGACTTTATCCTCGACTGTAGTCCCGAGAACCGTCGGGATATGCACGTCATGGGGAGGCGTATAAGGAATCCATTTCGCCAGCACACGAAATTTTTTCTCGGGAGGATACCAGTTCAATCCATGGAACTGAAGACGCGTAGGCGCCTGTGCGTCCTTGATACGAAGAGCAAAGCGGTCCCCGCGCTCAATGATCACCAGAGTAAACGTGCCAATTTTGAGCGGGGTCTCTTCATTGACAATTCCGGCCTGCGCGGGTTTTCCGTTGACCAGCAGCCCAGGCGGAAAGCCGTCCGCAGGAGGAAGTAATTGCACCTGCTTCCCTTTCACATCAAAGATTGCGACATGGGTCGCTGCGTCGCCGGCAAGACGAATGCGATTGTCGGCCGATGTTCCCACGGCAGTTTTCCCCGGCTGCAGCCAATCGAGGCCGACTAAAGAAAACCATCCGTCATCCGTCTTTAAACCCGTAGCTCGCTTCAATCGCCAAGCCTGCTGATCCTGCAACCAGGCATCGCGATCGGCAGCGAAGATGCACGGCAAAATTAGAGCCACAAACAACAGGGCAATAGTTTCCATCCTGAAAAATAGATAAGCTGACCGTTTCATGAGGTTCCTCAAGTATGGATCTACCTGGCACCGGCAGTCGCAGCTCTGCGATCTCGATCGGTCTTCCGCTGGTCACATTGTAGATATACCCGTAGATACATATAGATTTTGGCACTGGCGGATGAGTACGGCATTCGCTTCGAGAACTTCATAAAGTACTTTGCCCATAAAACTCCTGGCTGTAAAGGTAAGCCGTAGCAGTCGCGGAAAAGCGTAACGGTCCACGAGAATTTCGTGGACCGTTGAAAATCTGGAATTGAACGTTGCTGTCAACTCATCCAGGCAGATCCTTGCCTACGCAGATCGGCTGCACATGGACAGAGACACGGGCGGCTGGATGAGAATGTCGTCTATCGTAGCATGTCCCTTTGCTTGCGGCAGGAAGTGTCCTGGCTAAATCAGGATCCAGAAATTTCATACCGTTTATTTGACCTGCATTCAGCCAATTACGGGAAATTGTGCCTGATTCCTGAGGCAAACAACTATAAATCGCCATTGCACGAAGGAATCATTTAGGCGAATATAAGGCGAAAGCGAGGATTTACCCATGCCGCCTGCCTCCCAAATTAAGGCTGAAATCGAAGCTGCGCTGGCCCAGCGGATTCCCTCTGCCCTGACTCCGCCACCCCGCAGTATCCGGCCTACAGCGGCTACGGGTATTGCTGCAATCGACGTTCTGCTGGGGGGTGGCCTGCCGGTCGGAGCCATCAGCGAGATTGTAGGGCCTGAGTGCTCCGGCCGAACCAGCCTGACGTTTTCCTTCCTAGCGAACCTGACCAGGCAAGGAAAAGTTTGTGCCTGGATTGATGTCTCCGACAATTTGCATCCTGTATCTGCCGCAGCAGCGAACGTCGACCTTGACCGCCTGCTTTGGGTCCGTTGTGGCGCGGCGGAACCGCCCACTGGCCTGAGTACGCCTGCGAAAAAGACAGTAGCAACGCCTTTGGCGTCAACCCGCGTACAACTCGGCGGCAACAGCCCACACCCGCGCAGCGAAAGCAATGGTCTACCCTCCGCGATCGGTGACTTGCTGGGCATCCAAACCAAACACAAACTCGACAGAATCACCGGGACCCCGGGCGCGCCGAATCGTTCACTGAGTTCCACAACAACCGCTAGGCCTTCACGAGAGGAGCAGGTGGCCTCGGACCGGCTGCCTGCCCGCCGCGGCCCGTATGTTCTCGAACAACGCGAGCCTCTAGAACCGTGCTGCAGCGAACCTCGACAGAAACCACGTCCAGCCTTCAAAACCTTTCCGCATGTAACGCTTCCATCCGCTCATATGAAAGCTTCTGCTGGAGCATCAGTAAACTCGTGGTCTCGACTTAGCCAGGCTCTTCGCGTAACGGACCTGCTGCTGCAAGCCGGCGGTTTCAATGCAATTGTGCTGGACATGGGGAGCATCACGCCTGAACATGCTTTGCGCGTGCCAGTGGCGACGTGGTTTCGTTATCGAGCTGCGGCGGAACGCACACACTCCAGTTTCATCCTCTTGACACAGCGTTCGTGCGCGAAAAACAGTGCTGCCTTGTTGCTGAACCTTGATGTAGCTCAGCCGCGTGAAGCAGGCCCAACAATATTTTCCGGCTTTGTGAACCAGGCAGAAATGTCTCGCCAGCGTTTTGAGCAGGGTCCGGTAAACGTCGTGCTGATCCGAAAGCCTGTACGGCGAGAGACGAAAGTTGAATGGAACAGCAGGACAGCCTGGGCAGGACAGCGATGAGCAGTGAATTTTTTCTTTGTGTCTATGTCCGGGAATTCCCTGCCCAGGCATTGCTGCGCCTGCGCCCGGAGTTGCGCTCCAGGCCAGTGGCCGTGATGGATGGCGAGGTCCCATTTCAGCAGGTTTGTGCCCTGAACAAAGAGGCCCGCGCCATGGGAGCGATCCATGGAATGAGCCGCGCCGAGATGGACAGTTTTCCTCCCCTTCTCCTACTGAAACGCTCGTTGGCTGAAGAACGGACGGCGCGCACCGCGTTGCTTGCATGCGCCGGAAGCTTTTCTCCACGCGTGGAAGAAATCAGCCTGGATGGGCAATTCGCGTGCGTTCTCGATATTTCGGGAACGGAAAAACTGTTTGGCAACCCACAATTCCTGGCCACGCGACTACAACAGAGCTTTCTAGATTCGGGGGTTACCTGTTCTATTGCTGGAAGTATTGACTACCATACTGCTGTCTGCATGGCTCGTGGAACACCCTCACGCCGGTCACCCATTATTGTTTTGGCGGGCGGCCAGCGGCAGGCATTGGCTTCCCTGCCGTTATCTGTTCTCGATATGTCAGCAGACCATGCGGAGGCATTCATGCAGTGGGGTGTCTCGACATTAGGTATGCTGGCGATGCTTCCAGAAAATGACCTCGTTGCACGGTTAGGACAAGAAGGACAACGGTTACGCGAACTTGCACGAGGAGAATATCCACACCTTTTCCAGCCGCTCGAACCGCTGCTTGAATTGGAGGAGCATCTAGAACTCGATTCACCGGTTGACGTGCTCGATTCCCTGCTCTTCGGGGTCGGACTGATGATCGATCAACTGATCGCTCGTGCTACAGAGCGCATAACCTCACTGGCGACACTCCGAACCGACCTGGGTCTTGAAGATGGACAGATTCACACACGTATCGTGCGTCCTGCATTACCGGCAAACGATAAGCATCTCTGGTTGAAACTGTTGCATTTGGACTGGATCGCCCATCCTCCTCAGGCAGCCGTTCTATCGCTGCGCCTCCGAGCTGAAACTGGCGAGAAAGGCACGATCCAACTCGGGCTTTTTTCACCGCAATTACCAGAGCCTGGACGGTTGGATGTAACCCTGGCTCGTATCCGTGCTGTAGTTGGAGAGGATCGCGTCGGTTGCGCTGAACTGAAAGACACCCATGGACCGGATGCTTTCGGGATGAAACCATTTTCGGTGATGCCGGTTCTTCGTGAAAAGCGACCAGATCCAAAACTCCCAGCCGTCGTCATACGCTCTCTTCGCCCAGCAGAAAAGGCCACAATGATCATGAGTAATGGTTCCCCAAATCTCTTCTACTTCCGTGGGACCGCCTATGACCTAGAAAAGGTTTATGGACCCTGGCGTAGCTCCGGAGGGTGGTGGACCGGTGATCGTTGGTCGGTTGAAGAGTGGGACATCATAGCCCGGGCCCGAAACACAATCGTGTCAGATAAATCGGTGAACCTGCTTTGCTGCTCTGTCACTCACGATACTGTCGGCGATCATTGGCAAGTTGAGGCTATGTATGACTGAATCCTATGTAGAGCTTCATGCTGCAAGCGCATTCAGCTTTCTTGAGGGCGCTTCTTTGCCTGAAGCCTTGATTGAACGTGCAGCAGAACTGGGCTTCCCGGCGATGGCGCTGATGGACCATAACGGTTTCTACGGTTCGGCGCGCTTTCATGCACAAGGGAAAGCGATGCATGTCCGCGCTCATGTAGGCACGGAGATATCGGTGAACAGTTTTGGCCCACGGCTTACGCCGGCGCACTGGTTGCCTCATCGGCATTCCCCAGAGCCGGCGCGCGTACCGCTCCTTTGCACCTCACGAACTGGCTACCAGAATCTCTGCCAGATGATCACTCAATTCAAGATGCGGGAAGCAACTAAGTGTGACGGGGCAGCCGATATCGGCGACTTGGAGCAATTTTCTAGGGGATTAGTTTGCCTGACTGGAGGAGATGAAGGACCACTTACCGCAGCCATTACCAGCGGTGGTGATGCCGCTGGATTCAAAGTTGCCGAGCAACTGATATCTATCTACGGCCGTGACAATGTGTATGTTGAGATCCAGCGTCATCAAGAGCGTGAAGAGGAATGGCGCAATCAAGCCGCAATTCGGATAGCAAAGTCTCTCAAGTTGCCACTATTGGCAACAAATGGCGTCCGTTATGCAACAGCGTATGAGCGAGAGGTGCTCGATATCTTCACCTCGATCCGCAACCATACCGACCTCGACCATGCTGGGCGCTTGCTGAGCCTGAATGCGCAACGGCATCTGCGTTCCGCCAAAGAGATGAAGGCGATTTTCGCAGATCTTCCGAGCGTTATCGAAAACACTCTTATCCTGTCAGAGCGACTGCCGTTTGAACTCAATGATCTCGGTTACCAGTTCCCTCATTATCCAGTACCTGACAGCGAGACGATGGATAGCTTTTTGCAAAAACGAGTTGCGGACGGCATCCTTCGGCGCTATGGCGTCAAGCATGACACTGAACTCATGAAGAGAGCAAAAAAACAGGCTGAGCGAGAGCTTGGGCTGATTACCCAACTTGGCTTTGCCGGATATTTTCTGATCGTCTGGGACATTGTTGAACATTGTAAACATAACGGAATATTAATTCAGGGGCGCGGCAGCGCCGCCAACTCGGTTGTTTGTTATGCCCTTGAAATCACTGCGATCGATCCTGTTGGCATGGACCTGCTCTTTGAAAGGTTTCTAAGTGAAAGCCGCGGCGAGTGGCCAGATATCGACCTCGATTTACCCTCGGGGGATAAGCGAGAGCAGGCGATCCAATACGTCTACACGCGCTACGGCGAGCTGGGCGCGGCAATGACCGCCAACGTGATTACCTACCGGGGTAAATCGGCCGCTCGAGAAGTTGGCAAGGCGCTCGGTTTTGATGAAGAGACGCTCGCACGATTGTCCAGCCTGGTTGGTCATTGGGAATGGCGCGGACCCAACGACACGATGGCTCACAGTTTCCACCATGCCGGCTTTGACCTGAAGCATCCACGCATCGCAAAATACCTGGAGCTGACGTTGCGCTTGCAGGATTTGCCTCGCCACCTCGGCCAGCATTCGGGGGGAATGGTTATCTGCAAGGGGCAGTTAAATCGGGTGGTGCCGTTAGAGCGCGCCTCCATGCAAGGTCGCAGCGTGGTGCAATGGGACAAGGAAGACTGCTCTTCTCTTGGACTAATCAAGGTCGATCTACTTGGCTTGGGAATGATGGCCGTCGTGAAGGACTGTCTCGACCTTATCCCGCAACACTATGGCAAGACCGAGGACTTCGCCCAACTGCCGCAAGATGATCCTCTCGTATATAAGACGCTACAACGCGCCGACACGGTCGGCATGTTCCAGGTAGAGAGCCGCGCACAGATGGCCTCGCTTCCTCGAAACAAACCTGACAAGTTTTATGACATTGTCGTGCAGGTAGCTATCATCCGCCCCGGGCCAATCGTAGGCGGCAACATGAACCCCTACATGCGGCGAAGGCAAAATAAGGAAGAAGTGACCTATCTGCATCCATTGCTTATTCCAGTATTGAAACGCACCCTGGGCGTCCCCTTATTCCAGGAGCAATTATTGCGGATCGCCATGACCGTGGCCGGTTTTACCGGGGCAGAGGCTGAAGAGCTGCGCCGTGCCGTCGGCATGAAGCGCTCCATGCAGCGAATGAACGAACTGGAAGTAAGACTTCGGAAAGGAATGACAGAGCGCAGCATCGATGGCCCCACACAGGATCGGATCGTGCAAGGAATCTCCTCGTTCGCGCTATATGGATTTCCCGAGTCTCATGCCGCGAGTTTCGCGTTGATTGCTTATGCTTCGGCTTATTTCAAGGTCCATTATCTCGCCGCTTTTACGTGTGCCATATTAAACAATCAGCCGATGGGCTTTTACATGCCCGCCGTCATCGTGAAAGATGCGCAGCGGCACGGATTGAAGGTCAGAGTGATCGATGTGCTGCTATCTGACTGGCCATGTAAACTGGAAAAAGAGATAGATAATAGCCTTTCCTTACGGATGGGATTGATGTACGTCAAAGGACTCCGGCAGCAATCTGCCCAAGCAATTATCGAAGAGCGTCAACAGAATGGTTTCTTTGTTTCGGCCGATGATCTGGCTTTGCGAGTGCCTCAACTGAATCCGCGGGAGCTGAAACAGCTCGCCCGCGTCGGAGCGCTCAATAGCCTCGGAGGCGTGGAGCATCGCCGCCATGCACTCTGGCAGGTCGAGCAGGCGGGGCGCCCCTCCGGCCCATTGCTTCGTCAGCATGATGTCTGCCTTGCGAATGACCAGAACTCGCCACTGGCGAAAATGACCACCGAGGAGCGGCTGGTTGCCGACTACTCTGGGACTGAAATCACGGTGGGGCGTCATCCAATGGCTTATCGCCGCGATGAAATGCAGCGGCGCCACATCCTCTCAGCACAGGATTTGCAGATCCATACCGATGGAGCTTACGTGCGTACGGCCGGTTGTGTCATTGCGAGGCAGCGGCCCGGAACGGCCAAGGGGTTTATCTTCCTGTCAATGGAAGATGAGACGGGCATTATGAACGTGATCATCGGACCAGACCTTTATGAGCGAGAGCGGGTCTTGATCACTCGCGGAAAGTTTTTGCTGGTCGAGGGCAAGCTGCAGAACCAGGACTCTGTCGTTCACGTGCGAGCAGATCGGGTTCTGCAACTACCGGTGAGCCTCGCTGCAGTCAGATCACACGACTTTCATTAGTATGCGATCTCTCGATCGCACTCGCTGATGAGTGCTTCACAAACTAGGAGAACAGAAACTCCTTCGTTCGCAGCTCCTTCACCAGATCACGCAGCTTTGCCGCTTTCTCAAATTCGAACTTCTTGGCGGCTTCGCGCATGTCAGATTCAAGATTGTTAATATAAGCATCGAGCTCCAGTTGATTCTTAAACTCGGGCATCGTCGCGTCCTGGTCAGTCAGATCGGCGTATTCGGCTTTGAGAATCTGCGCGAGAGACATATCGACTGCTCGAACAATCGACGTTGGTGTGATGTTATGTTCTTCGTTGTACGCGACCTGCACCTCCCGGCGGCGGTTGGTCTCTCCAATGGCCTGCTTCATGGAGTCGGTCATCTTATCGGCATAGAGTATTGCCCGGCCGTTGATATTGCGGGCCGCGCGGCCGATAGTCTGGATCAACGAACCGGAGCTACGCAAAAATCCTTCTTTATCTGCATCGAGAATAGCGACTAGCGAAACCTCGGGAAGGTCAAGGCCTTCGCGCAAAAGATTGATACCAATCAGCACATCGTATTCACCCTTGCGTAAATCGCGCAAAATCCGGATGCGCTCCAAGGTCTCTATTTCAGAGTGCATATAGCGGCACCGCACCCCAACCTCGGAGTAGTAGCCGGCGAGGTCTTCGGCCATTCGTTTGGTGAGGGTCGTCACCAGCACGCGCTCATTTTTCTTGGCCCGTATCCGGATTTCGGCCAGCAGATCATCGATCTGCCCACGAATTGGGCGGATCTCGATTTCAGGATCGACGAGGCCGGTCGGCCGAATGATCTGCTCGACAACCACCCCGGAGGATTTGGTTAGTTCATAGGCGCTTGGCGTAGCCGAGACGTAGATGATCTGCCCGGTGCGGCTTTCGAACTCTTCAAACTTAAGTGGCCGGTTGTCCATTGCCGACGGCAGGCGAAATCCGTAGTCGACCAGGTTCTGTTTCCGCGACCGGTCACCGTGCCACATGCCATGCAACTGCGGAACGGTGACGTGCGACTCGTCGATGAAGAGTAGGAAGTCACGGGGAAAATAATCGAGCAAAGTAGGCGGAGGCTCACCTGGAAGCCGCCCAGAAAAATGACGGGAATAATTCTCGATGCCATGGCAATACCCCATGGACTTGATCATCTCCAGATCGAACCGCGTGCGCTGGTGGATGCGCTGCGATTCGACTAACCGGCCTTGAGATTCAAGGTCTTTTTCCCACCACTCGAGCTCCGCAAGGATCGTTCCCACAGCAGTCGACTTGCGCTCGGGCTGAACGACGTAATGCGACTTGGGATAGATAGGTAAGCGCGCGTACTTCTGCCGGACTGTGCCGAAGAGTGGATCGATCTGTGACAGCGAATCGATCTCGTCGCCAAAGAGTTCAATGCGGAAGGCGTTCTCATCGTAAGTTGGGAAAACCTCGATGACATCGCCGCGAACCCGGAACGTACCTCGCCGAAAATCGGCATCGTTGCGTTCATAGAGGATCTCCACAAGGCGGCGGGTAATGTCTTCGCGACGAATCTTCTGGCCTTTTTCGAGCAACATCAACATGCCGTAGTAGGCCTCAGGCGAGCCCAGGCCGTAGATGCAGGAGACAGAGGAAACAATGATTGCATCGCGGCGCTCAAAAAGCGACCGGGTTGCCGACAGACGCAGCTTGTCAAGCTCCTCATTGATCGTCGCCTCTTTTTCGATATACAGGTCACCGGAGGGGATGTAGGCCTCCGGCTGGTAATAGTCGTAATAGGAGACGAAGTATTCGACAGCGTTTGAAGGAAAGAACTGCTTGAACTCGTGGAAAAGCTGAGCAGCAAGAGTTTTGTTATGAGCGAGGATCAGAGCAGGGCGGTTCAGCGCCTCGATGATCTTCGCCATGGTAAAGGTTTTTCCGGAGCCGGTCACGCCCAGGAGCGTCTGATGCTGCTCCCCGGCCGCAATGCCTGAGATAAGTTCATCGATAGCGCGAGGCTGGTCTCCGCGCGGCTGGTAGTCACTGACAAGCTGAAAATCCATGGTCTGTTTTTTATGGTAAAGCAGGGCTCTCTGGAACGTGTGCTACCAGCGTGGCGTAGCTGATGGATGGTGTTGATCTGGTGATGGGCGACAGTCCTGAAGGTGTCAGCCTCTGGATCTCGTAGCCGTGCCTCCACAGTGTCTCTAATATCTGCATGACACTGCCGCCAAGTCTCTCGGCTAGCTCCTCGGTGGCTTCGATCGCAATGGTCGGGTGAAACCTGTCAAGGATCTCCCCCGCACCCTGCAGCACTAAAAAATCGGCCCCTTCGACATCGCTCTTAATGAAGTCGACCTGCGGCAGATCTCTGAGAGCGGCATCGAGAGTCATCATCGGTACACGGATCTCCCGGCCCGTTCCCCGCCGAAAGAGGGCGTTCTGACCGGAGTTGTTCCTGGCCCCTCGCTCTTCATAAAGATAAAAAGTCGCCTCGCCAGAGTGATCGGAAAGGGCGCACTCATGCACCGTAATTCCCGTAAATCCATTCAAGGCAATGTTGCGCCGCAGAGCCGCACAATTGTCCGGCGACGCCTCGAAGGCATGGCAGGCAGCCCCGAGGCTGGCGGCCAGCAGGGAGAAGATCCCAATGTTCGCGCCCACATCGACCATCACGGAGCCGCGGTGGAGCGTGCTCTCGATAAAGCGAGTCAGTTCTTCTTCGTAATAGCCGTAGTAGTAAAGTTGGCCCTGCAGAAACTCGGAGCGATCAAGCTCCATCAGAAAGCGGCCAGCGACCTGCGATACGATCTTTTCAGTCGAATCGATCTTTCGCATAGCCTGAACGAGATGATACTTTCCCTTCTCGATCGGCGATTTACGAATGTACTGGCGGGCAATCGAACTCAACAATCCAGGCATGGCTTCCTTTTCTGCATGTCCTGCTGTCTGCAACGCATATTACGCAACGACGCGCCTCGCCATGTTGCGTATCAAGCGCCGGCGGCAACGGCAACTTCAGCTTTCCCATTCTTCTGAGGGCGTTCTTCGTGGTACTCCATTTCCGTGTTCACGGCCCAGATATTGTCCTTTGCTGTCTGCCCGGTGAGTATGTTGTCCACTGCCGTCATGGCAGTCAGCATGGAATGGTCCTGGTTGTTGTACTTGTGCATGCCGTTCCGTCCCACAAGGAAAAGGTTTGAGAACTCGTCCAGGTAAGCACGCAGTTCATCGAAACGCTCATACGTTCCAAAGTAAGCAGGGTAGGTCTTGGGAACGCGGATCACCGTCGCATCGAGCACATCCGATTGGCGCAGTATGCCAATCTGCTCAAGCTCTCTCTTGGCCAGCGCAACAATCTCGGTATCGGGACTCCGCCAGATCGGGTCAGTGTCGTAGCAGAAATATTCCACGCCGATCCACACTGTATTTGGGTCCTTGACGAGAAATGGGCTCCAATTGTTAAATATCTGCAGACGGCCTGCAGTCACCTCGGGCTCCTGGATATAAATCCAATTGTCTTTAATGAGCAGGTTGGCCGACGTTTTGTCACGAACGCTCAATTTGCTCGCCAGCAGCCCCACAGTAATGAAGTCGCGGTACTGCAGCCCCTCGCTGATCTCCTCAACTGCCGCCGGCACAGGGGCGTCCAGCGCGCCAACGAGCTCCTGGATTGGCATCGTCGAGAAGACGTAATCGCCGTAAAACTCACGTTCTGCGCCATTCGCCTCGACGCCAGAGACGCTCTTAACCTCCTTGCCCTCGCAATGAATGTTCTGGATATCGATCTCGGTAACGATCTCACCGCCCATGGCCATTACTTTTTGCGCAACCAGCTCCCAGAGCTGGCCAGGGCCTAATTTGGGATACATGAAGTTCTCAATGAGACTTGTCTCTGTATCCTTCTGACCAACGTCAGAGCCCCTGCGAGAGGTTGCACCCTTGAGAAAGTGCTGCAGGCTCTTCATAATCGAAAGACCCTTGATGCGCTGCGCTCCCCACTCCGCGCTGATCTCGTGGCACGGCATTCCCCATACCTTTTCGGTATACGACTTGAAAAAGGTCAGGTAAAGCTCCCGCCCGAAGCGGCTGATGAAAAACTCTTCCAGGTTCGTGACCTGCTTGGGAGGAAAGAGAATCGTACGCAGATAGCTAAACGCAATCTTCATGGAGCGAAGATATCCAAGCTTCCACAGCGTCTGGGCGCTAAGCCGGATCGGATAGTCGAAAAAGCGGCGCAAAAAGTAAATACGGGACTTCCGCTGCCGGATGAGCATGACCGCATCTTCGTCGCACGGCGCTGGGCTAGTGACCTCGCGACTCTCGCCGTGATAGGTGATCTGCTGGGTGCCGGCGGCGGCAGCTTCAATCGGCATGTGGCTGAGCCACCAGTTCATCACCCGGTCGCTCTTTGAGAAGAACCGATGGCCGCCGATATCGATGCGGTTTCCTTTGTAATGGACCGTCCGGGAGATGCCCCCCATCGCCGAGCTCTTTTCGAGAACGATGGGATGGATGTCGCTGCGGGTGAGCAGTTCGTATGCTGCGGTCAAGCCGGCCGGCCCTGCTCCTATGATGATTGCGGTTTTCTTCATTACTTCCAATAGCTATTGCTAACCGGAGCAGCTAGACAGTGGCCGTCAGTGCTCCATCGTGAGCAAACATCTGCCGGATGCCACGAAGTGCCTGCCGGGTGCGTTCTTCGTTCTCAATGAGCGAAAAGCGAACATGTGCGTCGCCAAATTCGCCGAAACCGATGCCTGGGCTGACCGCGACCTTGGCGTCGTTGAGCACTTTACGTGAAAATTCAAGGGAACCGAGGTGTCGATACGGCTCGGGAATTTGCGCCCAGACGAACATGGTCGCCTTCGGGTTCTCGACGGTCCAGCCCGCCTTATTCAAACCCTGCACCAGCACGTTGCGGCGGCAGCGATAGTTCTCGGCAATGTCGGCGACGCAATCCTGGGGGCCCTCCAGAGCGAGGATGGACGCCACCTGGATGGGAGTAAACGTGCCGTAGTCGAAGTAGCTCTTCAAGCGTCCCAGGGCCGCAACCAGCTTACGGTTTCCGACCATGAAACCGACTCGCCAGCCCGGCATGTTATAGCTCTTCGACAGAGTGAAAAACTCGACGGCAATATCCTTTGCCCCTGGAACCTCCAGCACCGAGGGCGCACGGTAGCCGTCGAAAACAATGTCCGCATACGCAAGGTCATGCACCAGGTAAATCCCATGCTCCTTACAGAGCGCCACCACACGCTCAAAAAATGCCAGGTCGACACACTGGGTCGTCGGGTTGGCGGGAAAGTTCAAAATGAGCATTTTGGGTCGCGGGTACATCAGCGGAATTGATTGCTCGAGCTCCGCCAGGAACTCATCGGTATTGTGCACGGCGACACTGCGAACGTTGGCCCCCGCGATGATCGGTCCGTAGATATGGATCGGATAGCTTGGATTCGGTACGACCACCACATCGCCGCGATCGAGCGTCGCCAGGCAAAGATGGGCGATCCCCTCTTTGGAACCGATCGTAACGATCGCCTCTGTCTCAGGGTCGAGTGAAACCCCATATCGTCGGTCATACCAGTTCGTAATGGCTTTACGCAGCCGCGGCAGACCTTTCGAGACGGAGTAGCGGTGCGTCGCGGGTTTCTGTGCCGCCTCAACCATTTTGTCGACAATATGGCGGGGGGTCGCCCCATCGGGGTTGCCCATGCCAAAGTCGATGATGTCTTCGCCGCGCCTGCGAGCAGCGGCCTTTAGTTCGCCGGTAATGTTGAAGACATACGCGGGCAGCCGCGTCAGCCGGGGAAATTCGTCCATAACTTCCCTATTCTATTGGAAAATCAGGTCTAAATCTGAATCTGAAGCTCTGGAGAACTATTCAAGGTATAGCGGCTCTCCAGACAGAACGCCTACCGCTTCATTTTAAGTGCGGCAGCATCGAAAGTGGTCACCTGGGCAGCCATCAGGCCATCCCTGGTCTCATAGGCGTCTGCCCCGCGGTAAGGCTCAAGGAGAAACGAAGCATCCGCCCGCCACTGCACATTGACCACGTTTCCCACAACAAAAGTGTGCTCAGCCGTAATTTTCAGCCCGCAAGTCCCGCCTTCAGAGGGTGCCTTGACCACCTTGGCGAACATCTCGCCGAGCGCCTGCCTGCCCCGCACAATCACGCCATTAGGCGAGAAAAACTCCACATCGTCAGGAAATTGCGCCATCAGGCGCTTCCAATCGCAAGTGCTGAAGGCGGCGAGGTGTTCCGCCACCACCCTTTCGGGAGTCGACTGTTGAACCATTTTCGGCAGAGGAGCCGGCAAGCTACTCATCTGGCCGATTCCGGACGAAGCACAGGTCACCATGGCGATCGTGGTGGCGCGAAAAAGAAGCAATTTCATTCGGCCATTATGACACTTCGCGGTCGTAGCAGTGGAAGAACTGTAATCCCTGAAGCGCGCAGCGGCCACCCTTGATCCCGCTTAAGAATCCTATGAGCAAGGAGAACCTTGAATGAGATTGCTCCCTGCTCCTGGCGCTCGCTGGCACCTACTTGGCTCAACCCGCCAGCCCGGACACGCAGGATGCCCAGAAACAGCTAAAACAAGACCAGAAGGCAGAGAAGGCCCAGAAAAAGGCCGACAAGGCCGAGCATAAGGCTCAGAAAACAAAGCAACAGAAAAAGCAAACAAAGAGCAAGACAAAGCCGACAAGCAGGAAGACAAGGCCGCTTCACCCGCGCCCCTGTGAAGTGCAGGTGAGCCTATATTTCTGGCTGGGTTATCGAGAGGCGGAGATAGTCGCCTGCCATGCGGATACACCGGGCGAGCGGCTCGGAGGTGTCGATCACCAGTCTGGGGCGTTCGATGGGCTTAAACCTCTCTTGCAGCTGACGATACATTTTGACAGTACGATTTCCGGCCAAATGGGTCGCATCTTCCAGCAGTCGCCGTTCCGCCAGCTCGTCAGGGCAGGTGACATGGAGAATGCGCCACTCGCTATCCGCGGCCAGTGCTGCTCCTACTGCTTGATCTATTTGTTCTCCCCGGGAAAACGTCCGTCCATCCAGAAAGATAAATCGCGCTAGCCCACGAAGAGCGACGTAATGAGCTGCCTTCAAAATGGCTTCAAAACAGAGGTCGTCCTGTTCTCGCGTATAGTCCGTAAATCTTCCCGGGAACAAGGCTGCGCGTACCTCATCTTTCCCAAGCACCAGGCCACCCATTTGTTCGGCGAGCGCGCGGGCGAGAGTGCTCTTTCCCGTTCCAGGCAGCCCAGCCATGATGACGTAGATGGTCACTCCGATCAGTGTAATTGGCGGCTGATGAGTCCTTTGCACATCATTCGGCCGCGTTTGCCTCTTCTGTTTGCTCCTCCATGGTTCCGCCGTTTTGCGGCAGCCAGAAGGTGAACGCCGCTCCACGTGTCGGGCTGCTGCTCAGGTCGATTCCTCCCCCATGCGCCCTGAGAATGGCTTTTGCGATGGCGAGCCCCATCCCCGAGCCGTGGATTTTCTCCCGCTGTCGTCCCCGGAAGAATTTGTCAAAGACGAACGGCTGCTCCCCCACCGCGATCCCGGGACCACGATCGCTGACCGTGACATAGAGGCGGTCTGCCGCGAGTTGACTCGATAGGGTGATCGAGAGGCCGGGAGGAGAATACTTGGCGGCGTTCTCGATCAGCTGTCGCAGCACCCGGCGCACCAGTTCGCGATCCATGGGAAACGCCGGCTGGTCTTCGGAAACCTGCACCTCGACCGGGCGACTGCGGAGGACGGCGCGGGTATCTTCGAGAGCGAGATCGATGACCTCGCGCAGCTTCTGCGGCAGCAATCTTACCTGCAGGCTTTCCGAGTCGAGCTGCGCCATCTCGACCGCCTGGCCGATCAGGCGGTCGAGCCGCTCACTCTCTTCGTCGACGACCTCGTACATTTCGCGCAGGTCGGCCTGGCTCAGGGCGGGTTGTGCAAGCAGGGTTGTCGCAGCCACGCGAATGGCGGTCAGCGGCGTGCGCAGGTCATGAGTAATCGAGTCGAGCAGGGCGCTCCGCAGGCGCTCACCCTCGCGCGAGGCCTCGATATGGCTGAAGCGCTCAAGCGCCGAAGCGCGTTCGAGAGCGATCGCCACTAATCCCGCAATCGCGTCATACATGCCCGCCGGATATTCGCCTCCGGTGAGGGCCAGGGCTCCCCTCGACCGCATACCCAGAGCGATAGGCAACACCCGAACTCCGGCAGCGGACTGAACCGTAGCCTCCGGATCTTCTGCCAGCAGGCGCAGGCTCGCGACAGGAAGAAGCTCGTCGTTTGGATCGGAGTAGTAGGCTAATTCATCTTCACGGATATAGAGCGCGACTGCCCGGAGTTTGAAGACGGAGGCAATCAACGATGGGGCGGTGCGGGTCAGGACTCGAAGATCGTCTTGCAAAAGTAATCGTTGGCTGAACTCAAAGAGCCGCTCGACTTCTTCTCGACGAACCTCCGATTGCGCGGCGGCACGCCGTTCATTATCGGATAGATGGCTGACCAGAACGCTCGCCACCAGGAAGGCTGCAAGCGTAACCCAGTTCTGCGGATCGGCAATCGTCAAAGTGCCGATCGGCGGCAGAAAAAAAAAGTTGTAGAGCAGCGTACATAAAAGAGACAGGTAGACCGAATACGAAAGCCGCCAACGCGTCGCAACGAGCAGAACCAGGATGAGAAAAGTCAACGCTACGGTCGTCTGGTTGACATGCACCACCAGCCGATAAACCGCAACGATCAGCAAAGCCGCCAGCGTGATCGACGCGTAGCGGATTGCAGAGACACGCACCGGAATCGGCTCAGCTTTCATCGTCACTATCGTGCATAATACAGCCACCGGCGCCAGATACCGTTCGCCTCAGCGCCCTCCGAAACAAATGTTATCTTTGGTCAGTTAGCGGGTTCCAGTGGCGGAACGGATTCTGATTGTCGATGATGAAGCGCAGATTACCCGCGTGCTGCGCGCTGCCTTGACTGCGCAGGCCTACGATGTCCGCATCGCCAACGATCCCGAGGAAGCCTTGCGGCTTTTCGACGACTGGTCGCCAGACCTGGTCGTCACCGACCTGATGATGCCCGGCATCAGCGGCATCGAGGTTTGCAAGGCCATCCGGAAGAAGGCCTCCACGCCCATCATCGTGCTTTCTGTTCGCGACCAGGAACGTTCCAAGGTCGAAGCGCTCGATGCCGGCGCCGACGATTATGTCACCAAGCCCTTCAGCATTCAGGAGCTGCAGGCACGGGTGCGAGCTCACCTGCGTCGAGCCCCGGAACGGAACACTGGTCAAGCAGTCGAAAATGGCGACTTCAACATAGATCCTGAGGCGCATACCGTCATCGTCTCCGGGCGCAATGTTCATTTGACTCCCAAAGAGTTCGACCTGCTGCTGCATTTCGCCCGGAATCCCGGCAAGGTCCTCACCCATCGGGCGCTGCTGGTCGCCGTTTGGGGCGCGCAGTCGGCCCATCAACCGGAGTACCTACGTGTCTTCATCGGGCAGCTGCGGCGCAAGCTTGAGAACGGTAGCGGCAAGCAGTACTTCCAGACAGAGCCGTGGGTCGGCTATCGATTTCTTCCGGATGGCTTGCCGGAATAGCACTACCCTCTTCGTCTGCCCAGTGCTCTTTACGACTTCCTTATGACTCTCTTACGCCGGGCTTAGTGCCCATCCACTTAACTGAAGTGGATGGACGTCGCCGCGGCGTCCGCCGGGCTCAATGACCTGCCGGGCGAGGAGCATCTTCGTATGTGGGACTGTCTAGCGCTTCTCTTCACAATGATCTTCTTCGCGATCGCACTTTGGTATGTGCGCGGCTGCGAGAGATTGAGGTAACTCGCCATGAACCTTACCGTCGGCATCATCGTCCTCCTCACTGTTCTGCTGCTCGCTTACCTCTTGGCGACCTTGCTGCGGCCGGAGAAGTTTTGAAATGACCTGGAATGGATGGCTGCAATTTGCAATGTTCTTTGGACTTGTCTTAGCGCTCATGCGTCCGCTCGGACGGTATATAGCCCGCGTCCTCGAGGGCCAGAAGACCTTTCTAGACCCGGTCCTGAAGCCGGTCGAGAGGCTGATCTATCGTGCGAGCGGCATCGAGCCGGGCATCGAGATGAACTGGCGCGAATACACCGTAGCCATGCTGCTCTTCAGCCTTGTCTCTTTGCTGCTCACCTACCTCATCGAACGAACGCAGCACCTGCTGCCGTGGAACCCGCAAGGCTTTGCCGGCGTGGCGCCCGATCTGGCATGGAACACCGCTGCCTCCTTCACGACCAACACTAACTGGCAATCGTATGTGCCAGAGGCCGTGATGAGCTACTTCACCGAGATGGTAGGGCTGGCGTATCACAACTTCATGAGCGCGGCGGTGGGCATCGCGGTCGCGATGGCGCTGGTCAGAGGAATCGTCCGCAAGCAGTCCGCGACGATCGGTAATTTTTGGGTGGACTCGACCCGCACCATCCTTTGGCTCCTACTGCCTATCTGTCTCCTCGTCTCTCCGGTCCTCATTCAGCAAGGCGTCCCGCAAAATTTGCGCGCCTACACCTCCGTTTCGACACTTGAGAAGTCTGCAACTCCACAAATCATCGCTCAAGGGCCTGTCGCCTCGCAGGAAGCCATCAAGATGCTCGGCACGAACGGAGGAGGGTTTTTTAACACCAATAGCGCCCATCCTTTTGAGAATCCCACCCCGCTCACCAATTTCATTGAGATGCTGCTGATGTTCCTCATCCCAGCCGCGCTCACCGTCACATTGGGCAAGATGACCGGCTCCCCAGGACACGGATGGGCAGTCTTCGCGACCATGGCCGCGTTATTCATCATCGGCTTCGTCGGTATCTACGCGGCTGAATCTCGGCCTCACCCTTTGTTGCACAATGTCGCGCAGCGGGCGACCGCGCTACAGTCTGGCGGCAATATGGAGGGCAAAGAGGTACGTTTCGGTATCTCGCAGTCCTCACTCTTCGCAGCGATAACTACCGATGAGAGCTGCGGCGCCGTCAATTCCATGCACGACTCGTTCACCCCGCTGGGTGGCATGATCACACTGGTCAACATCATGCTGGGCGAGGTCGTCTTCGGCGGAGTGGGGTCTGGACTCTACGGCATCCTCATCTACGTCGTGCTCTCCGTCTTCATCGCAGGGCTGATGGTCGGAAGAACACCCGAATATCTCGGCAAAAAAATAGAAGCCTTCGACATAAAGATGGCGATGCTCTATATCCTCATCTTCCCGATGCTGATACTCCTCTTTACGGCGATTTCGGTACTCTCGCCGAGCATGGGACTTACCGCTCTCAATAACAGCGGCCCTCACGGATTGACCGAGCTTCTCTATGCCTTTACTTCGGCCGCGGGCAATAACGGTTCGGGGTTTGCCGGCGTCAGCGTGAACACCCACTGGTACAACCTCACTCTCGGCTTCACAATGCTGGCCGGCCGATTTCTGATGATGATTCCCATGCTGGCTATTGCCGGCAACCTGGCCATGAAGAAGAGCGTTCCTCCATCCCCCGGCACCTTCCCTGTGAATACAACACTCTTTTCTCTCCTGCTGGCCGGGGTCATCGTGATCGTCGGCGCACTGACCTTCTTTCCGGCGTTAAGTCTCGGGCCAATTCTCGAACACCTGCTCCTGCGGGCCGGACAGCTCTTCTAGAGCAGAAAGATCATCATGGCTACCGAAAAACTGAGCCTCTGGAACCCCGGCATCCTCCGTCAGGCATTCGCCGGGGCATTCACGAAGCTGAATCCCCGGCAGATGTTGAAGAATCCTGTCATGTTCGTCGTTGAAGCAGGCAGCGTGCTCACGACCGTTCTTTTCGTTCAAGACCTGCTGCACCATAAACCCGGCTTCAGCTTCAATCTACAGATCACCCTGTGGCTTTGGTTCACCTTGCTTTTCGCCAACTTTGCCGAAGCCATGGCCGAGGGCCGCGGCAAGGCGCAGGCTGACACTTTGCGCAGAGCCAAGGGCGAGACAGTAGCCTATCGTCTTCGTTCGGACCACACGGCCGAAGCGATATCGAGTTCGCAGCTTCGCTCGGGAGATCTGATTCGCGTTGAGGCCGGCCAGTTTATCGCCGGTGACGGTGAGGTCGTCGAGGGGGTGGCATCCGTCGATGAGTCGGCCATTACCGGCGAATCCGCACCCGTCATTCGCGAGGCGGGTGGCGACCGGTCTGCGGTGACCGGCGGCACCAGAGTGCTCTCTGACTGGCTCAAGATCAAGATCACCTCAAACCCTGGAGAGACTTTTCTTGATCGCATGATCGCGCTGGTCGAGGGCGCGGAGCGTCAGAAAACACCCAACGAGATCGCGCTGAGCATCCTGCTCTCCGGGTTGACGATCGTTTTTCTGCTCGCCGTCGCCACGTTGCAGCCTTTTGCCATCTATTCTCATGCGCCGCAAACCGTCTTCGTTCTCGTCTCGCTGCTCGTCTGCCTTATCCCGACCACCATCGGCGGCCTGCTCTCTGCCATCGGCATCGCTGGCATGGATCGCCTCGTTCAGTACAACGTGCTCGCAATGTCGGGCCGCGCTGTAGAGGCCGCCGGTGACGTGAATACCCTCCTGCTGGATAAGACGGGGACCATCACCCTCGGCAATCGCCAGGCAACCGAGTTCTATCCTGCTCCCGGCATCAGCACCGACCGGCTGGCGGATGCTGCCCAATTGGCCTCATTTTCCGATGAGACCCCAGAGGGCCGCTCCATCGTCGTTCTGGCGAAAGAAAAATACAACCTCAGAGGGCGCGACTTAAACGACATGCAAGCTGAATTTGTGCCCTTTACTGCGCAGACGCGCATGTCGGGCATCGATCTTTCTGGAACCAGGATCCGCAAAGGCTCCGCGGATGCAATCGCCAAGTATCTCGAGTCTTTGGGCTCTTCCGTTCCCCGCAAGGTCACCGATAAGGTCGAAGAGATAGCGCGCCTGGGGGGTACCCCGCTGGTGGTCTGCGAAAACGACACGGCGCTTGGCGTCGTCTATCTCAAAGACATTGTGAAGGGCGGCCTCAAGGATCGCCTCGCCCGGCTACGCGCCATGGGCATTCGCACCATCATGATCACCGGCGACAACCCGCTCACCGCCGCAGTGATCGCGCGAGAGGCCGGCGTTGACGACTTCCTCGCCGAGGCCAAGCCAAAAGACAAGATGGACTTGATCAAGCGCGAACAGGCCAAGGGAAAGCTGGTCGCGATGACGGGTGATGGCACCAACGATGCTCCGGCTCTGGCTCAAGCCGACGTAGGCGTTGCCATGAACTCCGGGACACAAGCCGCCAAGGAGGCAGGCAACATGGTCGACCTTGATTCCAACCCCACCAAGTTGATCGAGATCGTGGAGATCGGCAAGCAGCTCCTGATGACCCGCGGGGCGCTCACGACATTTTCCATTGCGAATGACGTGGCAAAGTATTTCGCCATCATCCCAGCCATGTTCGCCGGGGTTTTCCCCGTGCTCAATGCCTTGAACGTCATGCACCTGAAGACGCCCCACTCTGCCATCCTTTCAGCCGTCATCTTCAACGCGTTGATTATCATTGCGCTGGTGCCTCTTGCGCTGAAAGGCGTCAAGTATGAGCCGAAATCTGCGCAGGCCCTGCTCCAGCGCAACCTGTTGATCTATGGAGTAGGCGGCATCATCGTCCCGTTCATCGGAATCAAGGTCATCGACATTGTCTTAACCACACTGCACCTGGCGTAAGCGCCGGAGGATTTTCATCATGATTGGCTCTTTAAAGGTCGCGCTCCGCTATACACTCTCGACCGCCGTGCTGCTCGGCATCATCTATCCGTTGTTGATCACTGCCCTAGCCCAACTCGGCCTGAAACGCCAGGCAAATGGCAGCCTGATCACCAGCGACAGCGGCACGGTGATTGGATCAGGCTTGATCGGCCAGAACTTCGCCGGAGGAAATTACTTTCACGGCCGCCCATCCGCCGCGGGGAATGGCTACGACGCCAGCAACTCGAGTGGCTCAAATCTGGCTCAGTCCAGTCACAAATTGGTGGCGCGGATTGAGGGAGATGTTGCCACGGACAGACCGAACGCTATTTCTCGCCCCGTGCCCATCGATATGGTCACAGCTTCCGGCTCAGGACTCGATCCCGACATCACTCCCGCAGCAGCCATCTACCAATCGCAACGCATAGCAGCAACCCGAAACCTCTCAGCTGCCGCGGTCGCTCGACTCGTCCAGCGACACACTACCCCCCGGCAGTTCGGCTTTCTTGGCGAGCCCCGGGTCAACGTCCTGGAGATCAACCTGGCCTTGGATCAGCTTGCAAGCGGCTCGACGCCGAAGCACTAGCCTCTCATCCTCAGACGACAAGCACGATCTTGCCGCCGGCGCCCCCCGCTTCGCCGACCTCTTGAGCCTTGCCGGCCTCCGACAACCTCATCACCTTCGCGATGGGGATGTTGAGGTGTTTTCGAGCGACCTCCTCCGCGAGTTGATAAAGTCGTGAAGCATCAGGCTGACAGGTGACCCGCTCCGTCTGGATCTCGAAGTCCTTGGCTTCTTTCGGCACCTGGGTCACCGTGGCAAAGACTCCACCCTTGCGCAGGTGCTTCAACGTGCGAGCGGCGGTCGGACCATTGACGGTATCCGCCACCGCATCCAGATCTTTGAACGCCAGCATCGCCTTCTCGTCTTCGAGCGCAACCAGTGCCGGCGTTCCCAGGCCTTCAGCTTCAGCGAGCTGCGAAGCTTTGACGCCAGCGATAACCTGCGCCTGATGCTGCCCTGCAACGTAAGCTGCGACTCTTCCTACGCTGCCTAAAGCTCCCGTGACTAGCACAGACTGGCCGGCCTTCGGTTTTACCCCGCGCTCGATCAACTGGGCTCCAGTAAGTAGAATCAGCGGCAAGGCAGCCGCCTCCTCGAAACTCAGAGCATCCGGAACCGGCGCAAGGCTATCTGCCTTCACCACCGCGTACTCAGCATACGACTGTGTTGTGAGTGCCATGACTCTCTGGCCGATAGTGAATCCGGTGACACCGGGTCCAACTTCTGCGACCTCTCCAGCGACGTCGCGCCCCAGGATCCCGGGAAAATCCACCGGAAACCTCTCCTTAGCTACGCCGCTGCGCATCTTCCAATCAATCGGGTTTACGCTCGTAGCCGCAACCTTCACAAGGACTTCGCCACTGCCCGGCTTGGGTGTCGGAACATCCTCGTAAGACAATTGATCGATACCGCCGTAAGCTTTCAACAGGACTGCTTTCACTTTTTGCCCACCCCTCTCTCCAACTCCTCTGATGGACTATACCGTTAGACGGATGCCCTACGGTCGCGCGGTAAGGCCGAAAGTCCCGCCGGGCTCTCCTTCGCTACTCTGTTGGGCATAGTAATCGTGACAGTAAACGTGATATTTCTCTAGATGTTCCTATGTGCCGGACTTTTCGCCGCCAACTGGCTGTTCGAGGTTCTACTACAAACATGGTTCGCCAGGAAAACAGCTCCGCCGTGATCGCGCCCGCCTTTCTGGACGAGGTACAGCGATCGATTTTGCCGCGACTCGCAAATCCGCGGCCTATTGTCCTCATCGGATCAGGCGGTATCGCCCGGGATGCGCACATGCCTGCCTACCGGAAAGCCGGGCTCCCCGTGGCCGCCTGTATCGACGCGGACATCCATCGGGCCTCGCTCCTGTCGCAGGATTTTGGTGTCCCTCTTGCGACGGATTCCATCGCGAAAGCTCTCCAGTACGTTCCAGGCAATAGCATCTTTGACGTTGCCGTTCCTGCTCCCGCGCTTCTCCAGGTGTTGCCCTTGCTGCCCGATGGCGCGGCCGTCCTCATCCAGAAGCCCATGGGAGAGACACTGGCGGATGCCCGCGCAATCGTCGAGCTCTGTCATCGCAAGCAACTGACGGCAGCGGTCAACTTCCAATTGCGATGGGCTCCAGCCATGCTCGCCGCCCGGCGTATCACCGATGCCGGCTTGCTCGGGCAACTGCATGACATCGAGGTCCAGGTAAGCGTCCACATGCCATGGGATCTCTGGAGCTTCCTCAGCACCGCGCCACGGCTTGAGATCCTCTATCACAGCATTCACTACATCGATCTGGTCCGGTCCTGGCTCGGCAATCCCGCGAGCGTGTACGCAAAGACTGTCCGCAGTCCAAGAACTCCGGCGCTCACTGCCACCAAGACCGTCTTAATCCTCGATTACGGAGAGTGGACGCGCGTACTCATCTCGACCAACCACAGCCACAATTTCAGTCCGCAGAGACAGCGCAGTCAGGTGCAATGGGAAGGTACGGAAGGCGCCATGCAGGCAGTGATGGGTGTGAATTTAAACTATCCTGTCGGGGAGCCGGATTCTCTGAGCTACGTGCAGCCGGGCGGAGCCTGGCAGACTCTTCCAACCCGTGGAAACTGGTTTCCAGATGCCTTTATCGGTTCGATGGACTCCCTACAGCGGTATGTCAGTGGCGAGTCCAAAGTGTTGCCCACCAGCGTAGACGACGCACTCGACACGATGCGCGTCGTCGAAGCTGCATACCTCTCAAGCGAAGGCGGCGGCAGGCCACTGCCAGTCTAATCTGACGCCAGACTAATGAAACGAGATCGATCACTGTGACAGAAAACAAATCGCCAGCTTCACTTCCTTTTTGCCTCGACGGAAAACATGCTCTCGTGACCGGGGGCGCAAGCGGTATTGGGCAAGCTACCTGTCGAGAACTGGCCGCCTCCGGTGCGCACGTTTGTATTGCCGACCTCAACCTACCCGGCGCCGAGGCATTGGCTTCGGAGCTTGGCAACGCACGTGCGCTGCAGATGGATGTCACCAAACCGGAGTCGATCGCCGCGGCCTTTGAGAAGGTGCCGCAACTCGACATCCTCGTAAACTGCGCCGGTATAGGTCATGTCGGCGACATCATGCGCACGGAACTCGAAGATCTCTCGAGACTGCTCGACGTGAATGTAAAGTCGGTGTTCCTGGTGACCCGGGCCGCTTTTCCGCTGTTGCTTGCGAGTCATGGCAGCATCGTCAATATCGGGTCGGTCGCTGGGCTCATCGGCATCAAGCATCGGCTGGCTTATTGCACCAGCAAGGGCGCGGTCATCGCCATGACAAGGCAGATCGCGGTCGACTATCCCAAAGAGCTGAGAATTAATTGCATCTGTCCTGGAACAGTGGACACGCCCTTTGTAGAAAGCTATCTCAACAAATATCACGCGCACGAAAAAGAGAAAGTAAAGGCAGAAGTGAGCGCCAGGCAGCCCATTGGCCGGCTCGGCAAAGCAGAGGAGATCGCCTCCATGGTGCGCTACTTATGCTCGGTCGAGGCGCAGTTCATCAATGGCGCTGTCTTGCCGATCGATGGAGGCTGGACGGCCGCCTGAGTGCCAGTTGACTCTACTTCTCAAACTCAATCTTGTACGCATACGCATACTTCCCGGGGCATTGCGCGGGTAGCTCCACATGCAGCCCGTCACCTTTTTGATTGAACTTCAGCGGTTGGGCCGAACCGAGCAGCAAGACAGACTTTATTTGCTTTCCGCCAGTCACTGGGTGAAGGGTATGGACCACCGCTTCCCCGTTCGCGGGCCATGCCATTTCGATGGCATAGAGCGTGTCGCCTTTGGTCGTAAAGCGAAAGTCCTCTGCAGAATAGTTCCCCGCCGCTGTGTCATTGAACGACCCTTCGACGACCTTGGTTGGTCCTTCACCATAAGTCATCCAGGCCCGCGTCCCGTAGATTGCTTCGCCGTTCACCTTCAGCCAGCCCCCGACTGCAAGTAATACCTGCTGAACTTCCTCCGGAATGGTCCCATCGGATCGGGGCCCGATGTTCATCAGTAAATTGCCATTCTTGCTTACAATATCAACCAGTTGATGCACGATAAATTCTGGAGACTTGAAAGTATCGTGCTCGATATATCCCCATGACTTGTTACTGACGGAAGTATCCGTCTGCCAGTAAAGCGGACGAATAGCCCCAAGTTGCCCGCGCTCGATGTCAAGCACTGCCGAATGCGCATCCATCGCATAATCCTTGTAATTGATCACCCCTACATGATCGCCATACTTCAAAGATGAGTTGTAGTAAAAGGCGGCGAATTCGGTAAGTTGATGACGCAATCCCGGCTGACCGATCCACCAGTCGAAGTACATGATGTCGGGGTGATATTTCTGGACTATCTCGGCGGAGCGGGCCAGCCAGTCACTGCCATAGTCGTCAGAAAGATAAGTAAAATCGTTCGAGAGTGGCGTGTGATCTAAGTTCTCGAGCCACGCATGGGCGGGACCATAAAAACCTGCAAGCCTCGGATCATTGACATCTGAGTCGAAAGTACGCCCCATCCCCAGAAAAAAATTGTGCTCCACGCGATGCGACGACGCCCCAAGATGAAGCCCCTCTGCACGGACCGCCTTGGCCAGTTCTCCGCCGGTATCGCGATGCGGGCCCATCTTGGCTACCGTCCAGTCTGAAAGGCCGCTGTCATACATGGCGAAGCCATCGTGGTGCTCAAAGACAGGCACGACGTACTTCGCGCCTGCTTCTTCAAAAAGGTGAGCCCATGCCTGAGGATCGAACTTCTCCGCCCTAAACATAGGAATAAAATCTTTATAACCAAACTTGTTTTGCGGGCCATAGGTGGCGACGTGGTGCTTAAAATCATCGCTGCCCGGAATGTACATCTCGCGCGGATACCACTCGCTTCCATAAGCAGGGACAGAGTAGACGCCCCAGTGGATGAAAATGCCAAACTTCGCATCCTTGTACCACTCCGGCGCTTCGTACTTGTCGAGCGACTCGTAATTGGGCTGGAACGGCCCATCGTGACTGACGCGATTCACCTCCTGCAGGATGGTCTTTCTCTGCTCGTCGTAGCCGCTGTTCCCCACCCTCCATTGCTGATCGAGCACCGCTGGGTCGGTGCCTGCCGTAGGGGCTGTCGCGGAATTCTGACCCAGCGAGACCATGGAAGCTGCAGCACACAAAAGGATCGGCGAAAGTTTCAGATAAAGTCTGCACGCCATATTAAGCGCAATAGTAATCGTTAAAGGGAGGAGTGTCGAGCCACCTGCGCTACTTTGAAATGATTCGTCTCGCGCCGGCAATTGCCCGAACTCCCTTCTTCCCTGTCAGTTGTTTTTCTGCTCTGTCCGGCCCACCTTCTTTTTCGCCCTGGCCGGTTTCTCTTTACCGCTCTTATACTCAGCCAGCAGTTTGCTCCCTTTCCCGGCGAGTTTGTGCGCATCCGCTTCGGTCTTAGGGATCGGCTCTCCCCACGCATGCGCAGAGAGCGCCAGGCGGGTCGATTCGCCGTCCTTTTCCATCGGTCCGCGAGGGTGTGTAAACATCCTCGTCAAAAATGATCCCTTGCGCTTCTTCTTTTCGGGCGTGTCTGCCTTGCCTGTCACCCCGGGCTTGAGGTTGGAACCATCCTTTTCCTTGAACTGCCGCCGGCCCTCAGCGGTAAGGCCGCCCTTGGGGTCGCGCGCCGTCTTCGTAATACCCTTGACCTTGGTTGCCGATGCTTTCGAACTTTTCGTCGCCATATGGAGCGAGATGCGGCTCGCCGCGGAACGTCTGCTTTCCAGACGAAGGAAGGTTGAGGCTATGAAAAAAAGGCCTGCTGGTTAGCAGGCCCTTCTAAACCCTACCGACGACGCAGAGTCATGCATCGGCGTGAGCAAGCGTCTCTTCCCGCAGTCGCTCATCCTGTTTTTCCTCTACCGGGCTCTTCGGCAAAGCCACGGCCAGCACGTCTTCAATACGGCGGGCGTAGTGAATGGCGACACCCGACACCTGATCGGGAGTCAGGTCCTCTTCAACATTCTGTCGGTTTTCTGCAGGCAGGATCACCTGGGTGACCCCGGCGCGCTTTGCCGCAAGAAACTTCTCCTTGATCCCGCCAACCGGCAGCACGTTGCCGCTTAGCGTAATCTCTCCGGTCATCGCGGTTAGCGGATGAACCGGCTTGTCGGTCAGCAGCGAAACTAAAGCAGTCGCCATGGTGACACCTGCCGAGGGGCCATCTTTAGGAATCGCTCCCGCCGGCACGTGAATATGCAGGTCGACATCCTTGGTGAAATCCTCGTCCAGGCCCACCAGGGTAGCATTCGAACGAACCCAGGTCAGCGCCGCCTGCATGGACTCCTGCATGACCTCGCCAATCTGGCCGGTCATCGTGAACCCGCCCTTCCCCTTCATGCGATTCGCTTCGATGAAGAGCACATCACCGCCAGCCGGTGTCCAGGCCAGGCCGACGGCGACCCCGGCACGCTGGGTGCGCTCCGCAATCTCGGTATCGACGCGGACCTTGATGCCACCGAGAAATTCGTTAATGATCTCCTTGGTGACCACCAGCTTGTTTTCGTTGCCCTCGGCGATTCGCCGGGCCTGCTTGCGGCAGACCGTCCCTATAAGCTGCTCAAGCTTGCGAACGCCGGCTTCCCGGGTGTAATGGCGCACGATGTAGTTGACGCTCTCCTGCGGGAACTCGATGCTCTCCTCTTGCAGGCCGTTTTCCTTAATCTGCCTTGGGATCAGGTACCGGAAAGCAATGTGGACCTTTTCCTCTTCGGTGTAGCCGGAAAGGTCAATAATTTCCATGCGGTCGCGCAGCGGATCGGGAATCGGATCCAGCATATTCGCCGTGCAGATAAACAGAACCTTCGAAAGATCGAAAGTCACGTCGAGATAATTGTCGCGGAAGGTGTTGTTCTGCTCCGGATCGAGAATCTCGAGCAGCGCCGACGATGGATCGCCCCGGAAGTCCCTGCCCAGCTTGTCGATCTCGTCCAGCATGAAGACGGGATCGTTGGTCTCAGCGCGACGCAGGTTCTGAATGATCTGCCCCGGCAGCGCGCCGATATACGTCCGGCGATGCCCGCGCAGTTCGGCCTCGTCGTGCATGCCGCCCAGCGAGATCCGCTGGAACTTGCGGCCGAGCGAACGCGCGATGGAGCGACCAAGCGAGGTCTTGCCGACCCCGGGAGGTCCGACAAAACACAGGATCGGGCCCTTCATGTCCGGCTTGAGACGGCGAACACTCAAATAATCGAGAATGCGGTCTTTTACCTTCTTCAGGTCGTAGTGATCTTCATCGAGAATCTCTTTCGCCTTGATGATGTTCACTTCTTCGCCCGACGATTTCGCCCATGGCAGCACCGCCAGCCACTCGATGTAATTGCGCGTCAGCGAGTAGTCGGCAGCCATCGGCGACATGCGGGAAAGTCTGTTCAGTTCTTTGACCGCGTCCTTCTTGGTATCTTCAGGCATGCCGGCAGCTTCAATCTTCTGACGAAGCTCCTCGATATCCTTCTGGCCCTCGTCCATCTCGCCGAGTTCTTTCTGGATCGCCTTGAGCTGCTCGCGCAGGTAATAATCGCGCTGGGATTGCTGCACCTGGTCTTGTACTTCCGATTGAATCTTGTTGCGAAGCTGCTGTACCTCCAGCTCTTTCGCAAGATGTTTGTTGATGCGCTCCAGCCTCGCGGTAACGTCCGCAGTCTCGAGCAACTCCTGCTTGTCTGACGTTGCCAGGAAAGGCAAGGACGAAGCGATAAAGTCGACCAGGCGCCCAGGTTCATCGATGTTCATCGCAATTGTCTGGAGTTCGTCCGAGAGGGTCGGCGACGCGGTCACAATGGCCTGGAACTCAGAGTTCACGTTGCGCAACAACGCTTCCAGTTCACTTCCGGCCCCCGGCGCCAGATCGGCGATCGGCTCGATGCTCGCCGTCATAAAGGGTTCAATCTGCGAAAATTCGCCCAGCTTGACCCGCTCCGTGCCTTCCGTAAACACAAAAAGGCTCTGGTTCGGCATCTTGACGACCTTATGTACCGTCGCCAGGGTCCCGATCGAGTGCAGATCGCTAGGTTGCGGAGAGTCCATGCGCGCGTCGCGTTGGGCGACAACTACGATGGTTTTTTCCTCTCCAAGTGATTGAATTAACTGGATGGAACTCTCACGCCCCACGGTCAGAGGCAGCACCGCATGCGGAAAAAGAACGGTATCGCGAACGGGCAGAACCGGCAGGACACGCTGCGTAGAGCCCTCGCCGCGTTTTGCGGGATCGCTGGGGTGAATCACACTTAGAAAATCGCTTGCCATGAGTATCCTTCTATCAAGTTATCAGCTATTAGACGCAGCATATTCACTAAAGTCGCAACATTGCGCATTCCACACAGACCGCTCCCGATCTCGTCTGAATTAGACTGAAACCCACAAGTCCAACATGGGATGCTCATTCCACGGTTCACTCCAACGAGGCCCCGCGGAAAGCTTATCGGCTGTCCCCACGGAGAATCAACGCGGTTTCCAACAACATTGCTCGCGGGAAGAAAGAACAGGACCGCTATGGTCTGCCATTCTCGCTCCGACGCTCTCACGCCGAAGGATAACGACCCAACTCCTTGACCATCGAGCAGGACGATGCCAGGAGGTCCAGCACTCTATCGGCAGCTGAAGCGGTAGAGAACTGGTAATCCACATAAAAGACGTAATCCCAGGGTTTGCCCTGCACAGGGCGGGACTCGATCTTGGTCAAGTTCGTACCTTGAGAGGCAAAGATCTGCAACGCCTCGACCAGGGTGCCCGGGCGGTTCTCGACCGTGAAGGCGATTGAGACCTTATCCGCTTGCGGATCGCGGTCTCGGAACTCACGACGGCGGATCCAGAAGAAACGCGTGAAGTTGGCAGGATTGTCCTCGATGCCGGCGGCCAGCACTTTGCCTCCATATTGCTCGGCCGCCTGCCTGCTTGCGACCGCACCTATCGCTCGGTCTTTTGCCTCCATCACCCGCTTCACGCTCCCGGCCGTATCGTAATACGGCATAGCACTGATACCCGGATGGGCGCCGAAGAATCGGCGGCATTGGGCAAGCGCCACCGGATGAGACAGCGCCTGCCGGATGTCTGCTAGCGAAGCCTCTGGCATGCCGATCAGATTGTGATGAATGCGCAGCAGCGATTCGCGTTCTATCACCACCTCCCGATCGAGCAAAAGGTCGTAATGCTCCGCGACTGGACCGGCTAAAGAATTCTCGATCGGCACGACCGCCGCATCCACGGCAGCCTCGGCGACAGCCAGAAACACGTCTGCCGAGAGGGCGCAGGGAACGATCGTCACCTCTTCGGTAATCTCCGAAGACATCGCCAGCGCGGCCTCGTGACTGAAAGAGCCCGGTTCTCCTTGAATCGCAATTCTCATATCGATACGCGCTTCGATTTTACTGGAACGACCGGCAACCTTCCTGCTCGCGCGCGCACCATACCGAATGTGAAATATTGACGCACCGTGGGAGAACGAACGATGTTGTGGACAATTTTTGTGGTGTTGCTGGTTCTATGGTTAGTCGGACTGGTCAGCTTTCACGCGGTTGGAGCATATATCCACATCCTCCTGGTGTTGGCTTTGGTCGTGTTGCTGATTCAGTTGATCTCAGGCAGACGAACGGTCGTTTAGGCAAGCCGCTCGACTGGGAGGCGGTTACCACACTCGGCTCCCTCATTGCTAAACAGTTGTCGTTTTCGAAAGGGGTTAGTTTATGAATTCGGACCAGGTAGGCGGTAAATTCGATCAGGTCGCAGGAAAAGTAAAGCAGGGCATCGGGGAAGCAGTCGGCAATCAGCATCTCGCCAACGAAGGTGTTGCGGATCAGGTCAAAGGCTCCGCGAAAGAAGTTTGGGGCAACGCCAAAGACGCCGTTCACCAGAACGCCGAAGAGAGCCGTGCGGCAACGGAAGAGCGCACCAACGCTGCGCGCGCCAATGTAGTCGACAATGTCGACGCGACGCGCGAAAAAGCTAACGATTTGATTGACAGTCGCAGATAGTTCTTTCGTGGGCTTGGTTCACGAAGAGAAAGGGCCTATCGATGAACCGATAGGCCCTTTCTCTTGCTCTTTCCTAGCCCCTTACCCCGGAAAATGCCTTCGCGGGCGCCGTTTCCCCGCTCTCGGTCACTGATTGACGCCACTGGCCAGAAATCCCCCATCGACCACGATGACCTCCCCGGTGACAAAAGACGCCGCATCGGAGGCGAGGTAAATGGCGGCGCCAGCCAATTCGTCGACATTGCCGAAACGACCCATAGGCGTACGCAGCCTGAATTCCCGGCCGCGCTCCGTTCCGTCGAGCAGCCCGCTATTTAGGGGAGTGCGAAAAACGCCCGGCGCGATGGCATTGACGTTGACTCCATGTTTGGACCACTCGATCGCCAGCGATTTCGTCAGGGAAGCGACGGCAGCCTTGCTGGCGGCATAGGCGGCTACTTCGTAAAGGGCCACAAAGGTGGATAGGGAAGCAATGTTGATGATCCGCCCATAGCCGCGCTCCAGCATATGACGGCCGAATACCTGGCAGCCGCGCAGGGTACCAGTAAGATTCGTTCCCAGAATGTCGTCCCACGTCTCCTCGGGAAAGTCAATCGTCGCGCCTCGCTTGGTCTTGCCTGCGCAATTGATCAGGATGTCCACTTTGCCGAATTGCGCGATGGCGCCGGCCAGCAGCGCCTCGATGGAGGACCGGTCGGCAACGTCCGAGGCGATCCGCAGGCTGCGCTTCCCCAGGCTCTCGATTTCCGCGGCGGTCTCATCCACCTGGTCCTGGCGGCGCGAGCTCGGCGCCACGTCGGCCCCGGCATTCGCCAACCCCTGCGCCAGGGCCCTGCCAATGCCGGAAGTGCCTCCGATTACCACCGCGCTCTTCCCTTCCAGGCTCAGTCCCGTTTTCTCTAATCCCATCCTTGTCATCCCTCTCGCCAGCGGCTGTTGGTACAGTTATCGTTAAAGTGGAGTCGTTCAGGACTATCATAAAGCTCTGGGAGCAAGGTACGCGCCTGTTGCAAGTTCATCTTTGAGGTTCACATGCCAGCACTGGAAATGCCGATTGTACCAATCAGCGATCTCGCCATTCTTGTCAATCCTGAGGACAACGTCGCGGTCGCCAAGCAGCCGATCGCCGATGGCCAGCAAGTCGAAATGGACGATGGAACAGTAGTCCGCATCCAGGGCGAGGTAGCCCCAGGCCATCGCTTTGCTATCCGGCAGATTCCGCCCGGCGGCCTCGTGCGGCAGTATGCCCAGCCGATCGGCACCTCGCGCGGAATCGCCCTGGGCGACGCCGTGACCCCGTCCAACATGAGCAGTGAAGTTCCAGTCGTTCGCGATGTGGAGGAGCATCAATCGGTCCCGGCGCCCAGCTACTTCCCGGCTGACCAGATCGCAACCTTCATGGGATACCGCCGGGCCGATGGCCGGGTAGGCACACGAAACTTCGTCCTAATCGCCCCCACCAGTATGTGCGCCAGCCATGAAGCACTCCAGATTTCCATGCTTGCCGAGTTCCAGCATTTCAGCTCGACCAAATATGCAAACGTGGATGGAGTCACGGCCATTCCTCACAACAAGGGCTGCGGCTGCCAGTCCGGGGAGAACCTGACCGTCCTCATGCGGACGCTCGCCAATTATGCCGCTCACCCCAACGTCGGCGGCGTGGTGATGCTCGACCTCGGTTGTGAAAAGACCAACCTCCACATCATGGAGAAATTTCTGATCGAGCGGACAAACGCGCTCCAGAAACCACTGGTGCGGATCGGGATCCAGGAGTCCGGTGGAACGGCAGACACCATCACGCGCGGGTTGAAGGCGGTCGAGGATATGCTCCCCATTGTGAATCAGGCGCTCCGCGAGCCATTCCCCATGAGCGAACTCATCCTCGGCGTCAAGTGCGGCAGCTCCGATGGCCTCTCCGGGCTCTCGGCAAACCCAAGCCTAGGCTATACGGCCGATCTGCTGGTGCGCTCTCATGGCACGGTGCTCATGACCGAAGTGCCGGAGTTCTGCGGTGCGGAACATGTGCTGGCCCACCGCGCCAAAGACGCCGAGACCGCGCGAGCCGTCTACGGCATGGTCGACTGGTACAAGGATTACGCCGCCGCCGCAGGCGCGGTCTTGAATGAAAATCCCAGCCCCGGTAACGTCGCTGGCGGCCTCTTGAACATCGCCATCAAAAGCCTGGGAGCGATCGCCAAGGGCGGCACGACGCGCATCGAGGGAGTCACCGATTACGCTGAACCCGCCTCCGGCCGCGGGCTCCAGTTGATGCAGGGGCCAGGCTATGACCAGGAATCGACGCCGGGCCTGGTGGCCTCCGGCGCGACCGTCGTTGTTTTCACTACCGGCAACGGAACGACTATCGGCAACGCCATCGCCCCCGTCATCAAGCTCTCCTCAAACGACAAAACCTTCCGCAGGATGAGCTCGGACATCGATCTTTCCGCTGGCGGCGTCGTCAACGGCACCGAGACCATCGAAGAGTGCGGCACCCGAATCTTCAACCACGTGCGCCGGGTGGCCAGCGGAGAGATCCCGGCGCTGGCAGAAAAACATAAACATCGGGAGTTTCAGGTCTGGGGAGAAAAAGCGATCGCTCTTTAGCACGGAAGCGCGATCAATCGGCCGCGATCGTGCCCGGCTGCGCCTCGGCCGGGTCTGTGGCGACGACCTTTGGCTTCACCAGGTATTCGTCCAGCAGTTCGGCCACCAGCACAGCAGTCGGCACCGAGACGAGCGCGCCCACTACACCGGCCAGGGCCGCTCCCAGCAGCAACGCAATCAGGACAGCCAGCCCGGAGAGATCGACGCTCGATTTCATGATGCGAGGCGTCAGAATGGAGTTCTCCACCTGGGCATAAATCAGGTAGACGATCAGCACCCCCAACGCTCTGCCCCAAGAATCGATAGCCGCAACCAATAGCGCTAGGGAAACGGAGATGAGAGCCCCGACTATGGGGATAATGTTGAAAACTCCCATGAGTACGCCTAACGCATAGGCATACCGCACCTTCAGCGCCACAAACGCGATGGTGCTCACCACGCCGAGGATCAACATCAGCAATCCTTGGCCGAGCAGCCACTTCCCCATCCTGATCTCCGCCCTCGAGAGCGCACGGTCCAGCCGGTTCCTTTGGCTGACCGGGAAGAAAGAGAGAAACCAAGCGTAGGCGTGCTCTCCTTCCAGCATGAAGTAGACCGTCAGGATCACAGCCGTCAGCAGGTCGAAGAATTTGTTCGCTCCATTGCGAATGGATAACAGCAGATACGTCGCCGAAGTAGAAGCAATATCCTGGAGCTTCGCATTCAGCGTGCTGAGATCCAGGTGCCGGACGAGCGGCAATTGCTGCGCCTTTGCCAACAGTTGAGGCGCGCGCACAGGCAGTTCACTGGCAAACTCGCTCATGTCTCGTGCGACGGGTGGTAAGGCAATCCCAAAAAATAAAGCAGCCAGCCCACCGACGATCACAAAGAGCAAAAGAATGGCGATGATGCGGCTGGGGTGCCACTTCCCAATACGCACCCTGCGGATCCCATTCACTACCGGACGCAGAACGACGGCAAACAGGCCGCTCACATAAACAATGAGCAGCACTCCATGCACTATCCAGGCAAAATAAAGTCCAATGGCAAGCGCAAAAGTGAAGGCGATATTCGCGCGGGGCGAGACCTCTCTGGAGGGGCTGTTTTCGTTCTGAACTTCGCTCAAAGGCTGGTCGCTCTCCCATCGATCTGCGTAAGGAATCAAAGCTCGGATAAGCGATAAAGAATGACATCGACCACCTTGCCGGGGGTCAGGCCTTCTGTAGCCACAATGAGATGCGCTTGCTCATAATGGTGCATTCGTAGATGAAAACGATCCAGCAGTGTCTCGCGTTGGCTCAGAACCGGCCGCTCCGCTGCTCCCAGCTGATTCTCACACCGGGCAATCAAAACATCAAACGGAGCCTGCAAAAAGACCATCCACGTACCCGGTGTTCCGCCCAGAAGCACTCGCGTAGACTCAGTCTCGATAGCGCCCCCGCCCAATGCGAGAACCAGGCCAGACTCCTCATGAAGTTCAGCAACGATTTCAGCCTCGAGCCTGCGGAAAGCTGCCTCGCCCCGGGTCCTGAAAATCTCCGCGACCAAAGTTCCGGACTTCGCCTCGAGGCAGGTATCGGCGTCGAGGAACCGCCAGCCTAAAGCATTCGCGAGCAGCCGCCCCACGGTCGACTTCCCCGCGCCCATAAAACCCGTTAGCACAATGCGTTGCACCGGCGGCCTTCTGTCATCGTCTGGATACATGGCTTCCGACGATTATAGAGAGTTGCAGAGCGGCCTTTTGCCCTGCGCTCACCACCGGTTCCAGCTATTTCGGAGTGTGCCCGTTTGTCCCCGACGGTCCCTCATCTTCATGAATGGAATTGGCAATCTTGCTCCAGACGCTGTCCGGCGGTTCATGAAACGGCAGTAGTCCCTTGGCAATCTCGCCGATATATTCCAGCTCTTCGATCAGGGCAGTGCATCGTTCACAAGACTTCAAATGAACTTCCTGGTGAATATTCCCACCCATCAAAAGAGGGATCCTTGCCTGAAACTCTTCACAAGTGACATCTCCGGCCACGCTGGATGGCTCCGAGGAAGCGCCTGTTGTTTCACGAATCGGTATCATCATGCCACTTCCTTACGCTGTCCAGAGTGAAGCAAGTCGCGTAGCTTCATTCTCGCTTTGTGCAGCTGCGACTTACTGTTCCCTATCGAACAATCGAGCATACCTGCGATCTCATTATGCTCGTACCCCTCAACGTCGTGAAGCACGAAAACCAGCCGGTAGCCGGGAGGCAGATTTTCCACTGCACGCTCCAGGGTAACGCGGTCGATCGAACCCGAAAGGATCAGATCGCGCGCCCCGATGTCACGCCGTGGGCCGTCTTCCTGTGAAGGCTCGAGAGTCTCTTCAAGCGAAACCTGCGGCAGGCCTTTCTTGCGCAGGTGCATAAGTACCACATTCACGGCCAGGCGATGCAACCAGGTCGAAAACGCCGAATCGCCTCGGAAGGTCCCGATCTTCCGGTAGAGCTGGAGGAATGCTTCCTGCGTCAGGTCTTCCGCCTCGGCGACATTGCTCAACATACGGAGGCACAGGGAGTAAACCCGGCGTTTATGTAGCGCATACAGGAATTCGAAGGACTTGGTATCTCCCCCCTGGGCGGCGAGGATCGCCTCGGCCTCCCCGGGAATCGGTGGGTTGCGGCGCATGTGCTGATTTGCCGGCTTCGGTTGAGTCTCCGCTGCGCTCATCGAGACTTTCTCCGCACTGCTGATACGCTCATTGTTTGTTGCTCCAGCTCTTCCCAGTTCCAGGCAGGCGGTTCAAGGCACAAAATTATGCCCCCTCTTATCTCGGAACCTTTGTTCACCGATCGGAAGCAGCGTGGCAGGAAAGGGTTGCCTGCCACGCAGGAACCTAGGATCCGACAAATCGAGTATAGAGCGACCGCGCCAGCGAAATGTTGGTCGTCCCTTGGATCAAGGTCCGCCCATCGGGGAAGATGGTAATTACATGTTCGCCGCGCTCAAACCGCAACAGCATGTCATTGTGGCGTACCTTGCCATAGGCTTCGAGAGATTTGTGCATCGCGGCGAAATCAACTGGCCGGTGATGTTCGTGAATCTGCACGGAATTTCGCCCACACAGCGTAATATGCGGATGCCCGGCGCCTTCCAGATACAAGAAATTCCGCTTGTCGCAGCTCTCGCATCCGGCTCGACGTACGGCGTTGGACACCTCCGAATGCTCATTGCTCCACACATCGAGCGCCAGCAGGCTTTTGCGCATCCGGTCTTTAGCACCCACGAGGAATTTGATCGCTTCACTCGCCTGGATCGACGCGGCAAAGGTGACCGCGCTGCCGAGAATCCCCGCGGTGTCGCAGGTCTCTACGGCGCCTGCGGGACGCGCCGGGAAGATGCAGGCCAGGCACCCTGTCTCTCCTGGCAGCACGTTCATCGTCGCGGCGTAGCTGCCGAGCGCGGCTGCATAGACCCAGGGAACATTCTGCTCGACGGAGTAATCGTTGATCAGGTACCGCGTTTCGAAATTATCCGTGCCATCCAGCACCAGGTCTGCGCCTCGAAGCAATTCATGGATGTTTCCCGGCACCAGGTCAGCCACTCGCGCGTTCACGCGGATGGAGCTGTTAAAGAGCGCGATTTGGCGGCGGCCGGCTTCGGCCTTGGGCAGCGCTGCCACGGCATCGTCCTCATTGAAGAGCATCTGCCGCTGCAGGTTACTCTCTTCCACAAAATCCCGGTCTATCAGGGTCAACGTTCCGACCCCGGCCCGGGCAAGCAGGGTGGCGGCCGCCGCGCCGGTTGCCCCGCAGCCGGCGATCGCAACGTGAGCGGTAGCCAATCTTCTCTGGCCCTCTGCACCAATGCCGGCGAAGAGCACCTGCCGGGAATATCGTTCAGCAACTGAAAACGGCTTCGAGCTGTCGAGAGTGGTCTGTGACGACATGGGGTTCACTAATTAGTATAAGAGAGCTGTAAACTGTTCGATTCCAGGCGTGGTCCGCTGCGACTGGCCCCACACCGCTCGTCCGGAGCGCGAGTCCCTCACCCTCTGCATCTGAAGAGGCAAGATGGTCGCTCGGTGAAGCCGAGCCGTGGGTCACACGTACGAGGGATGGATTGCTCTTTGTGGGAAGATCGAGTTGCCGTAGCAGGAAAGGCAAGATTGGCGAGCTAGCAACTTATGCTCTGGCCACTCTTCTCTTGCTCCTCGATCTCTCCATCGGCTCCCCTGCTCAGGGAACCGCTGCTCCCAACCAGGCGCCTGCCGGGCAAACGTCGCCGCCTGCCACCGCCATGTCGTCCACTCTCGCGCCCCAGGCGCAAGTTCCCGGACTGCGCGCCTGGGAAGGCCTGAAGGTTGCGGCGATCCAGTTCCGCGGCGTCGATACTGCCGTGCTCGACCCGCTGCCTGCCAGGCTCGCCCTCCAGCCGCAGATGCCGCTCAATGCCGAGAAGCTGCGCGACAGCCTTCGCCGCCTTTACGCGACGGGCTTGTACCAGACCATCACCGTGGAAGGAACGCGGTCGGGCGATGCGGTCACCGTTATCTTCACCGGCGAGGCGCGCGTCTTCATCGGCCGTGTCATTGTCACCGGCGTCAAGGACGACCGGCTGACATCGCAGCTGGAACGCGCGACCAAGCTGGATGCCGGCACCACTTATTCCGAACACAAACTCGATCGCGGCGAAGAACTCGTGAGAGAGTTTCTCAAAGAGAACGGCTACTATCGGCCGGCAATTACCAGGACGACCAAAGTCGAGACTGAACACGCTCAAATCGATATCTTTTATAACGTCATTCTCACCAGGGTTGCTCGCGTCGGCGATATCCAGGTCGACGGCCAGACCGGCATGTCGCTGGCCGAATTCCGAAAGAAAAGCAAGCTCAAGGCCAACAGCAAGGTCAATCGCGATACCACCAACCGTGCGCTGTCCAAGCTGCGCGGAGTCTACCAGAAGCAACAGCGCCTTGAGTCCGAAGTCAACCTGAAGTCCCAGGTCTATCAGCCCACGTCGAATGACGTGGACTACTTCTTCGGCGTGAACCGAGGGCCCATCGTGACGATCAACGTCAACGGCGTCAAACTCGCCAGGGGAATCGTCAAGCGATTGATTCCCGTCTACGAGGAAGGCGCCGTTGACGAAGATCTCCTGAAGGAAGGTGACCGCAACCTGCGCGACTACTACCAGCGCGCCGGCTATTTCAATGCGCAGATCACTCATCAGAACAATATCCATACCCCTGAACGATCGGAGATCGTCTATACCGTCAGCTTGGGTCAGAAGTACCGTGTCGCCAATGTGTCCGTGTCGGGCAATAAATATTTCAGCAGCGATACGATCCAGGGCCGCTTGAGCGTGCTGAAATCAGACCTCTTCCAGCGCAATGGCCTCTATAGCCAGGCCCTGGTGAATGCGGATCTCAATTCGATTACCGCCCTGTACCAGACCAACGGGTTCAGCAAAGTCAAAGTGACCCCCGAGGTAACCGACTCGCAGCGGGTTGGCGAGACCGAACACGCCAAAATAGGCTACCTTCTGGTTAAATATCTCGTCGACGAAGGCGAGCAGCAGAAAGTCGGCAAGTTCGACATTTCAGGCGCGAACAAAGTTCGGCTTTCGACGCTGACTTCCATGCTCAACACTGAGGTGGGCCAGCCGTATTCGGCCGCAAATGTAGCGGGCGACCGGGATGCGCTCCTCGGCTACTATCTCGACCATGGCTTTGGACAAGCGCAGGTCAACGTCAATCAGCAGAACGACCCAGAAAACCCCACGCTGGTGAATATCGCGATAACCATCAATGAGGGCGACCAGATCTTCGTTCGAGACGTGCTCATCTCCGGCCTCGATCACACCCGCCCAAAGACCGTCAACCAGCTCCTGACCGTCCATTCCGGAGATCCGCTCAATCAGGCCGCCCTCCTCAACACCCAGCGGAGGCTCTATAACCTGGCGCTCTTCAACGAGGTAAACACTGCTATCCAGAACCCCAACGGGGATGAACTGCGAAAGAATGTTCTGGTGCAGCTCACCGAGGCCCGCCGCTGGGACTTCAACTATGGTTTCGGCTTCGAGGCGCAGACCGGCAATCCTTCCACCAACTGCTTGAATCCGCAAACATTGATTTCGCTCGGCATCAATCCAGCCACGTACACCTGCAGCCCCAATGGCAACGCCGGCGTCAGCCCTGCGGTGCTCTTCGATGTTACCCGTACCAACGTCCGCGGCACCAATCAGTCGATCACCCTGCGTACCGCCTATGGCACCCTCGAGCAGCGCGTAACGGCGGTATACCAGGTGCCGCACCTCTTCGGTCTCCAGACTTTCACCGGTTCCCTCTCCGGCGGCTACATCAACGCCCAGGATGTCACCACCTATGCGTCCTCTCGCCTGGAAGGGTCAGTCCGCGTTACAGAACGCCCCGATCGCCGCAATACCTTTATCTATGAGTTCAGCTATCGTCGCGTTCAGGTAAATTCAAACACCATCCAAGTGGCGCCCAATCTCATCCCGCTCTATTCGCAGCCGGTAAGAGTCGGCGGCCCTGGAATCACATGGGTGCGCGACACCCGCGACAACACGCTCGATGCCCACCGTGGAACGTACAACACTGTCCAGAATTTCTTCGCCTACTCGGGTTTTGGGTCGCAGGCAGATTTCGACCGGCTCGATATGACGAACTCCACCTATTACACAGTGGGCCAGCGCAAGTGGGTGATCGCCCGCAGTACCCGTTTCGGCTTTGTGAATAGCTTCGGCTCTTCGGCCCAACAGGTAGTCCCGCTGCCCGAGCGGCTGTACGCCGGTGGCGCGCAGTCCCATCGCGGATTTGCCATTAACCAGGCCGGCCCGCGCGACCAGATCACCGGTTTCCCGATCGGCGGCGCCGGCGTCTTCGTCAATAGTGTCGAACTACGGCTCCCCTATCCCACTCTCCCGTTCTTTGGAGACAATCTTGGCTTCGTCCTCTTCCACGACATGGGAAACGTCTTCAATCAGGTCTCAGACATCGGGCCGAGCATCCTTCGCTTCCACCAGCCCAATGTGTCGACCTGCAAAGACATCTCCGTCGTGCCGCCAACTAGCACCACCCTGAGCAGCGGAAACTGCAGCTTTAACTACTTCTCCCATGCTCTCGGCCTCGGGTTACGCTACCGGACGCCGATCGGCCCGATCCGCTTCGATCTCGCCGTCAACCTCGACCCTCCTTACTATCCGGTGTTCGTCAGTTACTCGACCGGTTCGAACCCGATCGCCACGCCCGCCTACGTCGGCAACGCCGGCCACTTCAACTTCTTCTTCAGCATCGGGCAGAGTTTCTGATGAAAACCCTCTGCCGCGTCCTCCGTCACTCTCGCCCTGCAAGGCTGATGCCGGCACTCTTGCTCGCCGCGACGCTGCCGGCAGCCGCGCAGACGATCCCAGGCAGACCTGCGGTCGCATCGCCCCAATCTGCTCAGCAGCCGGTAATCCTCGATGGCGTTATCGCCGTGATCAACGGAGATGTACTGCTCCGAAGCGACCTGCAAAGTGAGATGGATATGGCAGCGCTCCAGCCCCTCAGTCTGCCTGCGGGAAAAGGTCTCGCGCGACGCGCCGCGCAGCGGCTGATCGATCGCGACCTGATTCTGCAGCAGATGCAGAGTCAGGGCATGGTGAAAGACATCTCTCACGAAGAGGTGGAGAAAGATCTCGAACTCCTCAAAAAGCAGCTGCCTGCCTGCGTTCAGTACAAGTGCCAGACCGAAGAAGGATGGGCCCGGTTCCTGGCCGACCACAACCTGACTCCCGAAGAAGTAGAGACTCGCTGGCATCAGCGCATGCAGATCCTCACTTTTATCGATGCCCGCTTTCGCGCTGGCATGCGTATCTCAAAGCTTGAGATCGCCGACTACTACAACAAGACCTTCGTGCCGCAGTTCAAAGCGCAACATTCCAGACCGCCAACGCTCGACTCCGTCTCTGACCGCATCGAGCAGGTGCTGCTCCAGCAGCACGTGAGCGCCGTCCTGCAGGACTGGCTGAAAACCCTGCGAGATCAAGGCAACGTCGTCATCCTTGACCCGGCTCTCGGCCAGAGTAATCTGACTCCCGACGACGAAGTCGAACCCGGGAGCGGCGCATGACCCCGGAAATTCCGGCTTCCTCAACGCCGCTGCCCGCAAAGAGACTGCCTCGTCTTCTTACGTCCGCCCTGGCGCTGCTGGCCGTGGGAGCGATAGCCGTCGCGGCGCTCTCCTGGTACGCAACCACTCCAGCCTTCGATTCGCAGGTGCGCCGTCGTCTCGTCGCCGCGCTTGAGCATGCGACCGGGGGACGAGTGGAGTTACGCGCCTTTCATTGGCATTTGCTGCATCTCGAGTTCGAGGCCGACAACCTCACGATCCATGGGCTCGAAGCGCCCTCAGACGTGCCCTACGCCCATATCGACCGGCTTTTCGTGCGCGCGAAAGTCATCTCTCTCTTTCGAGCAAAGGTCGGTTTGAACCTGCTTCAGGGGGAGAGCCCGATCTTTCACCTGATCGTCTATCCGGACGGAAGCACCAACCAACCCCGGCCTGCAGTCGCCACCAACAGCGGCCCGGTTAGCGATACGCTCTTCAACCTGGCCGTCGATCGTACCGAAATCAGCAACGGTCTTCTACTCCTCAACCAGGAGGCGATCCCTTTCGATCTCGCCGCCAACGATCTCGCCGCTACTGTCACCTACGAGAAGGCCCGCGACCATTACCTCGCCGATCTGCGGGCCTCCGACATCACAACAAGGCGCGCCAAGCTCCCTTCCGTCCATTCGCAGTTGAGCCTGCAAGCGGACCTGGGACGGAATAGCGCAATCCTCTCGGCATTCAAGCTGCGCAGCGGAACTTCGCCAAAGCAGGGTTCCCAGCTCGAAGCTCAGGGTTCCTTGACCAACTATGCCGATCCGTCCTTCCAGCTCACCGCCAAAGGCAGCGTCGACCTTCGCGAGGTCAAGGCTCTCACTGCGGTAGAAGGCCTGGAGAGCGGTGTTGCAGAGTTGCAGATCCGTGGCCAAGGCACCCTCGAGAATTTCGCGGTCGATGGGCAGGCAAAGGTGACCGGTGCGGCCTATCGCATCCCCGAGGTAAGGGTTCGCGGCGTGAACGCTTCGGCCGGAATTCACATCACCCAGGAACAAATCTCTCTGTCCGCCCTGGAAGCGCACCTTCCGGAAGGCGGCAGCTTCGATGGTGAATTACAGCTAGCAAATTGGCTCGCTCCCACCCCAGCCGCGCCGACCCGCAAGGATGCAGTCGCGGCCGTCGCCAGGAAGTCGCAGAACCTGCCCGCCCCGGCTACGCCGCCGGTCTCCTCTGGCAGCATACGAGGCCAGGTTCGCGGCGTGACGATGCGCAGCATTTTGCGCATCGCAGCCACGCCTGAATTTGCAGATATTGGCTTTCAAACCGCAGCCTCCGGCTCGGTCAGCGTCGCCTGGACGGGAAATGCCGACGATCTGAAAGTCTCGGCCAAAGTAGGCCTGACCGCCGGCAACAGCTCTGCGGGAATTCCGCTGAGCGGCGCGATCGATGCTACCTACTATAACGGCCGGGGAGCGGTCGACATCCGCAACCTCGTGGCACAGACCCCCGGAAGCCATCTTCAGGTCGAGGGCTCGCTCGGCGTCTACCCCTTGGATCGAGAGTCAAAGATACAAGCTGATCTAACCACCGGTAATTTGGATGAATTCGACAAGACTCTGCGGGCGCTCGGCGTCTCCAGCAATGGTCCCGGCGGGACGAAGAGCGGCATCAAGGCCATCCCCATCGAACTGCATGGGCAAGCCGCCTTCCACGGAACCGTCACCGGAAGCCTGGTCAGGCCGGATGTCAAAGGCCACCTGGCCGCAACCGCTTTTGATACAGTTTTTGCGACCGCTCCCGCGACGGTTGCCGCAACAACCGTCGCCACGCCGGTAATGGCCAGTAACACGGCGCTCCCGGCTTCTGCCGCACAAACAACCGACATCCATTGGGACAGTCTCGACGCCCAGGCGGAATATTCCCCGGAGATCATTGGTGTTCAGCAAGCGACGCTGCTCCGAGGCAAGACCACGGTACACGCCAGCGGCCAGATCCACGTCCACGACATCTCCCGGCGCAAGCGTGTTTTCGACGATCAATCTGCACTCAACGCCAATGTTTCCGTCCAGAATGCGAGCGTGGCCGATCTGCTGACCATCGCCGGGTCGACGGCTCCCGTTTCCGGCATACTCAACGTGCAGGCACAGGTAGGAGGCACCCTCGGCAACCTGAACGGCGGTGGCCATATCGCCGTAGCGGGAGGACAGATCGAGGGCCAGAGTTACCGCAGCCTGAATACCGACTTGAAGTTTGCCGGCCAGGAACTGGACGCGACAAATCTGATATTTCTGCAGGATGGCGGTCAGGTGACCGGCGATGGTGGTTACGATCTTCGTGCGAAAACGATCCATTTTCAGGCGAAGGGCGGCGGTTTCGAGCTCGCCCATTTCCCCCAGCTTCAACGGCCGAAGTTGTCTCTGGCAGGCGAGCTTAACTTTCAAGCGACCGGCTCCGGATCCCTCGAGGCTCCTGCCGTGCAGGCAGCCCTTCATCTCACCAACCTGATCGTTAACGGCCAGTTCCGGGGCAGTCTCGACGCAGATGCTCATCTGAAGCATGGGCTTCTCTCCTATAACGTGACCTCGAACATCGATGCCGCCCGCCTACAGCTGGCAGGTGAGACCACTCTGACGGGGAACTATCCCACGCAGGCGAAGCTCACCGCCAATCAACTGCACATCGGCCGCTTCCTGCAGTTGTTCCGCGTCCAGGATGTCTCGAGCGACTCCATCCTCAACCTGCAGGCCGTAGTCAGTGGGCCTGCCCGTCAGCCCAGGCAAATGCAGGGATCGCTCGAAATCGACAAGTTTGCGATCTCTGTAGCCGGCATCGCGCTCAGGAGTGATGCCGATCTCACCGCACAACTGCGCAACGGGATCCTGCACCTCGATCCGCTGCACATCGCCGGCGACGATACCAACCTCCAGGCGCAAGGCTCGGTAGCGCTCTTTGAAGATCTACGCAGCCTTGACTTTCATGCCAGTGGCGCCGTCAATCTGAAGCTCGCTCACAGCTTCGACCCGAACATTACTTCTTCCGGCCACATGGATTTCTCCGTCGACGCCGCCGGCACACTGCAGCAGCCCAGCCTGACAGGCCAGGTCAGGTTCAACAATGGAGCTATCGCCTTAGGCGATCTGCCCAATGGCCTCAGCCAGTTGAACGGCACCCTCGTCTTCGATCAGGACCGCCTCACCGTGCAGCAGCTTACCGCCCTCACCGGCGGCGGCCGCCTTTCGCTCGGCGGAGCCATCACCTACCAGCAGGGCATCTACGCAGACCTGACGGCTACCGGTACCGACATTCGCATTCGCTATCCACAAGGGGTCAGTTCCATGGCGAATGCAAAATTCCGGCTTCAGGGTACAGAGACCAATCTGCTGCTGAGCGGGAGCGTTCTCGTCACCCGCTTTTCGATCAGCCCCAATCTCGATTTGGCCTCACTTAAAGCCTCAAGCTCCGCTTCAGGCCCCCCTCCCGATGCCAATGCGGCCTCAAACCATCTTCGCTTGGATATTCACATTACCTCCGCGCCGGAACTGAACTTTCAAAACTCTTTTGCCAAGCTTGCTGGCGACGTCGATTTGCGCATCCGCGGTACCGTCGCCGACCCGGCGCTGATCGGCCACATCACCGTGACCGATGGCAGTGCGACCTTCGCCGGCACGACTTATCAGTTGCAGCGCGGCGAGATCTACTTCAGCAACCCTATCCACATCGACCCGGTGATCGATCTGGACGCCACGGCGCGCGTTGAAGATTACGACATCGACGTCGGTCTCCACGGCACCCTGAGCAAATTAAACCTGACGTATCGCTCCGAGCCGCCTCTGCCCGAAGCCGACGTTTTCGCCCTGCTCGCCCTCGGCCGCACCCAGGAAGAACAGCAGATCTACTCTCAGGAACAGTCGGCAGCCGGGGTTAATTCGACCGCCGACGCCCTTCTCGGAGGCGCATTGAACGCCACCGTCAGCAGCCGCGTTCAGAAGCTCTTCGGCGTCGGAAGTGTCAAGATCGACCCGACCTTTGTCGGCAATCTCGGGAACTCCACCGCCCGGATCACCGTAGAGGAGAAAGTCGGAAAGAACGCGACCGTCACCTATGCCACCAACGTGAACTCCACCGCCCAGCAGCTGATCGCCGGCCAGCTCTACATCACGCCCAATGTCTCCGTAGTCGCGCAGCGCGACGAATCCGGCGTCTTCAGCATGCTGATTAAAATTCACCAGCGCCACCGCTGATCGACGAACGCCTGCTGCGCGGGATAAGCGGACTGATTCGCTCCCGCACGGCAATCACTCTCGACGAAAAAAACGCATCGAAATAATCGGTTTTGGTGTTCGAACAGATTCATAAGGATGAATTTGTGTCCGCCGCATTAGAATGCAGTCGGAAATGCCTGGCGTGAAAACAGCGCCGGCAAGGAGAATCACTCATGACTGAATTGTTGGAAATACGCTCCGAATCTGCTCTTCACAGACGCTTTTTATTGGCATCGACGCTCGCGCTCGCCTCATTTGTCTCTGCGGCAGCCCAGGCCGCAGGTCCGAATGACGCGAAGATCCAGGAAGCTGTCACCAAAGCTCTGAACAAGTCTCAATTCAAGACTGTGCAGGCGTCGGTAAGCAACGGGGTCGTCGATCTTACCGGGACGGTCAAGGTGTTCGCCGACAAGAAAGACGCGGATAAACGCATCCATCACATCAAGGAAGTCGCCGCGGTTCGGAACGACATTCAGGTTGCGAGCGGCGAGACGCCGATCTCAGACCAGGCGCTGCAGCAGAAGGTTTTGGGCAAAATCCAATATGACCGCGTCGGCTACGGCACCACAGCCTTCAACGCCATCTCCGTCAACGTCCAGAACGGTGTCGTCACCCTCAGCGGAACCGCCTATGGCCCGGTTGACAAATCGTCGGCCGTCTCGGACGCGTCCTACACCCCGGGGGTCAAAGACGTTGTCGACGACATAACCGTCGATCCCGTCTCGCCCATGGATGATCGGATCCGGATCGCCGTTTTTCGTTCCGTCTATGGCTTCGCCATGCTGAATAAGTACGCCATCGATCCCGGCAAACCCATCCGCATTTCAGTGCAGAACGGCAACGTGACGCTCTTCGGCGTCGTCAACAGCCAGGCAGACAAAGACGCTGCCGGCATCCGCGCCAATAGTGTTCCCGGGGTCTTCAGCGTCAAGAACGATCTTCAGGTTGCAGGTCAGGGCGCCGAAACAAAGTGATGCCTCGCATTTGAAGCCCCGCCTGCGTTTAGGGAGGCGGGGCTTTTCCTTGCGAGGACCTGCCTCATTCAAACTGCCCATTTAAACTAAGAAAGAGGATTTGCCGTGGGCATGCTGCGCAAAATCGGAACGACCCTCGAGATGATCAACTGGGAGCATTCCATCTTCGTGCTGCCCTTCGCCCTGATCGGCGCAATGCTTGCGGCGCGCGGCTGGCCCCCCGGTATCAAGCTGTTCTGGATCGTCGTCTGCATGGTCGCCGCGCGCTCCGCGGCTATGGCCTTCAACCGCTGGGCTGACGCCTCGATCGACGCCGCGAACCCACGCACCGCCGGCCGCCACATTCCCGCGGGCTTGCTGAGCCGTGGCTTTGTCGCCGGATTCACGATCGCCATGGCGGCGCTCTTCTTCCTCGCCGCCGCGCAGTTGAATCGCACCGCCCTCTGGCTCTCCCCGATCGCGCTCGGTATCGTCCTGATCTACTCCTACACCAAGCGGTTTACCCGCTGGTCCCACCTCTTTCTCGGTCTGGCCATGGGGATCGCTCCATCGGCCGCGTGGATCGCCATTCGAGGAAGCCTCGATCCTCGCATCCTCATCCTGACGGCCGCAGTGCTCTTCTGGGGTGCCGGTTTCGACGTACTGTACGCCTGCCAGGACTTCGACCACGACCGGAAAGTCGGCTTGCACAGCGTACCGGCCGCGATGGGTATTCGTCGCGCCTTCTGGGTCTCGCATGCCATGCACGTCATCATGCTTGCCCTGCTGGTCCTCCTGGCCAAGGCCTTCGTTCTCGGTCCCGCCGCCTGGGCAGGCATCGCGGTCGTCGGCGCGTTGCTGCTCTACGAACATCTCATCGTTTCTCCCCGCGACCTGAGACGGCTCAACGCGGCGTTTTTCACCTTGAACGGCTTCATCGCGATCCTGTTCCTCGTTTTTGTCGCCACCGACCTGCTCTGGCATCGATAGCCGCAGCCGCGGCGGTTCTCAAGTATCATCAAGTTAGTGAAGCCATATCGGACATCGAGCGTTCTGCTGAAGGCAAGACACGCCCTTGCAGGCGAGGCCTAGAATGACCCCGGCCTTACGGGCGTCGTCGCACGAAGTTCCGGCCCTGGCCGAGGCGCTTTCCGCCGCCGCGCCGGTCGCTACGCCTCCTTCTATTGAAGACACTCCCGACGTCTCCTCCCGCATCGCCGACTACCGCGAACTCTTCAAGCTTCGCGTGACGACCATGGTAGTCATCACCGCCTGGGCCGGTTTCTATCTTGGATCCATGAAGTCGGGCATCAGCAGCGTCCAGCCCGGGCTGATCGAAACGCTGGTGGGCGTCGGCCTGGTCTCAGCTGGGTCGAGCGCGCTGAACCAGGCCCTCGAACGAAAGTCGGATGCGAAGATGATACGCACGGCCGACCGGCCTCTGCCATCGGGGCGGATGGGGCTCGCTCACGTTATCTTTCTAGGGCTTCTAGCCATCGCCGTCGGTGCGATCTGGCTGACCTTGCGCACCAACCTGCTGACCGGCACATTGGTCTTGCTGACCGCCTTCAGCTATGTGGCCATTTACACGCCCCTCAAGCGCTACACCCCCTTAGCCACGTTTATCGGCGCCTTCCCCGGAGCAATGCCTCCGCTGATCGGCTGGGTAGCGGCCCGGGGCGCCATCGAGTGGCCCGCAGTCGCGCTCTTCGCCATTCTGTTCATCTGGCAGTTTCCTCATTTCTATGCGATCGCGTGGCTCTACCGCGAAGATTATGGCCGCGCCGGCATCCGCATGCTTCCCGTCGTCCAGCCCGACGGATGGTCAACCGTCATTGAATCGCTGGTCTACGCCGTCCTCATGATTCCGGTGAGCCTGCTGCCCGTATATCTCCACATTGCCGGCAGGTTTTATGGCGCCGCCGCATTGCTGCTGGGAATTTTTTATCTGGTCTATACCGTGCGCTTCTCTCGCATCATCAAGGCAAAAAGCGTGATCGAATCGAGAAGGTATGCACGCGATCTTCTCAAGGTCAGCGTGATCCACCTGCCCTTGCTGCTCACCGCAATGATGCTGAACGCGATAGGAAAAAGATAATGGCAACCTTGAGTCCATCGCCGATACTGGAAAACGCTTCTTCGCCTGTGGCCGCCAGGCCTGCTCCTATCGTGCTCGAAGCTCTGACCCACCGTTACGGCGACCGCCTGGCCCTCGATCGCCTCAGCCTCGAGGTACGCGCCGGAGAAATCTTTGGGCTGCTCGGCCCGAATGGCAGCGGCAAGACCACGCTCTTCCGCATCCTCTCGACCCTCATGACGCCCACCGGCGGTATCGGACGCATTCAGGGCTTCAATGTCGCCGGCGAACCCAACCAGGTACGCCGTCAGATCGGCATCGTCTTCCAGTCACGCAGCATCGACCTCAAGCTGACCGTGGCCGAAAACCTGAAGCACCAGGGCCATCTTTACGGATTGAGCGGCTCCCGGCTCAAATCGCGCATTCAGGAGGTTCTCGCCAGGGTCGGTCTGCTCGATCGCGCCGGCGACTTTGCTGAAACTCTCTCCGGCGGCATGCAGCGCCGCGTCGAACTTGCCAAAGGGTTGATCCACTCCCCGTCGGTCCTTCTTCTCGATGAACCCTCGACAGGGCTCGACCCGGGAGCGCGTCGGGACCTCTGGCAATACCTCGAAATGCTGAGGAACGAGGAGGGTGTCGCGGTGTTGGTGACAACTCACCTCATGGAAGAGGCCGAACACTGCGACCGGCTCGCGATTCTGAGCCAAGGCAAGCTGGTAGCTTTCGGTTCCCCGGCAGAACTGAAATCGCAGATTGGCGGAGACGTCGTTCTCTTTGAAACCCCGTCTCTGGATGCAGCCCAGACGCTGTCGCTCCGTTTGACCCAGCGGTTTGATGTCGACGCCGACGTCCTGGGAAGCTCCGTTCGCCTCGAACATGCCCAGGGTCATCGCTTTGTCGCTTCCGTGGTCGAAGCCTTCCCCGGCGTCATCGAAGCCGTCTCGATCGCCAAGCCCAGCCTGGAGGATGTCTTCATTCAGCATACCGGGCATCGTTTTTGGACGGACACCGGCCTGGATGCGGCAAGCGAATCGGGAACCAGCGCAAGGAAGGAACACTGACATGGCAACGCTGACCGCAACCGCTCCGCCGGCCACCGCAATCGCGACGCCCGGCATCTGGCTGCCCGCTTGTTCTTTGTGGCAACGGGAGATTGTCCGTTTTTACCGGCAAAAGGCCCGAGTCGTTGGAGTCATAGCCTCGCCGCTGATCTTCTGGCTGGTTCTGGGTTCGGGTTTTGCACGCAGCTTTCACTCGCCAGGCGCTTCCGCCGCCGGATCGGGCCATTACCTCGGCTATTTCTTTCCCGGCTCGATCGCCATGATCGTTCTTTTCACCGCTATCTTCAGCATGATGTCGCTGATCCAGGATCGGAACGAAGGTTTCCTTTTGTCCGTCCTCGCCGCCCCGGTCGGCCGTTCCGCAATCGTACTCGGCAAAGTTTTGGGCGGCGCCACTCTTGCCGCGATCCAGGGGATCATCTTTCTCGTCTTCGCTCCACTCGTCGGTGTTCACCCTACGTTTGCCTCGGTGGGCTTGAGCATTCTCGCCATCGTCATGATTAGCTTTGAACTCACGGCCCTGGGCTTTGCAGTTGCCTGGCCTATGGACTCCACTCAGGCCTTCCACGCGATCGTCAACATCATCCTGCTACCGCTCTGGATGCTCTCAGGCGCCTTGTTCCCGGCAAGTGGAGCCTCGGGCTGGCTGCGGCTCCTCATGCGTCTCAATCCCCTCAGCTACGGCGTCGACGCCCTCCGCAACGCGCTCTTCCCGACCGTGGCCACGGAGTTCCCGTTGCCGGCCAACCTGGCAGTCACCCTTGGATTTTGTTTGCTGACTTTCGCGGCATCCTGGGCGATCGTCAACCGCCGAACCCACAAACCCGCAGCCTAGGAAGAGAGACCAATGCAAGCCGCCACTACGCGTCCGGGCCGCCGGCCGATCGACGAGTCCCCTACCGGGCTCTCCATTTCCGCGATTATCGCCGTCAGTGCCATCGCGACCCTCTTTCTTCTTTGGCTCCTTTACGTCCATCATGCCCCGGCGGAGTTCGCTGCCAGGCTCACCTTTCTCCCGGCATTGAACGCCCTGCTCAATGGCCTGAGCGCGATTGCCCTGACCATCGGATTCTTCTACATACGTCGTAGACGGATCGCCGCGCACCGTGCCGCCATGATGACGGCTTTCGTCTTTTCCTCCATCTTCCTTGTCAGCTACATCACCAACCATGCTCTGCACGGCGACTCGCACTACGCCGGTCACGGTCTCCTGCGCCCGGTCTACTTCACCATCCTGATCAGCCATGTCTTCCTCTCCGTGGTTGCACTGCCGATGGTGCTGATCACCTTCTTCTTCTCCCTCAGCGGGCGCTTTGCCAGGCACAGGAAAATCGCTCGGTTCACCTTTCCCATTTGGCTGTATGTCTCCGTCACCGGCGTCGTCGTCTTCGCCATGCTTGCTGCGGCTCGTTAGCTGGGAACGGGGAAAAGGAACAGAAATTGTCACCAGCGCTACAGCCCGTACCAATGAAAAAACCGGCTCCGGTATCTGGGAATCCTATGCGACGGCCTGGGCCGGAACTGGAGGCGGATCTGCCCTCCAACGCACCGCCCGACGATGGAACCTCCCAACTACTCCGGTGGGGTGGCCTGACCCTCGGCACCGGCCTCGTCTTCGCCCTGCTCACCAGGACCATCTTCGGCGGCATTGGCCCACAGGGCCCACACACGAACAGCGGCTGGATGGCGCTCATCGTGACCATGATGTGTCTGCCCTTCGGCTTCATGCTCTTCCTGCTCGGCGCCTTGAAGTGGCTCAGGAAGCGCCGCGAGAGGCTAAGCTAGGCAGCAACCACCGGCGCGCCGGTTTCTGCTATTCTCTCCTTTAACCGAAAAGAGAGTCAGCATGGCAAAGAGCGTCAACAAAGTAATCCTGTTAGGCAATGTCGGCAAAGAGCCGGAATTCAAAATGCTTCCCAGCGGTCAGGGAGTATCGAACTTTTCCATCGCCACCGCCGAGCGCTACAAAGACAAGGGCGGCGAGTGGCAGGAGCGCACCGAGTGGCACAACCTCGTCGCCTACGCCAAACTTGCCGAGATCGTTCGCGACTATGTGAAGAAGGGCTCGAAGCTGTATGTCGAGGGCCGCATCACGACCCGCTCCTGGGATGACAAGGAAAGCGGCAAAAAAGTCTATCGCACGGAAATTGTGGTCGGAGACCTCTCTCTCCTCTCCGGGCGCGGCGAAGGCGAAGCAAGCGGCAGCGGAAGTTATTCCCGCTCCGGCAGCTCCTCGTCTTCAAACACAGCCTCTTTCGACCAGCGTTCTTCGGGCGGTCAGGACGACTATGCTCACACCGAGATCACCGACGACGACATTCCTTTTTAAGCGAGCGATGCCGTCCGCTGCCATTTTGCGCGTCCACTTGAGCCGCATATCCTTCTTCCGGGCAGCGCTGCCCGGCTTGCTACACTGAAGGCATGCTGGATGAGCTGAATTTTCGCCGCAATGCCGATGTCGCCTTGGACCGCCTGAAGAAAAGCCTGATCACCGCCGAAGAGGGCGGCGAGTTCGAAGTAGAGGAAAACAGTGGTGCGTTGAATATCCTCTTCGACGAGCCGCCAGGCAAGTTTGTCATTACACCCAATACCCCGGTTCGACAGATCTGGATCTCTGCGCTTTCCACCAGCTTCAAACTCGACTGGTCCGAGGATGCCGCAGACTTCATTCTGCCCAAAGACAACATGGGTTTCCGCGACCTAGTGGCGAAGCTGATCAACCAGCATCTCGGCTCGACTTCAGTAATCCTCGCGTAAGTTTAAAATGAGGACGCCCGGAGAATCCGGTTCAAGGCATTCTCTAGGCGCTCTTCTTTGACGCTTTTTCGCGGCGAATTACAGCCGCAGCGAAGCACTCAGTGTGAAGGTCACAGGAGTCTCGGCAGGAAGTTCAATCTGCTTGTTCCCTGTGAAAGCGCCTCCAGCCAGGCCGGCGCCCGCGCCTGCTCCCAATCCGATCAAAGCCCCTTTGCCACCACCCGCCAGGCCGCCGATGAGCGCGCCCAGGCCGGCGCCACCGCCGGTGGTCACCGCAGTCCGCTTGCCCTTCCCTTTTACAGTCTGATCGACAACGGCAGTCTCAAGTGGATAGGAGCGGCCGTGGACGTTAATGGACGTAAGGCGCAGGTCCAGCTCTCCCTGTCCTTTGATCCGTCCCTGCGATTTTGCGTCTACCACGACGCCGCTCACCGTCGAGCCCGCCGGCACGACGATTTTGCCGTGGATGCGAAGCGAACTGGTCGTCGTCGCCTGGAAGACATCGCCCGAATGGCTGCTCTTTGAACCGAGGGGGCTTGCCAGCCGCACCGTCAGGTTCGTGCCCGCTGGAAGTACCGGTGGCGGCGGGGGTGGTATTGCTGCCGCTACTGGCGCCGGAGCTTCCGCTACTGGCGCCGGAGCTTCCGCAGCCGGCGCAGTTCCTGCAGCTGGCGCTGTAGCCGCCGAAGACGTTGCTGCCGTTGGTGCGGCAGCCTGGTCAGGTGCGGGTGCCGGGGCCGGCGCTGCCGGCGATTGGTCTGGGGGCTGAGCGGCGTTCTCCGCCGTCTTTGACTTGCACCCGGAGAGTGCCAGACCACACATCAGCAAACCCACTAACAATTTGGTTCTCATACGGTCCTCTTTCGCGATTGAGTAACGAACCCCACTTCGTATGAACTTTACATGGGCGAAGGTAAATCACCAAACGCTTCTCGCCCAACAAAGAGGCCGGAACCAAGCCACTCAACACGGGCCAGCGGTCAGGATCTCTCCCCCGGAACCGGCGCGACGAGGTCAGCATATTCGGGATGATGCTCGATGTAGCTGGCGACGAAAGGACAGCGCGGGATCACTCGCAGCTTGTGTGATTTCGCATAGTTCAGAGCTGCTTTCGCGAGCTCGCCGGCAATACCCTTCCCTTGCTGGGCAACGGGAACTTCCGTGTGAGTCATGAGCATATCCTGCGCGGAAAGTCTGTATTCCAGCACGGCCATGGATCCATTGCTTCCGATTTCGAAGCGGCTTTGTTCTCGATTGTGCTGAACGGAATACTTACCTGCATCTATGGGATTGGTCATTTGCGATGGGATGCCGGCTCCAATTCCGCGCGTTATCCACAAACGGCGGGCGTCTCGCCTGACCCGATCTGCAAAAGACACCTGGCGGCTGAGCAGACACCAGGCCGGATCCGTCACTTGAAGAGGATGGTTCGATGTGGCGTGGAATGCTAAGAACAAACCCAGTGAAGCCGCAGCGCAGACCATGTGCAGCGGCCGAAGTCGCTACACATGGCGTCCGAGAATTATTTCCAAAGGCGGACAGAGCAGGACGGCAAAGGACTTTGCACAGCCACTATTCATGCGAAGAATCGTGGACGGAAGCATCCTTGAAACGATCGATAGAAAACGGCATCGCGGATGACCCCGCAGCCAGCGGAGAGGAATCTCTGTTCCTGTCCAGTAACACAAAAGCTAGAAACCGAAGTGCGAAGACCGCACCGCTCAAAACCCAGAACCAAAGTACGATTCCGACCACAGTACGCGCCCAGGAATATAGGGTAGCGGACCAACTCACGTACGATGCGAAAACCTCGTGCATCTCTCCTCCGCAGATGCCGTCAGCCCCCGACGCAGTCCTTAGAACAGGACCTCGGGAGACAAGCGGATCCTTCACGAACCGACCACTTGCAGAGGCTTCACGACCGGGAGCCTGTTGCCCTAGGTGCGCCTAAACCACAATCGATCAACCGCAACAAAGTATCGCATCTGGATTCAACGATTGGGAAGCGTTTTCAGTGCAATTCAGGAAATATCTTTGCAGGGCTGGAGTGGAACTTGCATCTTGCCAATAAAGGAATTGCCGTTCCCGAAAACTTGATCCCTGCCGGAGGGCAAATGATTTTGGCAGCATGAGTGCCTGTCCCGGGCCCACTCAGGAGATCAGGCTCCGGTGCCGCGCATCACCGCACTCGCCGTCAGCAGGATAATCTTCAGGTCCAGCCAGAAACTCCAGTTCTCCACATACGCCGTATCGAGCGCGATATAGCGTTCGAAGGACGGATCCTGGCGAGCTCTCACCTGCCACAGGCCGGTCAGACCGGGAAGCACTTCCAGCCGCCGGAAATGATCGATCTCATACTTTGCCACTTCGCTCGCGATCGGCGGCCGGGGACCAACGACACTCATATCTCCCTGGAGAACGTTAAAGAGCTGCGGAAGCTCATCCAGGCTGTACTTACGCAGGAATCTACCGACCCTGGTGATCCGGGGGTCGTCCTTCATCTTGAATAAGATACCCGCGCGCTCATTTTGGGCTGCAAGCTGGGCCTTGATCTGCTCCGCATTCAACACCATGGAGCGGAACTTGTAGCACGGGAATACGGTGCCTTTCTTCCCCACACGCTCCGAGGTATAAAAGACCGGGCCGCCATCCTCGAGCCGAATTGCAATCGCCATCGCAATCATGATCGGAGCGGCGGCAATCAGCGCCCCAAGCGACAGGGCGATATCGAACACCCTCTTGAGCGCCAGCGCAAAGACAGGAACATGGCCGCGATGCAGCGCTACCACCGGAAAATCTCCCAGATATTCAATGGGCGCATCCGCCGTCACCGACTCGTAGTAGCCAGGCAGCACACGGACATCGATGTCGATCTCCCGTGCCTCCTCAAGAATCGAGATAACCTGGTCGACCGAGCACGGTTCGGCGATTACCAGTTCATCGATGAAATGCTGCTTGGCGATCTGACGAATTTGGTCAATCCCCCCCAAGCTCTCTTCGCTCGCCGCCGTGGTGGACCCGGGAAGATTCACAAAGCCGCGGAAGGTATACCCAAGGTGGATCCGGTGCGAAACATGCTCCTTCAGTGCCACGCTGATGTGGTTGGATCCAAGAATAATGAGGTTCCGGGTATTCACGCCGCGCTCATATTCCCGGTACACGATCATTCGCGCAACCAGCCGTCGCGCACACAGAATGACCGCCGTAAAGCAAACCAGGAAGAGCACCAGGGACCGCGAAACATGGTACCCCTCAGTCAAATACAACCCGCCCGAGAGCAGCAGGCCGGCGGTCAGGCACGCCTGCGCCGTCATACGCTGTTCGTGCAAGGCGCTGCGCAGCTGTAAGGGTCCGTAAAGATCGTAATGCCAGCTCACCACCAGGAGGGTCACGATGAACCAGGCCAGGTACCCCAAACCACCCGAGGTCGAGATGCCTACGCCGGCAATCAGGTGGCTGAGACCGTATGGCGTCGAAGCAGGATGGGCACCCAGGTAGAGCGAAACGACCAGCGCAAGCAGAACCGCCACAACGTCGGAGGTCATCATCAGCGCCGAGGAGACAATTGCATGTCCCGCCCTGCGTGAACCACTCTCCGTTGCCGCCATTCTCACCACTTTCGCCTTACGGTCATGTCTCGTAAGATCTCCAATCAAGTCTGAGCTAGCCATGATAGTCCCTCCTTTGGTCAGCTTGCTGGATCAGGATCAAGACGCCGGTCGACGAAAACAAAGCCGCGTGGCTTCACGGCGAACGGCGAGAGTTAGCTACGGTCTTCTACAGATTGGGTTTACCAGTCACCGGAACACTGGTGGAGTGCGTGTCTTGTCCGGGGGAAAAGTCGAGCTATTACGCCATCGAAAGGTGGCTTTTGTATCGTTAACACCCAAAGTGTACCATTGGAGCGCCGAAGAGTTATGCATTTTCCGTAAATGTATTGGTACCTTCTGCCGGGAACCGGAAGCCGCGCGACATAGCGTTTCCTCCGTCATCGGAACGGCATGACTCCGGTAGCTTGCGCCGGCTCTTCTGTTAGGAATGGAGATCCTGTGAGGAACGGTCATCCGGCAGGGCCGAGCCGAAGCCTCGAAAACATTAGGCTGTATTCGCAATCCTGCACCACGCTTTACAGCAGGAACACGGCACGTTTCGAAATGTTGCGAGATTTAAGCAACGGAGGTCGAGGAGCCCGGGCGAACGGCAGAGTCGGCATTCACCACCGGGGGCAGCTCAGCCCGGTATCGATAGAGTAACCAAGCCAACTGGCGAGCGGCCCAGTATCGCGGTACATACGTCTTCGGGCGCCAAATGCAGCGGACCAGCCACGTCAACGCCAGCCGGTCCGCTACGTTCGGAATGTACACCTGATCCCCGCTCCGAAACGCAATGGCCGCGCCGATGCAATGGATCGACGGTGCGTAATCGACCGCCTGTTTGATGTAGAGGCCCAGGCACTCCTGCACTCCTCCGCCCAGGGTGATCACGATATGTCGCGGCCGCAGCGCAAAAACTCTTTCGAGCAGTTCCGGATCGGCTATCTTGTCCTCATAATAAGGAGCGACATAAACCTGCTCAGCTCCAACCTGGATTCCCTGGCGAAGAAGCCATGCGATATTCCTCTCCCGGCTTTCCTCGCTGGCCATGATGTAGAGCGTCGTGCTTGCACTCCTGAAGTCCTCGTCTTTCACCAGCTCCAGAAAATATTCGAGCCCGGAGAGACGGCCCAAGTTGTCCCTCTGAAGCAGGTTCCACACCATCACCATGAAGGCGCTGTCAGCAATGGCCATATCCGCCTGTAATAAAGCTTCCCGGTACTTCGTGTTCCGCGGCAGGTTGCTCAGCGCCGGAGCCGCCGGCACGACCAGCAGTCCCCCATCGCGCATCCGCTCGACGGCTTCGACAGCTCCACCCGAAAAAAAATCGATGCCGAGAATTCTGCGGGAGCCAGCACGGCGCCCCTTCCCGGAACCGGGGGCTAACGCCGCGATACCGCCATCATTTGGCATTCGATCCATTCATAGGTCCTTGCCATTCCATCGTACAGAGCGATCGACGGTTCCCAGTTCAGGTACTGGCGAATCTTGGTATTGTCGCTGTTCCGCCCGTTCACCCCTTTGGGAGCATCCAGCCTATAGCTTCGGTCGAGGGTGACGCCAGCAATTTGTTCGACGATGTCGACCAGCTGGTTGATGGTTACCAGTTCGCTGCTGCCCAGGTTGATCGGCTCCTCGATGTCGCTCTCGAGAATCGCGCGCGTACCTACCAGGCAATCGTCGATGTAGGTGAAACTCCTGGTCTGCTCGCCATCGCCCCAGATGTCGATGGCGTTCGTCCCGGATGTCTTGGCCTCGAGGACCTTCCGGCAGATCGCCGCAGGCGCCTTCTCCCGGCCGCCGTCATAGGTGCCCATCGGTCCGTAAACATTGTGATACCGGGCGACGCGCGATTCCAGGCCGAAGTCTTCTTGAAAATGACGGCACATCCGTTCGCTGAAAAGCTTCTCCCATCCATAGCCATCTTCAGGAAGCGCCGGATACGCGTCTTCCTCCTTGAGCGGCACCACATCCGGGTTCTTCTGCTTCTCGGCGTTGTAAACGCAGGCTGAGGAGGAGTAGAAGAAGCGCCTCACCCCGCTGTCCCGGGAGGCGATCAGCATGTGAGTGTTCGTGAGCACGCTCAGCATGCAGAGAGCTTTATGGTGGTGAATGAAACCCATTCCTCCCATGTTGGCGGCCAGTTGGAAGACGACATCGACGCCCCGCGTCACGCGCCGGCAGGCGTCCAGGTCGCTCAGGTCGCAGACCACGTTCTCCGTCGCTGAGCAGCATTGGTGCCACTCGGCGACAGGCTTAATATCCACTGCTCGCACAACCTGGATGTCTGCGGATATCAGGTCCTTCACCAGGTGACCGCCAATGAATCCACCGGCTCCGCAGACTAGAACTCGTTGGTCTTTGAGCTTCATTCCCGGGAGCCTCCGATGTTCGTGGCAGAGCGCCGTACCTCTCGCCTCAGCTGATAAGGAGATGAACCACCCGCAGGCCAGCGCACCATCGATATTGCCGTTTTCGGGAAATCTGAAAAGCAGACAAGCACAGCAGCAGGTCTGGTGTTTAGGTTCAAGACTCGGTCGATTCCATGTGAATTTGCACTGCTCGTCTGGTCGTTTATGTTACCTTGCGGTGGAAATGGGCTGTTAAAAGAAAGTATTCGCATAGGGAGAATCCAGTCAAGCTTTCTCGCCTTTCCGGAAAAGGCCGCTCCCTGGGCTCCCGCTATACAATGAGTTTGCCAGGGCTCGCATCCGGCTGGAGGCAACTCGAGGTCGCTGAAATGAGCGAAGGATGGAATGGCTGTCTTTGAGCGTACTCTAAAGGTTCTCGCCGCATTGGCTGCGTCAAATGCAGTATCGCTTGTGACTCAATTGATACTGCCCCCGGTTTTCATCCATAAGTATGGCACCGCCTCCTATGGAGAGTGGCTGGCTCTTTCTGCCGCCGTCGCTTACCTGAGCACACTCAACTTTGGAATACAAACCTTCGTCAATCAGGATCTGACGGTTCGCTACCATCGTGACAATCTGATGGATTATCATCTGCGCCAGTCGACCGCTCTCCGTCTGCTGATCGGCATTGCTCTCCTCGCCGCCATTCTTGCTCTTGGCATCTTTGCGCTCCCGCTCCCTGCCTTGATCAAGGTCCACATCCCCCATCGGACGGCATCGGTAGCTTTGTACTTTCTAAGTCTGCAGATCCTCGCCTCCATTCCGTTCAGTTATCTGGCCGGCACGTTCATGGTCGTCGGCAAAGCCCACCGCGGCTATGGCTGGATGAACGCCCAGCGCCTGGCCGTGACGGTAACCACCGCGGCTCTCGCCTGGTTGCACATCGATTTCGGTTGGCTGGCCATCGCTCAATTCCTGATTTATCCAGCGGCAATTCTTCTGGTGCTCCTCGATCTCCGCCGCACAGCCCCGGAAATCTACCCCTCCCTTCGCTACTGGGACGGCTCGGCGGTTCGGCCGATCTTGCGACCCAGTGGCCACTTCGCCCTGATCTTCTCCTGCAGCTTTCTCACCTTCCAACTGCCCGTCTTGATCATGCAGCGCATGTTAGGTCCGGTTGCGGTCGTGGCCTTCACCCTTATGCGAACCATCTTCTCGATGACCCGCGCACTCCTGGCGGCTCTGACCCAATCTATAGGTCCCGAGATCACTCGCCTTTACGGACTCCGGGACTGGCTCAATCTCTCACGTCTCTACAATTATTCCGAGCGCCTTATCTTCGCTCTGATCCCGGTCGTCAACCTGGGAGCGCTGCTCGCGTCGCCGCTGCTGCTCACTGTGTGGCTTCATAAGCCGGGACTCTTTGCCCCTTGGCCTTTTCTTACCTGTGCCGCTGTATCGACCGTGATGAGCGCCAAGGAGCACAAATACCAGTTTCAGTTTTCGACCAACACCCACGAGCGCCTTGCCCGGATGATGTTCGTGACTTACCTGGTGATGGCGGTCGTGGCCATTCCCGCCGTCGCCCACTTCGGAGTGACCGGCTTTCTTGTTGACTGGCTGGCGATCGAACTCTTTCAGTTCTTTTATATCGTTCGCCTCAACCAGCATCTCTTCGCGCAACTCGGAAGCCACAATCTCCAATACCTCTTCCGTCTCGCGGCTTTGTCTCTCGCCGGCTTCGCAGCTGCCGCTTTACTCTTCCAGCACGGCGCGATGATCACCGCGTCGCGCCAGGGCGGCGCGGCGGCGGCGATGATGTTCATCCTCCTGGCGTTGGCGGTTCCGCTCTTCCAGCTCCGCGACGTGGCCCAAAAAATGCGCTCGCGGGCTGCACTCGCTTGAGTGCATCTCCGGTTCGGGTCTTCTTGAGCGGCCCCGCGCTACATCTACGCCCCGGCAATACCGACTGGCAATACCTGCGGATGCTGACCCAATTGCCGCAGTTCACGCCGGGCGTAGTGGTCCATCGCGAAAGTGCCTCGTGGCGCACGGTCGCCTTCAATCTTCGCTATGCAGCCCGGATCGCCGCGAGAAAGTGCGGATCGCCCGCGGCAATCGGTTTGCAATGCGAGCTCTCCTCCACGCTCTCCCGCTCCGATCTGCATCGTTCCGCGAGTGACGTGGTCTATGCCTATGGCGCCTTCCCGACGAACTCGCGCAGGGTGCCGGTCATCTTTCACACCGGCGCCATCGATCGCTCCCGGCTCCTGCGAGCAGGACTCTCGCTGGCGCAGATCGAGACGGTAACACAGAAAATACGCGATCTCGCATCCAGATCCATCCTGCTGACGGCGAACTCTCAGGCCGCGGTCGAAAGCCTGGCTGCCGACATGCCAGAATCGATCGCAAAGATGCGCGTGCTGCCCTTCTTTCTGCCCCATCTCACGGCTCTGAGCGAAGCGTCGATCGCGGCAAAATTCCAGCAGCCCGAGACCCTGCGACTGATCTTTGTCGGGCGCGAGGCACGCCGTAAAGGCCTGCCGGAGGTGCTGTCCGCATTCCAGTCGCTCGACGCAAAAATGCCCCGCCGATTGGCCTTGACCGTCGTCAGCAGCTTCTCTGACGGCCCGGTCGACCTGCCGCGTATGGCCAACGTGAGCCACATCCCTGAACTCGATCCAGGACGTATCCAGGAACTCCTGCGGCAAAGTCATCTGTTGCTTATGCCAAGTCACCATGAAAGCTACGGCTGGGTGTACCTCGAAGCGATGGCCGCCGGAACGATTCCCGTGGCCAGCAATGCTCCGATTCAGCGGGAGATCCTGGCGGATGGAAGAGCCGGAGTGCTAACTGCTCCCAACTCGGATGATCTTGAGAAAAGCCTGACGCCGCTACTCTCCAATCACCAGGCCATGGAAGCACTCGCCTTGCAAGCCTCGAAAGTCTGCCGGGAAACGTATCTTCCTGGACCGGTAGCCCGCAGGATGCTGGCCATCTTTGAAGAAGCCAGGCAGCTTAGCCGCTCAAGCTGACCTTCGCAGTCAGCGGCTCCTGCTGCCGGTTCCCTGTTCGATCACCCCTCGGAAATAAGGCAGCGAGAGTTCCAGTCCCGTCGCAAGGTCGATCTTTGGATTCCAATCGAGCATCGTTTGCGCCTTCGAAATGTCAGGGCGGCGGCGCGTCGGGTCATCGAGGGGGAGCTTTTCGTGGCGAAGCTTGCTCGCCGAGCCGGTCTTCGCAAGCACTTCGCGTGCGCAGTCCAGAATTGTCATCTCGATGGGATTGCCGACGTTCACCGGCAGGTGCTCATCCGATCGGGAGAGCCGCAGGATGCCTTCGATCAGATCAGAAACATAGCAGAAGCTCCGTGTCTGCTGTCCGTCCCCATAGATAGTAAGATCTTCTCCGCGCAATGCCTGGACTAGAAAATTCGAGATAACCCGGCCATCGCCCGCGCCCAATCTCGGTCCGTAGGTATTGAAAATGCGGACCAGATGCGTGTTCACCCCATGGTAGCGGTGGTACGCCATAGTCAAGGCCTCCGCGTAGCGCTTCGACTCGTCGTAGACCGACCGCGGGCCGATTGGATTCACATTGCCCCAGTAGCTCTCCCGTTGCGGGTGTTCCAGCGGGTCGCCATAGCACTCTGACGTGGACGCCTGCAGGAACCCTGCCCCATATTTCCTTGCCTGTTCCAGCGCATTCTGGGTACCCTGCGATCCGACCATGAGTGTCTCGATGCCCAGCCGCATGTACTCGCCGGGGCTGGCAGGCGAGGCCAGGTTGAAGACGTAATCGATGGTTCCCATGTCGAACGGGACGGTAATGTCGTGCTCCAGAAATTCGAACTCCCGGTGATCGCGGAATTCGGCAAGGTTCTCGGCTTTTCCCGTTGAAAAATTGTCGATTCCAACCACTGAATGGCCTTCACCCAATAAGGTCTGGGTTAAATGCGAACCAAGAAATCCCGCCGCTCCCGTGACAATGCAACGCATACTTTAAAAGGTTAACCTCGGATTCTGAATGGATGTGCCCGGTTTTCGGCTGGTTCTCGCTCTAAAAGGACGAGGTAAAACGATTCATAACGTGTTACAACTCGGCTATGGTGAAGCAACAGACGCCCCCTGGCTCAGATGGCGAGCGCGTCAATCTGAAGACTTTGGCCTCATTGCTCGAGCTTTCTCAGACTACCATCTCCCTGGTACTCAACAACTCTCCGGCGGCCAAGTCCATCCCCGCGCAGACCCGGGAACGCGTTCTCGAGGCGGCCCGTAAATTCAACTACCGGCCCAATTACTTTGCCCGCTCCCTGCGCCAGAGCCGCAGCATGTCGATCGCCGTACTCGCGCCCGACCTCAGCGAAGGCTACTTTACCCTGGTGATGAACGGGGTGCAGGCCGCCCTGATCGAAGCGCATTACTTCTACTTCACCGCCAGCCATTATTGGGACCCCAACCTCATCAGGGAATATCCCCGCAGGATGATGGAACGCGCCGTCGACGGCTTTCTTCTGCTCAATACCCCGGTCAATTTCCAGACTCCGCTGCCTGTCGTGGCGATCTCCGCCCATACCCCCACCGAAGGAGCCAGCAACCTCATCGTCGATCACGGCAAGGCAGCGGAACTTGCCCTGGCCCATTTGCGCGACCTCGGCCATAGTCGCATCGCCATGATGAAAGGACCCGACATCATTCCCGACTCCGAGTACCGGTGGGCCGCCATCCTCGAAGCCGCTCAACGCTTCGGCATACCCACCGGGCCCGAACTCCTGCTGCATGTCTCAACCAATAACGGCTCCCCAGAGTCGGGATACGTTCCGGTACAAGGGCTGTTGCGCCGATCCACCGACTTTACCGCCATTTTCTGCTTCAACGACATCGCGGCGATCGGCGCCATTCGCGCCCTCCGGGACGCCGGCTTGCGTGTCCCCGAAGATGTCTCGGTCATCGGCTTCGACGACATCCTCGGAGCCTCGTACCACACGCCGAGCCTCACCACCGTACAGCAACCGCTTGAAGAGATGGGCCGGGAGGGCGCTCGCATCCTGCTCGAACGCATCGGAAACTCCACCCGGGAATTCGTGCCCGAGATTGTGCTGCAGCCGAAATTCATCGTGCGCGAATCGACAGCTCCGGCCAGACAGGCCGCCTCACCCGTTCTGAAGCGGAGCAGTCGTTCCGTAGCATCGGACCCCCTCGGCGCGACCCTCTAAAAAACTGGACGGGTTGCAGTGTACATTCGACGGCGGATCAGGCCTTGACGCTCACTCCAGAGCCCGGCTCCGGCTCCAGGATCTGGAGGTCGAGCGGAGGCTCGATCAGGCAATCCAGGCGGCTGATCTCCTCGAGTGCCCGTTTCAGGGCAGAGGTAGCGCAGGGTTCGACCGTCACCACGAAGGGCAGGTGGTCTTCCGGGTACCCTGGACGCTGCAGGAGCGCTCCTATGTTGATCCCCTGCCGCGCCAAACCGCCGGCGATCTCCGCCACGATGCCCGGACGGTCTCTGACGATAAACCGAATGTAGTGCCGCAGCAGCAGGTCGCCGGTCACGCTCGCCCTCTGGCTGGCCAGGCGTGGCGCCTTCGATCCTTGCGCAATCGCCAGCAGATCAGAGACAACCGCGACCGCAGTCGGGTGTCCTCCAGCCCCATGGCCGGAAAACACCGTATCCCCCCCGTATTTCCCGGTCACAATGACCATGTTTTCCGTTCCGCGCGACCAGGCAAACGGAGAAGCCTGGGGCACCAGCATCGGCCCGACCGTAGCCCGCACCTGCAGGCCGCCGGCCTCGTCGGTCGAGATCTGGGCGCGAGAAATTTGCCGGATGGTGCATTTCAGTTCATGAGCGTAGGCGAAGTCGATGGCCGCGATCGGTGCGATCGAGCCGGCCGGTACTTCCTCCGGCTCAATCTGCGCCCCCAGAGCGATGCGGGTCAGAATCGTCAGTTTCGCCCGCGCATCCAGGCCGGCCACATCTTCCGTCGGATCGGCCTCGGCAAAGCCCATCATCTGCGCCTCGGCCAACGCTTCGGAAAATTCCGCGCCCGCCTCCATCTTGCTGAGAATGAAGTTGCAGGTGCCGTTCAAAATGCCCTCGATCCGGTGGCATGCATCGCCCGAGAGTCCATGCTGCAAGCCTGGAATCACCGGAATGCCCCCGGCAACGGCCGCTCCGTAGAACAGCAGGCTATCGTGACGGCGGCTCAGCGCTTCCAGTTCGATGCCCTGCGCCGCAACCAGCTTCTTGTTCGCGGTGACAACTGATTTTCCCGCTTCGAGCGCTCGCTTCACCCATCGCCCTGCCGGCTCCAGCCCCCCGGCAAGTTCAACGATAATGTCAGCGTCCGAAGCGAGCACGCGCTCCGCGTCCTCCGACCACTCGACCGGGCAGGAAAGCCAGTCCACGCGCTTGCGGGCTACATTGCGGTTGAAGATATGTGTGAGTTCCAGCGATTCCGGCTGCAGGTCGCACAAGATGCGGGCGACCGAGCGGCCCACCGTGCCAAAGCCCAGGATTGCAACTTTCAGGGGCTTTTTCCGGCCAGGAGAGTCGAGCGGTACTGCGTCAGATTTGAGACGTTCTAGCATAAGAAATTGAAGGCCTGTCTACCACAGCTTCTATGCTGCCATCGTATCGGTTTGGTCACGGTCAGAACAGTCATAGCAAATGCTGCCGCGCTTTCAGAAGCGCCCAGGCAGCAATGGTAGCCGAGTCGCGGATGACGTTATCCCGGCACAACTCCTCAAATTCTTTGACACTCACCCGCTTGACCACCAGGTCCTGTTCTGTGTGTTCGGGAGTGGCGTCACCCTGCACAAGCCCGGTCGCCAGGTACAGGTGGAAGCCCTGGTTGCTGATGCCATAGGCGAAATAGAGGAAGCCGATGTAGTCCAGCCTTCCCGCCGCCAGTCCGGTCTCTTCCCGGAGTTCGCCTTGCGCAAGGTCGACCGGAGCCGCGTCGGGATTGTCCTCCCACGCGCCGGCGGGAAACTCCAGAAAGCGGCCGGCTGCCGGGTACCGGAATTGCTCGATCAGGTAAAGATATCCATCCGCGATAGAGCCCACTAACGGGATAATCATCGCCGCGGTCGCCTTCTCGACCACCGCGTAGATTCCCGGGGAGCCGTCCATCCGTTCCACCTTGTCTTCGCGAACGGTCATCCACCGGTTCTGATACACAACGCGGCTGGCAATAGTCTTCACCGGATCGTCTCCAAAGCGTGCCCAGCCTGAGGCCCGAAGATCAAGGCTCGATCAGGAACTGCCCATCCCGCATGATCTGTTCTTCCCCATCGGCAGCGCCAACCCAGATGTTAAATCGCAGACCCACAACATCGATGTGGGTCGAGGAACTCCACTCCGCTCCGGTGTGTTCGCCGTACGGATTCCCAAAAGCAATATGAATACCCGGAAACTTCTCGTCCTGCAGAATATTGCCGATAACCCGGTCGATGCCGAGGTTGGTCCCAATGGCAAATTCCCCGACCCGGTCCGAGTTCTCATCGGTATGGGTGTAAGACCAGAACTCCTCCTGTAATTCCGCATTGTCGGAGCGGCAGGAGCGGATGCGGTTCTTCTGGATTTCGATGGTCAGCGGCGTCGCTTCCAGCAGCCCGTACCGGGCGCAAAGGTAATCGCCGACCACCCCGTCCACCACGAACCTGCCGTTCACCTCGCCGGGCGTCGTAAAAATCTCGCCGCCGGGAAGATTGCCCCACTTGTCCCGCGAAATAATGCCTGAGGTCTTGAGCCACTTGTATCCGGCGTTCAGATCGGCGCGGATATCCGTGCCGGCTGCCGTGGTGGCCCGGATATAGCTCGCCCCCTGTACCTTCCCCATGATCTTCTGGCTCAGCCGATCGACCAGGTGGAAGTCGGCCCGCATCCCCTCGCACATGATCTGCGGCGTGATATTGACCATGTGCGCATGGCGCATGCGCCGCCGATTGACCACGCTCGTCATCTGCATGCGGGATCGCAGCTCGTTTCTCTGCACCAGGACGGCAAAGATGCTAATGTCCGACGTCTCCATGTCCTGCAGCACCGCATCCGGCATCTCGATCAGCGGTCGCGGCGCCAGATCTTCCAGAATAAAGCCATCCCACCGGCAGCCTTTCGCGTCCAGTTCGGCGGCCAGCGAGCCAGCGATTGCCGCCGTCGCCTGATCGGTAATCAGGGTGACCTTCTCATCCGGCTGGATGCGCAGGCATGTCTCAATCGCGCTGCGCGCACCCTGCGCGAACTCAGGCGGAAACGAAGTACCCAGAATGGTCTGAGCTTGGGGCGAGAGAGGCATGCTCATTTCGCGGATGGGTCTCCTTGGGAGGCCGACGGGGCGGCAGTGTCCTCGTTAGAGTATCGCGGATTTCGCAGTCTCCGCAGAGGAGTCTCTCCATGATTCGCACGATTCGATCCGCCAGAACGACGGCCCAGCCCGGCCGCAAGGCCAACCGGCGGCGCTCGACAAGCATCACTTTGTACAGCGAGTGGTTGCGGTTTGGCCCTTGCGGGAACGACCCGGGCTTGTGACGCCGGGGAAGTCTGTGGGGCAGAGGAGCGGGTTTTCGCGATTTCCTCCGCTTGCCGCCGGCCAAGGAGAATCGCAGCAACCGGTGGACTCTGCCGCACGATATAAACTCTTGAAAAGCCGGCCCAGGTCGGCTTTTCGTACGTTTTGATCGCAAGTTCGGGAGGTATGGAACCGGCAACCAGGCAGAGACTCATCGATTTCCACGCGCTCATTTTGCAAGCTGGAAGCAATCTGGGCTAAGGTGGGCTTAGACATCCCGAGTCAACGGCGATGCTCTGAGAATTGCACCAGGAACACGACTTCATCCGCAAAAGAGGAATCTTGTGAAAAAGATCGGCGTTCTCTTCGGCATGGAAAATACCTTCCCCGGCGCACTGGTTGAGCGTATCAACTCGATGGATATCGACGGCATCACGGCGGAATTCGTGCATACCGACGCCGTCCAACTCGCAAAACCGCCGGTCTATTCCGTCATTGTCGACCGCATCTCTCACGACATTCCTTTCTATCGCGCCCTGCTGAAGCATGCCGTTCTCAACGGCTCCATCGTTATCAATAACCCCTTCTGGTGGTCAGCTGACGATAAGTTCTTCAACTATTCACTCGCTGATAAACTTGGCGTTGCGGTACCCCCGACGGCCATCCTGCCGCACAAGCACTTCCCTCCTGGCACCAACGAGCGCTCCATGCGCAATCTCGCGTATCCGCTCGATTGGAACGCCTTGTTTGAGTACATCGGTTTCCCGGCGTTCTTAAAGCCGGTCGACGGAGGAGGATGGAAAGACGTCTATCACGTTCACAACCCTCACGAATTCTTTCACGCCTATGACTGCAGCCGGGATCTTTGCATGCTCTACCAGAAAGCCGTGAACTTCAACGAGTACTTCCGCTGCTACGTGGTCGGGCAGGAAAAAGTCCGGATCATGCCCTACGACCCGCGGCGTCCTCACGCCGAGCGGTACCTGCTCCATCCCCCGGCGTACGACAAGAAACTGCTGAAACGGGTCGAAAAGGACTCGCTGACTCTCTGCAGAGCCCTGGGCTATGACCTCAACACGGTCGAATTTGCTGTCGAGAATGGCGTCCCGTATGCCATCGATTTCATGAATCCCGCCCCCGATGCCGACCTCCATTCCGTTGGCGCCGAGAGCTTCGAGTGGATCGTGCAAGCCATGGCAGACCTCGCCATCAAAAAGGCGAAGAAGGGCCCCTCGGTCTCCGACTTCCATTGGGGAGCCTATCTCGCTTCAGCCTCTCCCAAGGCTGTTAGAAAGGCCGCGCCCAAAACGAAAGTTTCCGGCAAGCAAGCCGGCGGCAAAAATACGGTAGGGTCCCTCGCTGTCAAATAGCATCGCCTGGCGCGCGAGGAGGTCGAAGGCGATTTCCTCACCCTCAGCAATTCGGGTAGTGGTCAATTTTGATCACTACCGCAAATCGAATCGGCTTGCCTCGAAGACTCCCTCCGAATAAAACTGTAGCAACGCACTCCGCTATCAGTCCCCGCACGAGGTACAGTCGAACCATGCAGCCAACCTTCAACATCGGGATCGAAGAGGAATACCAGACCGTCGACCCTGTCAGCCGCGATCTGCGTTCGCACATCGCGACCGAGATGCTGGCCCAGGGCAAGCTGCGCCTGGAAGAGCGCGTCAAAGCCGAGATGCACCAGTCTGTCGTCGAAGTGGGAACCCAGATCTGCCCAACCATCAAAGAAGCCCGCGAAGACCTCTTCGATCTGCGCCGTCAGATGATCCAGCTCGCCGAGCAGAACGGTCTGCTGCTGGTGGCCGGCGCGACCCACCCCTTCGCCGATTGGCGCAAGCAGGAGATCTATCCCGACGAGCGCTATCGCCGGGTCGTCGAGGACCTGCAGTCCGTCGCCCGCGCCAACCTCATCTTCGGCCTGCACGTCCACATCGGCATTGAAGATCGCGAAGCCGCGATTCGCGTCATGAATTCGCTGCGCTACTTCCTCCCGCACATCCTCGCTCTCTCCACCAACTCGCCGTTCTGGCGAGGCGACAAGACTGGGCTGAAGAGCTACCGCGCCAAGGTCTTTGACAAGTTCCCCCGCACCAATATTCCCGACGAATTCTCGAGCTATAGCGAGTATGAAAACTTCGTCAACGTGCTGATCAAGACCAACTGCCTCGACAATGCCAAAAAAATCTGGTGGGACATTCGTCCTCATCCCTTCTTCGACACCGTCGAGGTGCGTGTCTGTGACCTGCCGATGCGTGCGGAGGAGACCCTCGCCATCGCCGCTCTCATCCAGGCGACCGCCGCGAAGCTGCACCAGCTCCATACTCGCAACCAGGACTTTCGCCGCTACTCCCGGGCTCTCCTCATGGAAAACAAGTGGCGGGCCGTGCGTTATGGCCTGGACGGCAAACTCATCGACTTCGGCAAAGAGCAGGAAGTCGACGAACGCGACCTGATCCGCGAATATCTGGAGTTCGTCGATGACGTCGTCGACGGCCTGAATAGCCGCGAGGAGATCAACTACGTCCGCAAGATCCTGGAAATGGGCACCGGGGCCGACCGGCAGCTCCGCAGGTTCGAGCAGACCGGGGACCTCTGCAAAGTCGTCGACTATATGGCCGAAGAAACCCGCGTCGGGCTCTACTGAGGAGGAAATACGCAAGCCCAGCACCTAATGCCTATCAGCGTACCTTCCTCGCGCCCGCAGAGCCTGTCGCATCGTAGAGAGCCGGCTTCTAGAGATTAACCTCCGCTCGGATCGGAGCACAGAGACAATGACAGCCAAGCCCCTCGAAATTCGATCCGCCGGAGAACCAGTGCTGCGGCAAGTCGCTCGCACTCTGACACGTGAGGAAATTTTGTCGGTCGAGATCCAGCAGCTCATCGCCGGCATGCGCGAAACCATGCACAAGGCTCCGGGCGTTGGCCTCGCCGCGCCCCAGGTTGGCATCGGCCTTCAACTTGCCGTCATTGAAGACAAGCCCGAATACATGAAGGACATACGGCCGGAGGTGCTCGACCAGAGGCAGCGCCGGCCAGTTCCCTTCCAGGTCATCATCAATCCCCGGCTCACACTGGACTCGCCGCTTGACGCAGATTTTTTTGAAGGATGCTTGAGCGTCCCCGGCCTCACGGCGCTGGTCGTGCGCGCCAGCTCCGTGACCGTGGAATGCCTCGACGAAAAGGGCCGGCCGAAAACAATCCACGCCTCAGGCTGGCGCGCTCGCATTCTGCAGCATGAGATCGATCACCTCATGGGCACACTCTACATCGATCGCATGGAAGCGCGAAGCCTCTGTACGCTCGACAACTACAGCAACCATTGGAAAGATCTTCCCATTCAGCAAGTCCGCGATCTGCTCGCCCCTTCAAGGTAAAAAGCTGTCGGCACGATCGCATCCGGCACTATTTATTCGGCGCCATCGCGGAGCTTAGGGAGGCAGACGATCGCTTCCCCAGAGACACCGGCGTCTGGGCGCCCGAAGAGCTTACCGCGTCAGAATTAGCCGGAAGAACCTCGACCGATCCCATCATTCCCTTGTCTTCATGATCGAGAATGTGGCAGTGGTAGACGAACTTGCCGGCGATATTGGCATCGCGGAAATCCATACGAAGTTTGACGCTTGAGATCGGCGTCCTTCCGACCTGGTGCGGCACGCGAATCGTGTCCCTCAGGGTCGGGTCGTCTACCGGCGCCCCGTTCACTGCCACCAGCTGAAAGTGTATCTGGTGGATGTGAAAGATATGGTCCTCGGGGGTCGGGTTCTGGATCACCCAATCTTCGACCGTGCCTTGCCGGACCATGATGTTCGGGGGCGCCGACATATCGAACTGCTTCACAGGCTGGCCGACGAGCGTGATGAAAAACTTCGTCGCTCCACCCGCTCCGCCCTCCGTACCATTCCCGTTCTGTGAGAAATAGAGCATCCGCGTCCGCACCGGCTTCAGCTCCGGCAACCCGCTGCTTTCGATCTCACTGGCAGCATTGAGTGCGTTGCTGGCGAGATGATCAGAACCCGCCTCGCTCTCCCGCGCCGCGTGGCGAGCAACAATATTGGCCAGCGGACGCGCCGGGGCGCTGTCGCCCGTCGGGCCGGAGTCGACCTTCTGGGTCACCAACTGGGCGGTTTGACCCAGGAGAGGCGTATTCATCACGAATTCCACACGCGCGCCGGGCGGAAGGTATAGCGAGCTCTGCGCCACCGGCGCCTTCGCCAGCGGCATGCCGTCCACGGCGTAGACCTCCAGCGGTTGCGCGACCCCGTCCGTCACCACTTGCAGGCTAAAGATGGTGTTCGCGGCCGCATTGACAAAGCGCCAAAACTCCCGCTCACCCGGCCTCACCTCGATGGTAGCGGGCGCATAGTCCGGAAACCGGACAGGAACATAGTTGATCGAGACGTCCCATGATGGAACAAGCGGGCTGGTCGCGTTGGCTGTATCTCGTGGCAGGAGCTGGTCTCGCAGGAGGAACGTGTGTTCCGGCAGAGAGGCCAGTGCAGGCACCCTCGCCTGGATGCCCTCAATGATCAGCGCCCCTGACGCGCCCCCTTGCACCTGGACGCCGCTGAGTCCGTGGGCATGAGGGTGATACCAGTCGAGCCCGGAAGGGCTACCCGGTGGAATTTGCATCTGGTAATCGAAGCTTTCGCCAGGATTGATCAGCGTTTGCGTCGACTCATCCTGGTGGCAGACCGGCGGCAGCGCCAGCCCGTGAAAATGCAGGTTGGTTGACGATCCGGTCATCACTCCGGCGCAACCCGCATCCGCAGCGGCTTCGGCCTTTGGCCGAGTCATGCCCGGCATCTGCTCCGCGGAAGATGTCCGCGCCATCTCGTTCTTGAAGTGAATGGAAAGCTGATCGCCTGAAGAGAGACGCAGCGTCGGCGACTCGACACCATGATCCGAAACAAAGCAGTACCGCGTCTTTCCACCGCTATCCGGTACGCTCTTGAATTCGAGAGTGAGGTCCAGTCTCCCGTGACGGCTTTTGAGTTCAGGGGGGTCTTTCACCACCGCGCCCTCCGCCGGGCGAAAGCACACCTGGTCGGCTGCATCTGCTGTCTTGGCCTGCGCCGCGCCATAGGCGCAAAACGCCACCGTCAAGGCGGGGAGCAAGCTCATCCTTGCCAGGTATCGTTTGAGGGCCGGTCGAGTCACAACTACTCCATTTGGATGAGAACCAATTCAGAAAGACAATCGAGCAAGCCTGAGACCTACTGCAGGCAAACTTATCTCTCCAGGTCCGCCATACCCGGCGGACCTGGAGAAACTCGGAGACTTACTTCTTGATGGGTGTCACCATCGGCTGGTTTGGCAACTCCTCCGCGGTCTTCTTCTTGACGGCCGAGATGGGAGTTGTCGGGTTCGTCCAGGTGAACTCCTGCAGGACGACGACTCCATTCGACGAGGTAATTGCGCCTGGATCGCCGGCCGGTTGATGGGCAGCGTCGCCGGTCGTACCCTGGCGCGGCAGCGCGAGGAAGTTCGCTAGATCGATCTGAACAATTCCCTGATCGGTCGATCCATCGAAAAGATACCCAAATGGTGTTCCCGTTGTCTGGTTGATGACCACACCGACGGAGTGCGGATCGGTGGCATACCCATAATCGGCAAGCTCCGCCGAGGTATTCAGATTGAAGTAGCTCCAGTCGCTCAGCCCGTTCCATGTCGCCCCTGCCGCCACGGTTGAGGGATCCTGGAGTTGCCCGACCGCCATATCGGTCGAGTAGCCGGCCATGAAGAGTGCCAGGTGAGAGGTCTTGTCAACCGCCGATCCTGACAGTACCGGGCCGCCGCCGCCGTAACCGCCGGTCGTCCCCAGCACCACTTGCACCAGTCCGCCCGCAGCTGGGGTGAGCATGTTGAGCGTGCCGGCCGCGGTCGGGGAAGCATCCGTTTCCGTGACCGTCGCCAGGTTCAGGAAACCGGCCGAGTTCCTGTCCTCGGAAGTGAGAATCCCCACTCGCAAACTTCCGTCGACTGAATCGCCGTCGATAAAGTCGCCGGAGAACCCGGAAAGAATCGTATTAACGGTGGATGTGGGCGCGTAGTAGGACTTCCCCTTCGTTAGGTCAACCAGTTGGATGCCCCCGTAGTTTCCTCCCAGCAGTTGATTGTTCCCGATATCTCCTCCCATGTTCTCCGCCACAATCTCATTGGGGTCTTCGACTGGAAGCAGGGTGGAGAGGGAAACGGTTGTCGTGCCCGCGGTCAGGGAGCTTAGCTTCAGCAGCCCATACCCGTCAGCGGTATCCAGCCACACACCGCCGCGCCCATTATCCGGAATACCCCCGGCGATGAAGGCGCTTCCGCCGCTGAACTCGACTGGGTTCGTTGCTGTCAGCGTGAGCGTAGCCGTCAGGTCCACTGGATTGTCGGTTGGCAGGCCGGTGGTTGTGTCAACGGCAGGATTGCCGGTAATCAGCGTATCCAGGTTCAGCACTGAGACGGTGGTGCTGTTATAGGCGAAGGCGATCACCTGCGGATGCCCGGTCAAACCGGTCACCGCAATCACACCGCCGACATCGCTCCCCGCAAACGTGCTCGACGCAATCGACGGCCATGCATTGATAGGAGGAGTTTTGTCGGTCGGGTCCGTGATATCGATGACCACGACGCCCTGTTGGCGTCCTGCCACGATCAAGTACTGACGGCCGGCGACCGAATAACTCGTCGTTGCGCCCGAACTGGTGGCCAGCAAACCTACCGAGGATGGCGTGCAGGAACAGGCCGACACACCGCCGAAGATTCCCGATTCAAGCACGGAGACATCCGTCGAGGTGACCCCCGCAGTCGTGATCGCCGAGCCTGAGGTGATATAAGTGCCGAGCGCCAGCAACAGGTCTGTGGTGCCCGCGGTCGGAGACAAAGTGCCACTGGCAGCCGCCGCAGCTTTGCCGGTGCTCCGCGATTGCCGTTTGATCCGGAGCTTGGACTCGACCGCGCTGGCCAAGGGTACCGGCGTTCCCGCTGCCTTGCCGTCGAAAATGCCGTCGCTGATATCCGCAGAAAGTGCGGCAATCAGGTCGTCCGGCGAACTCGGAGCAACAGTATGCCCTTGCGCCGCCAGCGCTCCGACATAGAGCCCAAGGGTAAATGCGTCAGGGTTGGCCGTGATGTCCGGCTTGTCGAAGACCGGGATCAGCAATTCAATCACCGCCGCCTTGCTCAATCCAAGGTAGCCCGCGATCAGCCCGGAGGCTTCCGCATGGGCGGCGGGCTCGGCAGTGACCGTCTTCGCACTCAGCAGTCCCGCGGTATAGGAATTGACGAGTTCCGATGCCGGGGTAATCGATACCCCGGATACGTTCGCCGCAACCGTATCCAGCAAGGCAGAAACGCTGCTGGTGCCGGTGATCGTCGAGGCGTCGAACTCGCTCGGATAGCTGCCCGCCGTCGCCGTCAGGCGAACCGCACCCGTAGGCAGGGCGGTCAGCGGCACCGAGAAGTTGCCATTCGCGTCCGTCGTGGTCGTGCCGATGACCGTTCCGTCGCTGCCGTCTGCATTGACCTCGTACGCGGTCAGAGTGCTTCCCGAAGACGCGCCTTTGTAGACCGTGCCGGCGACCACGCTGCCGCTGACGGCGAAGTTGACCAAGGCCGAACTCCCCCCGGGATTCGTCACCACCACAGGGTAATTCCCGACCGTCGCAAGCTGCATTGCCGTTAACGGAATGGTCAACTGCGTCGGGCTGGTGATTGTCGGAGGAACAGATACTCCGTTGAAGGTGACGGTCGCCGCCTGGAAGTTGGTTCCGGTGACGGTCAGCACCTGCGCGGCCGAGCCAACCGGCGCCGAGGCCGGGGACAGGCTCGTCACCGTCGGGGCAGGCTCGGTCACGGTAAAGTTAATCGCGGCAGTGCTCCCGCCGCCCGGTGTTGGATTTGTCACGACTACCGGGAAGGTACCGGCCGTAGCCTGATTGGCAGCCGTAAGCGGGATGGTGAGCTGCGTCGAGCTCACTAGCGTGGCGGTCACCCCGGTTCCAGCCAGGGTGACCGTGCTGCCCGCCAGGAAGTTCGTTCCCGTCAAGGTAAGCGTCTGCGCCGCGGCGCCGGCAGCGGCCGTTGCCGGAGAGATCGAAGTCAAGGTAGGCGCGGGATTGTTCACCGCGAAGTTCACCGCTGCGGATGAGCCTCCGCCTGGCGCAGGATTGGTCACGATGACCGCGTCCGTACCCGCCGTTGCCTGGTCTGCCGTGGTGAGCGGTATCGTCAACGAGGTCGAGCTTGCATAGGTCGCCGTATGCGCCGTGCCGTTGTAGGTCGCCGTCGAGGTGGAAACAAAGCCCGTTCCGGTGATCGTCAGCGCCTGTGCCGCTGCTCCAACGGTGGCCGATGCCGGGGACAGGCTGGTGACCGTCGGCGTTGGATTGTTAGAGGTCGAAGATTTTGAACCACCGCCCGAGCAGCCGAGAATAACGGCGGTCAAAGTAAGGGCGCTAAGGCAGCATGCGAGATTTCTTCTAAGCCTGACAAACATGAAGCTCTCCTCGAACAGCAGATATGTTCCTCTTCGGTAACCTGCCTCGGAAGACGTTAGTTATTCCCGAGGCAATTTCCGACCTGCAAAGCTTGAATTACGAGCAATCTCTCTGAAAAGGTCTGCCAGATTGCCTGCGACGTCATATAAGAGACGGATAGCGGCTCATCTGTCCCGCAGAATTATAGGGTACGACTCAGGGAAAAAGATAGATGAATTACGCTCCTGACCATTTATCTCAAAACATGAATGTCGATAACCTTTGTTGGCTCTTAGTATCTCGCTTTCTCTAACCCATTCGTTTGTTCTTCAACAGTATCGGTGTACTTTTTCTGGTTACCGGCAATCTTTGTTTCCGCAAACCGTCAACTTAAAAAGAACTCGGTCAACGATGTTTCTCTCTCTCAGACAACGGCAAACAGCCACCTGCGCGGTGACGTCCACTGAGTAGTGCGTGGAATAAGTAAACCGTTTCAGAAAAACGCAGCTTGCCTCAAAATCCCACGCACCGCGCCATCTTCTTTCCCTTGGCGCCTCAATCGAACGGCAATCACCCACTCCGGCGCGAAGAGCTTTTTCAACGTTAGGGGCCGATCCTGGAATCGCCGGGCCGCCAGACGGGCGCCCGAGTTGGCGACAACGTCCGGTTTTCCCGGAAAACAACACCGACCCATTCCATCAGGCAGAATCGGAGAGCTGGCGACTCAAGCCCTTTGGTGGGCTGCTCATACTCTGGCCTCTGTTGTGGTCGTTCAAGACACAATCGTCTTTCAACTCCCACTTGGCATAAACTTGCTATGCCGTGATTTCCCAACAAAGCATGAGAGTCAGCAGCCTTGTTCTATTGACAGGGCTTTTTAACTTTCCTGCTGCCGGTGTCGCCCAAGAACCTTCCCTTAGCCTGCAGCAGGCCGATGCAGCCTACAAGTCCGGGCAGGCCGCGCTGGCCGGCCGCGACCTGAACTCCGCCCTCGTTGACTTCGAAAAAGTGGTGCGGCTCGCTCCTCAAGCGGAACAGGGCCACAGCGCGCTCGGGGCCGTCCTGTTGAGCCTCGGGCAGACCCCCCGCAGCATTCGCGAGCTCGAAAAAGCGCTCGCCATGAAGCCCTCGGACGAGACCGCCCAGTTGAACCTCGCTGTGGCCTATGGGCAAAGCGGCGCCACGGCCAGGGCGCTCCCGCTCTTTGCCAAAGTCGAGGCCTCGGCGAACGCTCGCAAGCTGGCTCTCCCGCCCTACGTACTGGCCGCTCACGCGCGCGCTCTCGCGGGAACGCAGCCCACCCAGGCCATCCATCGCATGCAGGGCGCCGTTCTCGCCGAACCCGCCAACGCCGAATATCAGGACGAACTTGGCTCGCTGTACGCCCGGCAGGCAGCATGGCCGGACGCGGAAAAACACTTCATCGAGGCCGCCCGGCTGAACCCGGATCTCGCCTCCGCCCATCTGCACCTGGCGCTCTCTCTCCAGGCCGAGAGCAAGCCCGGCGCACTGGAGGAGCTCACGCGGGCCTCGCAACTCGCACCGGAGGACCTCACAGCAAATCTTGAACTCGGCAAAGCATTCGTTGCCCGGGACAAAGACTCCGAAGCCATTCCCATCTTCAAACACCTGCTGCAGGTTCATCCCGAAGCAACCGTGGCTGGTTACCAGCTTGCCCTTGCTCTCCAGCGCACCGGCCATGCCCCGGAGTCGATCCCTTACTTCGAAGCCGTCATACGCGCCGAACCCGAAAATCCCGAGGCCTTGACCAATCTCGGCATGGCGCTGATGCAGGTCCAGCGCGCCAAAGACGCCATACCGCACCTGCAGAAGGCGGTCCAGTTGACGCCGGAGGTCGCCATCGCTCACCAGGACTTGGCTGCCGCGTACATTCAGCTGAACCAGTTGACCGATGCCGTCGCGCAGCTTCGCCTGGCGCTGCATCTCTCGCCGGACGCTCCTCAGCTTCACTACAACCTCGGTGTCGCGCTCAAGATGGAAGATGATGCCGCAGGCGCAATCCCGGAGCTGGAGATCGCCGGCAAGCAAAACCCCTCCGCGCCGGAACCGCCCTACCTCCTCGGGGTTCTCTACATGCAGACCGGCCGCTATGCCGACGCGGCCCGCGAGCTGGATCGCTCCTTGCGCCTGCAGCCCGATAATGGCGACGGCTGGGCCACCCTGGGCAGCGTCTATGCCAAACTCGACAATCTTTCCCAGGCCACGTCGGCGCTGCGCGAGGCAATACGTCAGCTGCCCCGGCAGCCCGATCCGCACTTGACTCTCGCCGCGGTGCTCGCCCGGCAGGGCAATCCCGCCGAAGCAGCTGCAGAGCGCAAACAAGCCGGCGAGCTGATGCGGGCCAACATGAACCGCCAGCGCGCCGAGGTTGCGACTCACTCCGCCAATTCGCTGCTCGAAAGCGGCAAGCTGGACGACGCGATCGCCCAGTTTAAAGACGCTCTCAGCTATGACGCCAACTATGCCGAAGCCCACAACGGGCTGGCGAACGCCCTCGAGCGGCATGGCGACTCCGCCGCCGCTGCCGCCGAGCGCCAGAGGGCCCAGGAGCTGGCAGGTCCGGCCAGACCGTAAGTATTTCTCCGGCTTTTCTGATCTCCTCCGCCTTCCGCTTGCGGTCAGCGATGAGGCCCACGGGCAATCTGTACAGTCGTGATATGGATTGTTTATAGTTTCTGAAGCAACCCGGCGCGTGCCTGAGGTGCAAACCTCCCGCAGGATAAGCGCCTGTCGGCGGCCGGTTCATTTTGCGGGTCGAGAGTGACGGCGCCCCAAGTGGCACAACTCCAATGAATACCTGCTTCCGATGTCTCGTCCTCACCTTGATCCTTGTGACAGGCAGCTCTATGTTCGTTTCGCAGAAGACCCGGGGCGCCAATAAGCCGCAGACTGAAGCCGCGCAGCAGCGCCAGGCATACGCCGTCCATATCCGGCAGACCTATACCTTCAACTTCGAAAAGGGCAACATCTCTCTCCCCGGCAACGCCGCCGTTGCCGGTAACGACTTTCTCAATCCAGATGCCTTCCCTGATGCTGCGTATTGCGGGCACTGCCACCAGGAAGCTTATAGTCAATGGCGCCAGGCTCTTCACTCCAACTCCTTCAGAACACCCTTTTATCGCAACAGCGTCAATATCTTGATCCGGACCAAGGGCGTCGACTTCGCCCGCCACTGCGACAGCTGCCACAATCCGGTGGGCGTCCTGGCGGGCGCTCTCGACCCGAACTCTACCATGGATCGCTCCTTCGATCGTGACGGGGTGACCTGTATGACCTGCCATGCCATCCAGAGCGTCCGGCCGATGCTCGGCAACGGCAGCTACGTCATGGCCGTTCCTGCCGTGATGGTCGATGACCAAGGCAACCGCATCCCCGGCAAGGTCCCAGACGCGGAGATCCTCGCCCACACCGATCGCCATGCCAAGGCCGTCATGCAGGACATCTATAAATCTCCCGAGTTCTGCTCCGCCTGCCACAAGGCCAACCTGCCGCCAATGCTCAACGACTATAAGTGGATCCGCGCATTCACCTCGTACGATGAGTGGCAAAACTCAAAATTCTCGCAACGCAATCCGCTCACCTTCTACACCGCCGACTTCACCACCTGCCAGGGTTGCCACATGAAGCGAACCGCCATCACTCTTCCCGATGACGGAGCCAAGCATGGCACGCTCGCCTCGCATCGCTGGCTCGCCGGCAACACCGCCGTTCCCTTCTATTACGGCTTTGACCAACAGCTCAGCAAGACCATCGATTTTCTCAAGAGCGGCAACTTCCTCAACGTCGATATCTTCGCGTTGAAAGAAGCGAATACCGAAGCGCCCATTCAGCCTCTCGGTTCGACGCCCGTAACCATCAGGCCGGATGAGATCCTCGATGCCTATGTCGTCGTCCAGAATAAGAACATCGGCCACTCCCTCATCCCGGAGGTGCGCGATCTCTACGAGGCGTGGGTCCAGTTCACCGTGAAAGACAGCAGCGGGGCGGAGATCTACAAGAGCGGCTTCCTCAATCCGGATCTCTCGCTCGACAAACGTGCTCACAGCTTTACCAATCGCCCCGTCGACGTTACCGGAGACTTCGTCGACAACCACAAGGTCTGGACGATTCACTCGATGGCCTACGACAACTCGATCCAGGCCGGCCGCTCGGCTCTGGTGCGTTACCAGTTCCACATACCCGCCGCGGCAAAGGGGCCGCTCACCATCACGGCTGCGGTCAACTACCGCCACCTGCGGCAGAGCTACTTGAACAATGTTCTCGGCAAAGACCACCCCGCCTATCCGGTCATCGAACTCGCCTCGCGCCGCCGGACACTGAACCTCGGTGACAATCAGCCGGCGGCTCCGCTCGCCGGCGACAATCCCGACTGGATGCGCTGGAACAATCTGGGCATCGGTTCGCTCGACCAGTTACAGCATGAGGATGCCATCCATGCCTTCGAGCAGGTGGTGCGTCTACGCCCCGACTATAAGGACGGCTACATCAACCTCGGTCTGACCTACATCGACTGGGAAAAGTACGAGCAAGCGCGGGCGCCTTTAGAGAAAGCCCTTACGCTCCGTCCCGACGATGCGCGCGCCCTCTACTATCTCGCGTTGATTGAGCGGCGGCAGCGGCACTCGGACGCCGAAATCGCCGATCTTCGCAAAGTGGTGGAGCAGTTCCCGCAATCCCGGGATGCCCGACGTGAGCTTGGCATCTCCTATTATCAACAGCATCGGGCTGACGAAGCCCTGGAGCAGTTCAAGGCCCTGCAGGCAATCGATCCCGATGATCTCGCCGCGCACTATAATCTGGCCATCCTCTACCGCCGGATGGGCATGAAAGACCAGGCCACTCAGGAAGCGGCGAAATTTGCCATGAAGAAGATCGATCCCGGAGCCCCGACCTATTCTCTCGAATACCTGCGCAAGCATCCCGAGATTTCAACTGAAAGTGTGCCTTGGCACATACATACCGACGCAAGCGCACCGGCCGTTGCCGCTCATGGCGGCCAACCATGATTGAGAGTGTGCTTCGTTGAATCGGCGCAGCTTCCTTCATTCCCTCAGCAGCACGGCCCTGGTCTTACCCTTCGCCGAAATCGTCGCGCTCGCAGCTCCGGGCGGCCAACAACAGCCGGCCCCGCAAAAGATTGGTCCGACCGAGCGCAGCTATGACGCCAGGCCCGCACCCCCGCCCGGCGGCCCTAGGTCGCCCATCGAGGGAACCCCGCTCGGCATTAGCTTCGTCGACGTGCAGAAGCAGGCCGGACTCGATGTCAAGACCATCTATGGCGGCGAGTTCATGAATAAGTATCTACTCGAGACGACCGGCTGCGGCCTCGCCTTCTACGACTATGACAACGACGGCTGGGTCGATCTATTCCTGGTCAATGGCTGGCGGCTCGACGGTTTCCCAAAAGGCCAGGAACCTCACTGTCACCTCTTCAAAAACAATCGCGACGGCACCTTCACCGATGTCACCATCGGCTCCGGCCTCGAGCACCGCTCCGGCTGGGGCCAGGCGTGTTGCGTCGGAGACTATGACAATGACGGCCACGACGACTTATTCGTGACCTACTACGGCCAGAATGCTCTCTACCGGAACCACGGAGACGGAACCTTCACCGATGTCACCGGGCAAGCCGGACTAACGCAACCCGGACCGAAGATCCGCTGGAATTCCGGATGTACCTTCGTCGACTATGACCGCGATGGGCATCTCGATCTCTTCGTCGCCAACTATGTCGACTTCGACCTGAAAACGGCGCCGCTCCCGGAAGACGGTCCCTGCACCTACAAAGGCATCCTCGTCGCATGCGGCCCTCCCGGGCTGCCCGGCGGCAGAAACATCCTCTACCACAATAATGGCGACGGCACCTTCAAAGACGTCAGCGAGAAATCGGGCATGTGGACTGCCGTCGGCACCTACGGCCTTAGCGTCGCCGCCTCCGATCTCGATAACGACGGCTGGCCCGACATCTATGTAGCCAATGACTCCGCGCCCGCCACTCTCTACCTCAATCAGAAAGACGGCACCTTCAAAGACATCGCCATTGAGGCCGGCGCCGCATTGTCAGCTGAAGCGAAACCCCAGGCAGGCATGGGAGTCTCCATCGGCGACTACAACCGCGACGGAACCATGGATGTCGTCAAGACCAACTTCGCCGGAGACACGGACTCCCTCTACACCAACCTGGGCGATGCGACCTTTGAAGATCGCACCTACCCCGGCGGCCTGGGCGTCAACACCCGCCTGCTTGGCTGGGGCGTCGGTTTTTTCGATATGGATAACGATGGCTGGCTCGACATCCTCATGTCCAACGGCCACGTCTATCCCGAGGTCGATAAATCGAAGGCCGATCTGAAGTACGCCGAGCACAAATACCTCTACCGCAACCTGCGCAATGGCCGCTTCGAAGAAGTGACCTCCCAGGGCGGCCCCGGCATCATGGAAGACGCTCCCGCGCGCGGATGCGCCTTCGGCGATTTCAACAACGACGGCAACATGGATGTCGCGGTCAACTGCATTAACGCCGTGCCGCAACTCCTGCGCTGCGACTCCACGCTCAAACGCAACTGGATCAAAATCAAGTTGGTCGGGGTCAAGTCCAACCGCACCGGCATCGGCAGCCGCGTCGTCGTCATCTCCAAAACCACTCCCGCTGCCGAGAAGCCCCTGGTGCAAATTGAAGAGCTGCGCAGCGGCGGAAGCTACTTCTCGCAAAATGACTTGCGACTGCACTTCGGCCTCGATCAGGCAACGAAGATCGATCTCGTTGAAATTCGTTGGCTGAGCGGTCAGGTCGACCAGGTGAAGGACCTTGAGGTGAACCGCCTCTACGTGATTCAGGAAGGCGGCAAGATCCTCAAGAGCGATTCACTCAAACCCGCCCAGGCTAAGGGTTGATGGCTCTCGTTCGTCGCCTGGCTTTGGTGAGCTTCCTGCTGCTGGCGCCCGTCTCGTTACAAGCCTCGCCGGTCTGCCCGTGGCTGACCAAGGGAAGCGCCGCCAGACTCCTCGGCGGCGTGGTCTCGCTCCAAACCTCGCTTACAGACCAACCCGGAGGGTCTTGCATCTTCTCCCGCGCTCAAGGGGTCCTGACCTACACCTTGCGGATCGAGATCCGCAAGGAACCCATCGCTGTTGCATGTGCAGCCGAGAGCACCAGGGTAATCGGCATCGGCAACGAAGCCGTTCGCTGTCGAACCGCGCGTTCTCCGTCTGAGACCGTGGAGATCATGGCCAGCCGCCTGCGCGACCTCTTCTTTACCGTCGAACTGGTCACCCACGGGCCGCAAAAGCTCGCTATGAGCCTTGAAGCGCAACGCGACGCCGTAAACCAGGCCGCCGAACAGGTCGCCGGCAATCTCTATTGATACCGGGCGGGAATTGTCAATGCCCAGCCGCAGTCCTGCCTTGTCAACCCTTTGTCAATGCACTATCGTTTTCAGTGAATGTAGTGCCAGGTGCGTAAGGGACTGGAATAGAGGGGACGAGTATGGCAACGATTATTGCGTCTGCAAATGACAAGCCGCTAAGCGCCGACATGGAAGAGTGGGACGAGTTCCTCAAAGGCCGCTACCAGGAAGGCAAGTCCCAGGAGGAATTCCGGCAATACGATGCGCAGGCAAACCCTGGCGTCGCCAACTTCTACAAGCTCAATCACGAAAACCAGACCTTCGACTATGTTCTGGCGAAAGAGCGGCAGTATTTTGGCCTCGACAAGGGGCGCAAATCCATATGGGAAGCAGCGGAATTTCTCAACACCCTTGTCGATGACAGCGATCCCGATACCGATCTCACCCAGATAGAGCACCTGCTTCAGACCTCCGAGGCCATTCGCGCTGACGGCCATCCAAGATGGTTTGTCCTGGCCGGCTTCGTCCACGACCTGGGAAAAGTCCTTTGCCTCTGGGGCGAGCCGCAGTGGGGCGTCGTCGGCGACACATTTCCGGTCGGCTGCGCCTACTCCGAACACATCGTCTTTCCGGAATACTTCGCGAACAATCCCGACCTGCATGACCCGGTCTATTCAACCAAATACGGCATCTATGAGCCAAACTGCGGCCTCGACAAGGTGCATCTCTCGTTCGGCCACGATGGCTATATTTACGAAGCCATGAAGACCTACCTGCCGCAAGAAGCGCTCTACATGCTTCGCTACCACTCCTTCTACCCGGCACACAAACACGGAGCCTACCGTCATCTGATGAACGACCACGACGTCGAAATGTTCCGCTGGGTCGATGAGTTCAACAAGTATGACCTCTACTCCAAAGGTCATTCCAAGCCGGTGATGAAAGAGCTGAAACCTTACTACGACGATCTCTTCGCGGAGTTCTTTCCGAAAACCATCGCCTGGTAGGCGAAGCTTCGAATGCACATCGCCGATCGATTCTCCGCCAGCCGTCGCAGCTTTCTCAAGAACGCAGGTGTGGCGGCTGTGGCTGCGTCGGCAATCGGCGGTCGCCTGGCCCTCGCCGGCCAATCCACTTCTTCCGGCAACCTCGCCGTCACCAAAAATCGCCCCCCTCTTGCGCCGAATACCTTTTATTTGCTGCCGCTCGGCTCGATTCGCCCCGCTGGCTGGTTACGCAACCAGTTACAGACTCAGGCGAACGGCCTGAGCGGGCATCTCGACGAGACCTGGGCTGACGTAGGCCCGAACAGCGGCTGGCTGGGCGGCGCCGGAGAGTCATGGGAGCGCGGCCCCTACTATCTCGATGGACTGATACCCCTCGCCTACTCATTGGACGACACCGGGCTCAAAGCTAAGGCGCAGAAATATATCGACTGGACGCTCGACCACCAATCCGCCAATGGCATGATCGGTCCCGCCAGCAACAATGACTGGTGGCCTCGCATGGTCATGCTCAAGGCGCTCGTCCAGTATCAGGAGGCGACTGCAGATCCCCGCGTCCTTCCCGTCCTCTCCCGCTACTTCGCCTGTCAACTGAAAAAGCTTCCAGCCCGGCCTCTCAGGGACTGGGGGAAATTTCGCTGGCAAGACAATGCCCTCACCGTGATCTGGCTCTACAACCGAACTGGCGACCCGGAGCTGCTCAAGTTGGCCCGCTTGCTGCATCGGCAGGGATTCGACTGGCAGGCGCAATATGCAGACTTCAAGTACACCCAGCCCGTAACCGCCGAGATGATCAAGCTCAACCAGGGCCAAGGGTTGGCTGACCTCGCGCTTTGCACCCACGGTGTCAACAACGGACAGGCTCTCAAAGCTGCCCCGGTCTGGTCGATTCTCTCCGGCAATCCCGCAGATCGCGGCGGCTTCGACCAGATGCTCTCCGCGCTCGACAAGTATCACGGCCTGCCCAACGGCATGTTCTCCTGCGACGAGCATCTTGCCGGGCGAAATCCCTCCCAGGGCAGCGAGCTCTGCACCGTCGTCGAAACCATGTTTTCGCTCGAACAATCTCTAGCAATCCTTGGAGAGGCCGGCATCGCGGACCGATTGGAGCGGATCGCCTTCAACGCCCTGCCCGGCGCCTTCACCGACAGCATGTGGGCACACCAATACAACCAGGAGCCGAACCAGGTCGAAGTAAGCCTGCACCGAAAACCCTGGACCACCGACGGCCCTGAATCCAACCTCTACGGCCTCCAGCCGAACTTCGGCTGCTGCACCGCCAACTATCACCAGGGTTGGCCTAAGTTCGCCTCCAGTCTGTGGATGGCCTCGCACGATGATGGCTTGGCCGCGGTCGCTTACTCGCCCTGCGATCTTCAGACAATCGTGAACGGCGCTCCGGTGCATATCTCGCTGCAGACCGAGTACCCATTCCGCGAAAGCATCCGGATCGAAATAAATCCTGCGGCGCCGGCCAGCTTCCCGCTTCACTTGCGCATCCCGGCCTGGGCAAACGGCGCTTTGCTCAAGGTCAATGGCCAGTCTCTACCGACGCCTCAAACCGGCTCCTTCGCCAGAGTCTCACGCCAGTGGAAGTCCGGGGATGTCGTCGAGCTCCACTTCCCCTTGAAACCCGCCCTGACCCGCGGTTATAACAATTCGATCTCCGTTGACCGCGGCCCACTCGTCTTCTCCTATCCGATCGGAGAAGACTGGGTCAAACTCAGGGACCAGGGCCTCACCGCTGACTGGCAGGTCTTTCCTAGCTCTCCGTGGAATTACGCTCTTGAGGTCGACGAGAAAAGCGTTCAAGCTCTCCCCGTCCAGGAACTACCCCTGGCTGCTTCCCCCTTCGCCCTCCATGGAACGCCCGTCGCCTTGCAGGTGGAAGCACGCAAGCTGCCCGCTTGGCAGGCCGTCGATGGCGTCGCCGATCCGGTCCCCCCAAGCCCGGTCATCACCGAGGAGCCCCGGGAACGTATCTCTCTCGTTCCTTATGCCGCGGCAAAGCTCAGAATTACTGCCTTCCCAACCATCAAAAGCTGACCGGCTCGACACTTATCTGGCGCCGCCCCGGAGTCTTGAGGCCTTTCCCAGCGCAGGTGTGATCTCGAGGTAATCCACCGGCGCCTCTTCAACCCCATCCGGCGCCCCGCGAAGGCTCAACACATCGCCCGGAGCGAGCGCAATATGGCTGGCCGTGAAGCGGGTACTCGTATGCCCGTCCAGGTGATTGTCATTGGCTGCCGGCGGCAGGGTATCGTTTGCGAGCCATCGGCCTATTGGTTTGCCGTTGAGCAATACCTCGAAACGCGACACTCCCTGCCGGAGGTCGAAGTACTGTACCGCAATGTCGTAGTCCCCTGCAGGACGGTCGAGCTTCAGTGTCAATACGCAGGCATCCGGCCCTTTGCAGGTGACCGCCTTGCCGCCGGACGCCGTCTCCCAGGGATGAACATCGGTGGCCGTATACCCCGTCGCCGTCATCGCCTCTGCCTCAATGCGATCGGGGTCATGGCCCACCCGCCCGCGAGTGTCTGCAACTCCAGACATGCGTAGAAACCACTCATTCACCGCGTCTCGCCAGACAATCGCATGCCCCGCCTGGTACCGAAAAAGCTTGAGCGTCGCGGCAAAGCGCTCCTCGTCGATCTTGCCGCGAAGGCTCTCCCAGCGCGGCGCATAGCTGGCCGCCATCGCCGCGCCCTGATAATGCGAGTCATAAATGTGCTGTATCACCGTTGTATCGGAATGCAGCCGATAGGTGTAAGGCACGTGATGCATGAACAGCAACAGCGCGTCGGGGCAACTGGCCAGCGACTCATAAACCCGCGCCAGTTCCGGCGGATATTGACCGATATACCCCGTACCCGTCGCGACCGTACGGTCCATGCCGACCCCCTCGTGGTCGGCGCGAATCCATTGGCCCCATCCATTGCGTTCTGCCGATTCGATACCAGGCCCAAAATGCACCCCGATGATGTCCGTCAGTGTGCCCAGCCCAAGAGGTCCCGTGTAGTCCTCGTACGCCTTCCAGGAACTCAACTGCAAATCGTCCACCGTGCGCACGACCGCCGGATCGTTGCCGAAGGTCATACGCGTCCACTCATCGACAATCTGCTCCGCGCCAAGATCGGGGTTCCAGGCCAGCCGGCCATATCCATAGAGGTTGGCCATCGCCATCGGGTGATGCAGCCAGTTCTCGTCGAGGCCCACATTGACGACCGACACGAAGCCGCCCAGCGGTTGATGAAAGCTCCTTCCTTCCACGATCTCTTTGAGAGGGGTGCTCCGATTCTGCGCCCGCAAATCCGTATCGAGCGCAGTCTTCCACATGGGAACGAGAAACACCATGTGGCGCTGCTGGCCGGTGTATTCCTGGCTGGTTTGTAGTTCAAGCGCCTGCGCCGTATGCTGCAGCGCGGCAAACAGCGGCGACACCGGCTCACGCACCTGGAAATCGATTGGCCCATGTTTAATCTGGATCACCACGTTGGGTTCGAAGGTACCGTCCAGCGAGGCGAAATTATCGAATCCTGCGCGCGCCCGGTCGGCCTTCGAATTATGCCAGTCCAGGTGATGGTTATAAACAAAGCCGCGGTACATCACGATGCCGTGATGCGGCTTGAGCGCCCGCGCCAACATATTTGCGGCCTGTGACGGAGTGCGCCCATACTGCGATGGCCCTGCGCGGCCTTCGGAATCTGCCTTAACGACAACCCCGGCGAAGTCAGGAATCACCGTATAAATCTCGTCGACCTTCTGCTGCCACCAGGCAATCACCGTGGGGTCGAGAGGGTCGAAGGTCGGCAGATGGCCGACGACCTGCGGACTGGACAGATCGACCGACAGCGAGAGACGAACGCCCCATGGCCGAAACGCATCGGCGATCCGCGCAAACTCCACCAGCATCTCCGGAGTCAGCGTCCGGAGGTCGGAGTTCACATTGTTGACCGTGCAGCCGTTAATGGCGATCGAGGCTAAGAGCCGGGCATACTGGCTGGCGCGAGAGAGATCCCCGCGCACATGGCCGCCGTCAAAGAAAATGGAGCGGCCGGCGTAGCCGCGCTCAATACTGCCGTCGAGGTTGTCCCACTGGTTCACCCAGCGGATCGGGGCAGCGGGAGCGTCCCTCGCTTCGAGGTTCGGGCTCAGCGTAGCAATCCCCTGCAAAAGGTGAAAGACCGCGAACAACTCCGCCGAAGAGTCGCTCCCCGCCAATATCCACAGCGTGCGCCCCGTCATTGGCTTGCGAACGATCGCAAAACCCTCGGGCGGGAGCGCCATCGCAAGATCCGGAATCAGCTTCCGCAACTCGGCGGGCGTACCCAGAACAAAGGCATCTTCCTTCTCAGGAACGGGCGCGAGGTGCGTCCGAAGCTCAAGCTCGCCCAGCAGTCCGCGAGCGAGTTCCGAAGCGGCATTCTGCGCAATCGGACTCGAATCAAGCACCACGACCCTCTGCGGGAGCTCGCGATCCTGTCGAGTCTCTGACGCCGCAGGAATCCGTTGGTAGCGGAGCCAGCCTTCAGTCCCCGTTTCCGCGAAGATACCTCCAGAGTGCATCAGCATCAACAGCAGAGGCATCAGCAGAAGCGGCGCTCGCATCAACTCAGTTTTCCTAGGCTCAACATCCTGTCCGGCCAACCGTCTTCCCCTCGCGGAACAACTTCCCGGGCCGCGCTCACCCCCGCGGAAACATGCAGGTAGCGGCTGGCGAAGGTCAGGAAGGTCGGCCAGTTCGGCATGGGAGTATGCCCTCCGCTGTGCTGCCGGAAGGCAATGTCGCCGTCGATCAGCGGTGTCTCGATCGGCGGGAACTCCGTCGTCCCCAGGTCTCGCTTGCCCAGCAATCGGTAGACGGGGCCAGCCGCCGCTGCCGCCATGAACATCCCTCGCGCATCCGCCCACCCATCTCCGTTGGTCGCCCCGCCACCGATAAAGACCGGCCGCGGCGCGCACAACGCGATCAACTCGTGGGCGTCCACCGGCAGATCTTTCCACTGCAGCGGCCCGGCATACTTCAGGAAGTTGCCTGCCATCCAGTGATACTCCCCCGTTCCGGCGACATTCTCGACCACCTCGCCCCAATTGCGCCGGCTCAGCTTGGCGCCGCCCTCGCCCGACGAGCTGACATACGCAATCGCAAACCTCGGGTCATAGGCCATCGTGATCAGCGTCGCCTTGCCGTAGCGCGAGTGTCCCTCGATACCCACCTGCCTTGCATCGACTGACTTATCGGTCTCGAAGTAATCGAGCGCCCGCGAGGCGCCCCATGCCCATGCGCGAAGCGCGCCCCAGTCCTCCAGCTTCCGCGGTTGGCCATGGTTGCACAACCCGATGATGCCCTCCGTCAAGCCGGCCCCATTGTCGGCCTGGATGCTCGTCGGCGCCAGCGTGGCATAGCCCCAACCTTTCGCCAGCACCTGTTGCTGCCAGGTAGGCCCGCTCGGCGTTGGCGGCGCCGGTATACCCGGTCGGCCCAGCCGCATCCCGGAAAAGGTAAGCTCCATGATCACCGGGACTGGCCCTTTCGCGCTCGCCGGCGTCGTCAACTCCATCTGGATATTGACCTCGATCAGCGGATAAGACGAGTTGTCGACATGGCCGACGAGACGCTTCGTTGTAGTCGCGACATCGCCATCCATCCCGCTTTTCACCTGGGTCACTTCCCATGTCACCTTGGGAGTGACCGTCGGCACGCGCCCATAGATTTCCCGGTCGAAAAACTCCACGATCTCAGGGCGCCGCTTCTTCCACCAGGCGCTCGCCGTCTTCACCGGCTTGCCATTGTTCAAGATCAGGGCATCGGGCAGATTCGGGAAGGGATTGGCCTTGGACTCATCGTAGTTCGCCGCGTTGGGCGATTCAGGATGATTGCCGTCCTTGCCTGGCCGCATCGTGGTCATGTGAAGCAGCGCCATCATTCGTTCATGGTCCTGCTCTGCCGTGAGATGAACGACCGGCGGATATTTGCCCGTAGCCTTCTCACCCGCAGCCTTCTCAAAGGTTTGAGCAGGGCTGGCCGCTCCTGAAGCAAGCATGCACCCAAGCGCCGCCCAAGCGGCAATGCGCAAGCGATAATTAGTTCTCAGCATAAGCACCTTGATGGAATCCTCTTCGGTTTCGGATAGAACCTTGGCTCTGTCGATCCCTCCAGTTTCTCTCGCGCAGCGCCGCTGAACCGGAGACACGCCGTCCCGGTAAACGATCCCAGCGAAATCGATGGACGTTTTCGGCAGCGCATAGGTTTCGTTTTTTTGAGCGCCACCGGCAGCCGTCCGCCACGCCGCGAACAACGAGAGCCCGGTATACAATCCTGTCTGTTCCAACATATACGCACAGGAGCACTGGCCTCGGTTGGCCATAAGCATGAACAAGCTCCAGCTTTACTCCAGGGTCGCCCTTGTCGTCGTCGTGCTTACTCTGGCCGGCGCGTGGCCCACCCCGGAAACAGTTGCGGCGGCTTGCAGCCCTCATTCCGCTGACTGCGACTGGCGGGTTTACGGCGGCGAGCCGAGTGGCGACCGCTATTCTCCGCTGAAGCAAATCAATCGGACCAATGTAGATCAATTGCGCATTGCCTGGAAGTTTGAGGCAGGAACACAGGGCGGCCTACAGACCAGTCCGCTCATCGTCGGTCACACCCTCTATCTCGACACCCCTTCGCAGCAAATCGTCGCCCTCGATGGCGCGACCGGCAGACAGCTGTGGAAGTTCGATGCGAAAGTACCGGCCGCCCAGCCCAATCGCGGTTTCTCTTACTGGACCAACGGCAAGGAAAGCATTCTCTTCGCCGGCGTGATGGACCATCTCTATGCGCTCGACCCTGAGACCGGAATTCCATATCCGGGTTTTGGCGCGGGCGGAAAGATCGATCTGCGAAAGGGCCTTGGCGATGAGGACTTCACCCATACCTTCGCAGTCCTGACCACGCCCGGCACTATTTATAAAGACATGATCATCGTCGGATTCAGAGAGCCTGAAACCAAGCCCGCTTCCCACGGCGACATTCGCGCCTACGACGTGCATACCGGAAAACTGCGCTGGAGCTTCCACACCATTCCGCACCCTGGGGAGCCCGGCTATGAAACCTGGCCCAAGGACGCCTGGAAGGCTACCGGCGCAGCCAACAACTGGGCAGGCATGGTCGTTGACGGCAAGCGCGGCATTCTCTTCGCACCCACCGGCTCCGCCGTCAACGACTTCTATGGTGCCGACCGCCTCGGCAACGACCTCTATGCCAACACGCTTCTCGCCCTCGATGCCAATACCGGCCGGCAGATCTGGCACTTCCAAGGCGTTCATCACGACATCTGGGACCGTGACTTCCCTTCTCCACCCGCCCTAGTGACCGTCAGGCGCAACGGCAGGACGGTCGATGCCGTCGCCCAGACCACCAAGCACGGCTTCGTCTTCCTCTTCGAAAGGGCCACCGGAAAGCCGCTCTTCCCGATCGAGGAGAAGCCCTTCCCGCCCTCGACTGTTCCTGGCGAAGTCACCTCGCCGACCCAGCCCATCCCGCTCATGCCCGCTCCCTTTGCCAGGCAGCGTTTGACCGCCGATATGCTCACCGATCGCACCCCCGAGGCGCACGCCTGGGCCGAAGAGCAGTTCAAAACTCTCCGCAGTGAAGGCCAATTTGTTCCGTTGTCCCTCGATAAGCGGACCGTCATCTTCCCGGGCTATGACGGCGGAGCGGAATGGGGTGGCCCGGCAGTCGATCCCCGCAAAGGCATCATCTATGTCAATTCTAATGACGTGCCCTGGACCGGCAGCCTCGCCGAGACCAAACCGGGCGGCAGCGTAGGAGCCAACCTCTATCAGGGCCAGTGCGCCCTCTGCCACGGTGCCGGCCGCCGAGGCTCGCCGCCGGAGTTTCCCTCGCTGGTCGGCGTGCAGCATCGCCTCTCTGACCAGCAGCTTACAGAGTTGGTTCACGGCGGCAAGGGACGCATGCCTTCTTTCCCCAATATCCAAGGCGACAACCTGCAGGCGCTCCTTGAATTCGTAAAAACAGGCGAAGGCGCAGCTCCCGCAGCCTCGTCGAAGACAGAGGCGGAAGGAGTCTCTTTCTACGGAAGAGCAGACCAGCAGCCCAGATATCGCTTCACCGGCTATAACAAATTCGTCGACCCCGATGGCTATCCGGCAGTCGTCCCTCCCTGGGGCACGCTCAACGCCATCGACCTGAACACCGGAAACTATGTGTGGAAGATACCCCTCGGCGACTATCCCGAGCTTGCCGCCAGGGGCCTCAAAAATACAGGCTCCGAAAATTATGGCGGTCCCATCGTCACCGCCGGCGGCCTCGTGATCATCGGCGCTACCAACTATGACCACAAGATCAGGGCCTTCAACAGCGACACCGGCGAGCTGCTTTGGCAGGGCGAACTGCCCTACTCCGGCAATGCGACGCCCGCTACCTACAGCATCGACGGCAGGCAATACATCGTGATCGCCGCCAGCGGGGCGCGCGACGCGAAAGGACCGCAAGGCGCAGCATACATCGCCTTCGCGTTACCCTGACAAACATACTGCTCCAACTGCTCCTCGCTCACTACGGGTAAAACGATCCAGAGAAAAACACATCCCTCAAACTTCCCAAGGTTCTCCATGCTCCGGCGTAATTTCTTACCCTTGATTCTCGTTCTTCTGGCGCTGGCCTCTGCTTCTCTGGTTGCACGTGCGGCGACAACACCCACCGAGGCTGCGGCGATCGCGGCCGCCCGGAACGACCACTCCGCGTATACCATTGCGCCCGCCAGGCTCGAGAAAGCCGAAGTGCTCTACCGCCTGCGCGTCGTCACCGGGATCGCAGGCAGTCTCTGGGGAATCGTTTCCCTCCTTCTCATCCTCCAGCTTGGCATCGCGGCGCGCATGCGCAACGTCGCCGTCAATCTATCGGAGAACCGCTGGGCGCAGGGCTTCCTCTTCTTCTTCTTGTTTCTCCTGCTGACCTTTCTGCTCGCGCTGCCCCTCGAGATATACGGCCAGTCCATCGAACGCGCTTACGGCATGAGCGTTCAGCCTTGGGGCAGCTGGTTCGCCGACCAGGGTAAGAGCTTCGCGCTGGCCTGCATCTTCGGGGTTTTCGGCGTGATACTGCTCTTCTATCTCATCCGCAGGTTTCCACGCCGCTGGTGGCTGTGCCTCTGGTTCCCGACCATGGCCTTCACTGTTCTTGCGGTCTTCGCGACTCCCTACCTCGTCGATCCGCTCTTCAACAAGTTCGAGCCGCTCAGCAGTTCCAATCCCGCACTGGTCGCGCAGCTGGAGCAGGTCGTCGCTCGCGGCAAAGGTATTCAGATTCCGCCCGAACGCATGTACCTCATGAAGGCCTCCGACAAAGTCACCACCTTGAATGCCTACGTCACCGGCTTCGGTTCCTCCAAGCGCGTCGTCGTCTGGGACACATCAATCGCCAAGGGCACGTCCGGCGAAATCCTCTTTATCTTCGGCCACGAGATGGGGCATTATGTGCTCGGTCACATCGTGACCAGCATTCTCTTTTCGTTTGTCCTTATCTTGATCTCATTCTTCCTCGGCTTTCATCTCTCGCAGTTCCTGCTGCAGCGCTTCGGCAGGCGATGGCACATCGCCTCTCAGCATGACTGGGCCGCCCTCGTCATCTTTGTCTTCGTCCTGAGCCTCATCGACTTCCTCGGCCAGCCGATCGCCAATGCTTTCTCGCGCTCCAACGAACATGCCGCCGATGTCTACGGGCAAGAGATCGTCCACGGAATCATCCCCGACCCGCAGGCGACCGGGCAAGCGACATTCCAGCTTCTCGGAGACAACTCGTTAGTCACTCCCTACCCGTCCGCGTTCGTCGAGTTCTGGACAGGTTCCCATCCGCCCATCTGGTTTCGCGCGGCCTTCGCAAAGCACTACGATCCCTGGGCTCCGCAGGCTCACCCGAAATACTTCCCCACGCCGTCCGAAAAGTAAACTCGCCAACGCTGCACCCTCCTGAACTGCCCTCAGGGAACCGGCAGACGCAGAGCACGGAGCATAATGGAAGCCATGGTCTGGGACCAGTCGTATTCTCTCTTCGGCCTCGGCCTCGGACGCTCCGCGTGCATCGCCGCTTTGCCCATCTTCACCCTCCTGCTCCTCCTCGGCGTTCTGCGGAAAGCCGCGTGGATCGCCGGCCTCTGGGGCCTGCTGGTCACCTTCCTGCTCGCTATCTTCGGCTATCACATGCCTGCTCTCACCGCCGTCAGCGCCGCGGCCAATGGCGTTGCCTTCGGTCTCTTCCCCATCTCCTGGATCGTCTTGTGGGCGATTGCCCTCTTTCGCGTCACCGCCGAGACGGGCAAGTTCGAGATCATCAAACATTCAATCGGCAGCTTGACCCGCGACCCCCGCCGCCAGGCTCTCTTGATCGCATTTGCCTTTGGCGCCTTTCTCGAGGGGGCCGCCGGCTTCGGCACGCCCGTCGCCATCGCCGCAACCATGCTCACCGGCCTGGGCTTTCCCGCATTTCGCGCAGCGGCCATCTGCCTGCTCGCCAATACCGCCCCGGTAGCCTTCGGCTCAATCGGCATCCCTATAGTGACGCTCGCGGGAACCACCGGGCTGCCCCTGGACAAACTCAGCGGCGCCATTGGTCGGCTTTGTGCGCCGATCTCCCTGTTGCTGCCCGCTTACATCCTCGTCGCGACCTGGGGATTCCGTTCTGTCCCTGGAGTGTTCGTCCCCATCTCGCTCGCCGGCATCACCTTCGCGGGCGTACAGTTCTTCGTCTCGAACTATATCGGCCCGCAGCTCACCGACATTCTCGCCGGCATCTCTTCGGTCGTCGCGCTCGTCGCCTTATTTCGCCTAAGCTCGACAAAGGATGACGATGCGCAGGCCTCCTTCGGCAGCCGTGCTGGCCAGGACCCTCAACCTGCTGTCCTCCAGCCAGACGCCCAGCCAGCATCGGCACCCGGACAGGCGCCCATGCAATACTCCCCCCGACAGGTGCTGCTCGCCTGGCTTCCCTATGTCCTGCTCGTGGCCTGTGTGCTCGCGTGGGGATATCAGCCGATCCAAAGCTCGCTTAACAAGGTCAGCTTCACCTTTCCTTGGCCATTCCTCCACGACATGGTGCGTCGCACGCCGCCCATCGTTCGATCGCCTTCCGCCTATCACGCGACCTTCAACGTGAACTGGCTCGCCGCCGCAGGCACCTCCTGCATGGCCGCGACCTGCCTCTCCGCCGTGTGCCTGGGTCTGAGCCTGCGCCGCTTCCTGTCCCTCATGGTTGCCGTCATGCGCCAGTTACTGCTCCCCACCGTGACCGTCTCGCTTGTCCTCGCGATCGCGTTCCTCATGAACTACTGCGGCGCAACCGTGACCCTCGGCTTGAGCTTCGCTGGCGCAGGCGTAGCCTTCCCCTTCTGCAGCGCTTTGCTCGGCTGGGTCGGCGTCTTTCTCACCGGCTCCGACACCTCCTCAAATGCCCTCTTCGGCAATCTGCAGGTCGTCACCGCGGGGCGGCTCGGTCTCGACCCGGTCCTGATGGCCGCCGCCAACTCGGCCGGTGGCGTCATGGGCAAGATGATCAGCCTGCAAACCATAGCCGTCGCCGCTGCCGCCACCGGCATCTCCGTCGCCGACCAGGCGAGGCTCTTTCGCTTCACCTTGAAACACAGCCTTGTCCTGGTCACTCTCGTCGGCTGCCTCGCCCTGTTTTACGCCTATGTCCTTCATCCCGGTTGAGACCTCAGAGCCGCTCCCTTGACATCGACCCACCGCCTTTCATCCCATCAACGAGATTGACTGTGCTGCTTCAATCTTCTATAAAGAAATCTTCCGGTAGAGTTCTGATCCGGCCATTCCGGGCAGCGCATTTTCGTCGCATCCGGGTCGATTTCATCTGTAAACGCAACGGGATGTTCGGGAAGGCGGTGAAAATCCGCCACTGCCCCGCAACTGTAATCGCTTCGCCGCGCGTCTGCTGTATAGGTCATTTTCCTCAAACAACGTGAGGACCTTCGCACAGCTTACCGGCGGAAACCGGGCCATCATGCCACTGGGCGCAAACCCGGGAAGGCGGCTGGGTTTGGCGAAAGTCAGGAGACCGGTCCGGTTGCGATTTCAAGCCGCGTTCCGAGGGGAACGAAGGAGTTCTATGCCTGTCTTCGCGGGGCGCGTCCGCCGCTCCATGCTATCTATCTGTTCTTTGCTGACGGCCCTTCTGCCCGCCCATGCCGCGATCGTGCATGGCACCGTCACCGATCCACTCGGCGCAGCCGTCCCGGGCGCGACCGTTGCGCTCGTGCAGAATGGCAAGGTCGTCACCAACACTCACAGCGACGCTGCTGGCGGCTACACCCTAAGCTGCGGCACGGGTGGACGCTTCATCGTCCTCGCCGGCGCTCCATCCTTCCGGCAGGTCAGCACCGGCAGCTTCTACACTGCAAAACTCGACAGCATCGAGCAGAACGTGGTCCTCGAAGCCGATACGGTCCGGCAGAACATCGTCGTCTCCGCCACCGGCCTGCCCACCCCGCAGGCCCAGACCAGTTCCTCCGTCTCTGTCCTGCAGGCAGCCGATCTCGAGAACCGCTTCACCCTCACCGACTCGCTCCGCGAGGTACCCGGCGTCACCGTCGTCAGCAACGGGCAGAACGGCAGTGTCACTTCCGTTTTCGTCCGGGGCGGCAACTCCGATGCCAATAAAGTCCTCATCGACGGGGTCTCGGCCGAGGACATCGGCGGCGTCTTCGACCTCGCCGACGTCTCGACCACCGGCATCGCTTCCGTCGAGGCCTTTCGCGGTCCCAATAGCGTCCTCTACGGCTCCGACGCCGCTGCCGGCGTCTTCAGCATCACCACTCCCCGCGGTACCACGCCCACTCCCTCGGTGCTCTACCAGGGCGACGGCGGCAATTACAACACCTACCGCAACGAAGTCCAGACCGGCGGCACACACAGGATGTTCGACTACTATGGCGCGTTCTCCCGATTAAACAGCGCCAACGACATCGCCCAGAGCGAATACCACAACGTCGCTTCCAGCCTCGACCTCGGCTGGTCGCCCACCTCGACCACTCAGGTGCGGGCCACTGCCCGCAACACCACCGCCGCCATCGGCCTTCCCGGAGCCTACAACTTCTACAAAATCGCGAACGACGGCAAGCAATCGGACCAAGACCTGTTCGTCTCGACGACAATCGATAACCAGACCTCCGAAAGCTGGCACAACTCGGTCCGCTACGGCCTTGCCAGGAAGCGCGAACAGGGCGCCCAGTGGTACGCTGCCGGCATTCCCATCACCACCGAACAGTTTGGCGCCCCAACCCTCAACTACTACGGCCAGAATGTTCTCATCAAGGGCGCCAACGGCTACCAGGTCACCGGCCACGCGCAGTTGAACTCCGGCTTCGGCACCTATCCCAATGCCAACGATTCTTCTTCCAACCGCGATCAGCTTTATGCCCAAAGCGATTACAAAATCACCCCGCATCTTACCGCCCTCGGCGGCTTTCGCTATGAAGACGAACGCGGCTCCAGCAACTACCCGGCCTATGGCATCGCCGAATCTACCGAGCGCGACAACTATGACTACACCGCCCAGTTCGCAGGCGATTTCAACAACCGCTTCTTCTATCAAGCAGGCGGCGGCGTGCAAAAAAACCATCTCTATGGACTGCAGGGCACGCCGCGGGCCTCGGCGGCTTACTACATTCAGCGTCCCGGCTCCGGATTAGCCCACGGCACCAAGCTCAACTTCAACTTCGCCAAAGGCGTTCAGGAGCCGTCACTCGCAGACCAATTTGGCTCCCTTTATGACACTCTGTTGACCCAGCCAGGCGGTCCGCAGGCAATCCAGACAGCCCACATCGCGCAGATCGGCGCCGAGCGCACCCGCACCTATGACGGCGGCGTCGAGCAAAGCCTTTTGAGCGAAAAGATGGTCCTGCGCGGCACTTACTTCCACAACGAATTCGGCAACCAGATCGAATACGTCGACGCCTACCTGGTCCCTCAACTCCTGCCCGGCTTGACCGCAGCGCAGCAGCAGGCGCTCGTGACCGCACTGCAGAACTCTTTCGGCGCCTACCTCAATTCTCTCGCTTTCAGCGCGCAGGGCCTCGAGTCCGAGATCGAGTACCAACCCATTCCCCACCTCTTCCTGCGCGGTGGCTACACCTACCTCGATGCCAAGGTTCAGCGGTCTTTCTCCTCTGACGCCGTCAGCCCCAGCTTCAACACCGGCCTGCCCGGCGGAGCCCCGCCGGTCTTCGCCAACATACCTATCGGAGCGAGCTCGCCTCTGGTCGGCGCAAGGCCCTTTCGCCGTCCCCCGCATACCGGCTTTCTGACCGCAACCTACAGTCACAAAAACGCCACGGCAACTGTAACCAGCGCCTACGCCAGTCGTAGTGACGACAGCAACTTCCTGGGGGGCTATGACCTGTTCGCAGGCAACTCCCTGCTGCTGCCCAACCGCAACCTCGATTACGGCTATGCCAAGCTCAACCTGGGCTTGACCTACAAGATCAGTTCCTGGCTCAGCGTCTACACCCAGACCAACAACCTCGCCAACCAAAGCCACATCGCCCCGATCGGCTATCCTTCCCTGCCAATCACCATTCAATCCGGAGTGAAAGTCGCCTTCGGGGGCCACTCGGCGCAGTAGCATTAAAGCAAACATCAGAGAGAGCTAGCCTAGAGATCCAACTCTGTGATCACAAACAAAAAGCCCCGCATCGCTGCGGGGCTCTTGCTCTTGCGCCAAAGGCGCGTGTGCCTGGAAGGCAAGTCCTTAGTACATGCCTTCCATGCCGCCACCATGGCCGCCGCCGGCCGGAGCAGACTGCTTGGGCTCGGGAATCTCCGAGACCATCGCTTCGGTCGTCAGCATGAGGCCGGCGATCGAGGCTGCGTTCTGCAGGGCGGTGCGGGTCACCTTGGTCGGATCGATGACGCCGGCCGCAACCAGGTCTTCGAACTTGTCGGTGCCTGCGTTGTAGCCGTAGTTGTCGTCCGTGCTCTCGTGGATCTTGCCCACGATCACGGCACCCTCGACGCCCGCATTGCCAACAATCTGGCGCAGCGGCTCTTCGATGGCGCGGCGAACGATCTGGGCGCCGATCTTCTCATCGCCTTCGAGCTTGGCGATCAGCTGATCGACATCCTTGGCCGAGCGAACTAGCGCAACACCGCCGCCGGCAACGATGCCTTCTTCAACGGCAGCGCGGGTGGCGTGCATGGCGTCTTCGACGCGGGCCTTCTTCTCCTTCATCTCGGTCTCGGTAGCGGCACCAACCTTAATGACGGCAACGCCGCCAACCAGCTTGGCAAGACGCTCCTGGAGCTTCTCGCGGTCGTAATCGGAGGTGGTCTTGTCGATCTGGTTGCGGATCTCCTTGACGCGGCCTTCGATGGTCTTGGCGTCGCCCTTACCCTCGATGATGGTGGTGTTGTCCTTGTCGATGGTGACGCGCTTGGCGCGGCCGAGGTCCTCGATCTTCACGTTCTCGAGCTTGATGCCGAGATCTTCGGTGATGGCCTTGCCGCCGGTCAGCTTGGCGATGTCTTCGAGCATGGCCTTGCGGCGATCTCCGAAGCCAGGGGCCTTGACTGCGGCAACGTTCAGGGTTCCGCGCAGCTTGTTGACCACGAGGGTCGCGAGCGCTTCGCCGTCAACGTCTTCGGCGATGATCACGAGGGGCTTCGAGTTGCGGGCAACCTGCTCGAGCAGCGGCAGGAGGTCCTTCATCGAGCTGATCTTCTTCTCGTGGATCAGGATGTAGGGATCTTCGACGGAAGCTTCCATACGATCGGGATCGGTGACGAAGTAGGGGCTGAGGTAGCCGCGATCGAACTGCATGCCTTCGACGACTTCGAGCAGGGTCTCGAGGGTTTTGGACTCTTCGACGGTAATGACGCCGTCCTTGCCAACCTTCTTCATCGCCTCGGCAATGATGTTGCCGATGGTCGAGTCAGAGTTCGCGGAGATGGTGCCGACCTGGGCGATCATCTCGCCGGTCACCGGCTTGGAGAAGCGGGAAAGTGCTCCACCGGTCACAACGCCGTGCTCGTCACGAACACCGACGATGGCGGCAACTGCCTTGTCGATGCCGCGCTTGAGGGCCATCGGGTTTGCACCGGCGGCAACGGTCTTGACGCCTTCACGATAGATCGCCTGGGCGAGGACGGTTGCGGTGGTGGTGCCGTCGCCGGCAACGTCAGAGGTCTTCGAAGCGACTTCGCGAACCATCTGTGCGCCCATGTTTTCAAGGGCGTTCGCGAGCTCGATTTCCTTGGCGACGGTGACGCCGTCCTTGGTGATGGTCGGCGAACCGAACTTCTTCTCGATGACCACATTGCGGCCCTTCGGTCCGAGGGTCACCTTGACCGCGTCGGCCAGGGTGTTCACGCCACGCAGAATCGCCTGACGAGAATCTTCTCCATGCAGAATTTGCTTTGCCATTATCTAAATCTCCTCAATACTCAAATCACGACTTCGGGTGCCCCATTCAAGCCCTCTTTTGGCTTGAGTGGGATTCACAGACTTCCCGCATGAAACGGAAGCGCCTCCCAATCAGGAGGCGGCTATGCTTATTTCGACTTCAGGATCCCGAGGACTTCTTCCTCACGCATGATCAGGAACTCTTCGCCATCGATCTTGATCTCGGTGCCGGAGTACTTTCCAAACAGAATGCGGTCGCTCGCCTTGACATCGAGCGGGAAGGTCTTGCCTTCGTCGTTCGACTTGCCTTTGCCAACGGAGATCACTTCACCTTCCTGCGGCTTTTCCTTGGCCGAGTCGGGAATAATGATGCCGCCACGGACGGTTTCGCCCTCTTCCACACGACGAACCAGGATCCGGTCGTGAAGGGGGGTGAAGGTGGTTGCTACGGTAGCTGTTGCCATTTCGTTGCTTCTCCTTCGCGCGAGCGTTCAGACTCGCGGTTTGTTTGTTAATTCCTGCTACTCTTCCAAGGGACGAAGGCGACTGCCCGAACGTTCTTCGATCCGCGTTAGCAGTGTCGCGCTTCAATTGCTAAAGTAGGCCTCCGGAGCTGGCATTGTCAAGAGCGTATTGTAAACATCTGAGCGTGATTCACTCAGATACCCCGCATCCCGAAATCTTACCTCGGAAAAAACTTCGCGGCGGCCTTCTCCCGCTGTGGGAGGCCTCAATTCGCTCTCGCCATCCACCTTGCTTTCGACAGTTCAACTCTCTATACATGAAGAAGTTGCATAACCCGTTGCACGGTGAGAACACCGCGCGACTCCAGAGAATCGGACGGCACGAGTGAACAAGCGAGAGTTCTTGAAGACTTCCGGAATGTTTCTGACCAGCACCCTGCTCCCGCACTTCGCTTCCGGCGAAACGTCAGCGCCACGCACCAACTGGGCCGGCAATCTCACCTACCACACGGGCACTCTGCTCACGCCAAAAAGCACGGAAGACGTGCAGCAGATGGTCAAGAGCGCCACGAAGCTCCGCGCCCTGGGCAGCCGCCACTCTTTCAATGCCATCGCCGACAGCACCGTCGCCCAGATTTCGCTTGCGGGGCTCGACTCCATGGTCCTCGATGCCACGGCGAAAACTGTCACCGTCGGCGGCGGCGTCCGCTACGGCACCCTCGCTCCCTACATCGACAAGCAGGGCTACGCCCTCCACAATCTCGCCTCGCTGCCCCACATCACCGCCGTCGGCGCCTGCGCCACCGCGACTCACGGCTCGGGCGTCAAAAACGGCAATCTCGCAACCGCCGTCTCTGGTCTTGAGATTGTCACGGCTGACGGCAGCATCATCCAGCTCTCACGCGCCAAAGATGGAGACACCTTCAAAGCAGCGGTCGTGAACCTCGGATCGCTCGGCGTGGTCACCCGTATCACCCTCGATGTGCAGCCCACCTTCCAGGTGCGGCAGACTGTCTATGAAAACCTGTCCATCGATCAGCTCGAGCACAACCTCGACACCATTTTCTCGAGCGGCTACAGCGTCAGCCTCTTCACCAATTGGCAGAACCACCGCATTACCCAGGTCTGGATCAAGAGCCGCATGGATCGGTTAGCGTCCACCGATATCCCGCCACTGTTCTACGGAGCGACTGCCGCCAAACAGAAGCTGCATCCGCTCCCCGGCCATGATGCCACTCCATGCACCGAGCAGATGGGTATTCCCGGCCCCTGGTACGAGCGCCTTCCCCACTTCCGCATGAACTTCACCCCCAGCAGCGGCGCTGAAATCCAATCGGAATACTTCGTTCCTCGCAAGAACGGCTACCAGGCTATACTCGCCGTCGAGCAGTTGCGCGATAAAATCACGCCCCACCTCTTCGTCTCCGAGCTTCGCTGCATCGCCGCCGACGATCTCTTGATGAGCCCCGCCTATCGCCAGGACTGCATGGCGCTCCACTTCACCTGGAAGCCGGAGTCAACTGAGATCCATAACGTCCTGCCGCTGATCGAGGCCGCCCTCTCTCCCTTCAACGCCAGGCCCCATTGGGGCAAGGTTTTCACTATGCCGCCCTCGCGCATCCAGCAGGTCTACAACAATATCCCGCAGTTCCAGGCCATGCTGAAGCAGCACGACCCTCAAGGCAAATTCCGCAACCAGTTCATCAGCGAAAATATCTTCGCAGCCTGACGCGTGACGGCAGCCGCTCCTCTGCATTCCGGCTGCCTCACAGGTACCAGGGAATGTTGACCACCACGATCCGCTGGTTGCCGCGGACCAGCAGCAGTATCTTCAACAACTGCACCCTCTGGTTATGCAGCAGGTTCTCCCACCAATGCCGCACCACCAGCTCCGGCAACAGCACGGCAACCTTCCTGCCCGGGTTTTCCGACTCCAGCCGCAGAATGTAATCCATTAGCGGCGTGATAATAAAGCGGAAGTTGGAAGGAATCGTCACTAGCTCCGGCTCAGACATGCCGCTCTCGCGAATGGGAGTTAGTATTTTGTCCGTCCAGTCGTCATCGATCCCATGCGTTTCATCCTCGGAGTGGACGTGAACGACCTTGATCTCTTTCGAGAGCAGCAGGCCGAAGCGCAGCGCCTTCTCTGAGATCCGGTTCCACCCCGCCATCGGGATCACCACCAGCGGTGATTCGAGGTTCGCCAGGTTGAGCCGGTCCATGTCTTGCATCTCGCGCTGCACCCGCGTGTAATGCCGCTTCACCGAGTGCATCAGCACGATCAACGTCGGTATCAGCAGCGCCGTGACCCATGCGCCTGCACGGAACTTCGACGCCAGCACGACCATGGTCGTCAGCCCGGTGGCAATTGCGCCGGTGCCGTTCACCAGCATGTGCCACGCTCGGCCCTTGTGCTCGCCCTCCTGCTTCTTCCAGTGAACGACCATCCCCGCCTGCGACAACGTAAACGCCAGAAACGCACCGATCGCATACAGCGGGATCAGCCTGTCCGTCACGCCCTTGAACAGGATCAGGATCACCGCCGTCAAACCCGTCAGCGCATAGATGCCGTGAGAAAAGAGCAGCCGCCGCCCGCGCAGGATAAAAACATGCGGAAGGTAGTCATGCATCGCGATCGCGCGCGTCAGTCGGGGGAAATCGGCAAACGCCGTATTTGCGCTGAGCGCCAGAGCCAGCAGCACGCTCCCCATCGTCAGGAAGTAGAACCACCCGCGGCCAAAAACGGCCGTCACCAGCAGACTCAGCAGGCTCTGGTAGCCCGACTGGTCAGGGTCCATCGCCATAATCTGATAATGCTTCGTTAACCACGCCGTGCCGTAGAGCAGGATGATCAGGATGCCGATAATCACCGTCAGCGCATACTGTGCGTTCTTTGATCGCGGCTCCCGAAAAGCCATCACTCCGTTCGATACCGCTTCGACACCCGTCATTGCGGCGCACCCGCTCGAGAACGCCTTCAGCAGCATCCACAATCCGAGAAACTGCACCGTCTGCGGCAGCGCCGGTGGCAGCGTCGTCACCGGCAGCGGATGGCCGCCCGCTGCAAATGTCTTGAAGACTCCTACGCCGATCAGCGTCAGCAAGGTGCCGATAAAAAGAAACGTCGGCAGGATGAATGCCGTCCCCGTATCTTTCACGCCCCGCAAATTCACCACCGCCAGCACCGCCAGGATCAACAAGCATAGCGCCATCGTATGCGGCTGAAAGACCGGCAGCGCCGAGGTCAACGCCGTCACGCCTGCGGATATGCCCACCGCCGCCGTCAAAATATAATCGATCATCAGCGCCGCAGCAGCCAGCAGTCCCGCGCCTTCGCCCAGGTTCTCCGTCGCCACCGTGTAGCTGCCGCCGCCATTCGGATAGGCGGCAATCGTCTGCCGGTAGCTGAAAAAAACGATCACCAGCAGGATCAGGATCGCCGTGATAATCGGCAGAAGGTACTGCGTTCCCAACATTCCTAGCGGGATCAATAGCGCTAGCGCAGCCTCCGGGCCGTACGCCGCGCTCGTTAACGCATCGAGCCCGAAGATCGGGATACCGGCGGAAACTCCAATTTGCTCGGCGCGCTCTTCACTCGTCGCCAGCGGCTTGCCAAAAATCTTGTCTTGAATCGCCATGTCGTTGTAAATACTACGCCTGTCAAGCCCTTCTTCTTATAGGAGTATCGCCGATTACCGCTCGAGGAACATCGCAGCGCAAGTGAGCCGGCACAGATGCAGGAGCCCCGGCCGTCTTAAATCGGGCTCATGATCCCGACGGCGCGAGAAATGGAATGGAAATTTGCGAAGACCGGATGTGCAGGTCGCGTTGCGGAAACGGCAGCTCGATCCCGTGCTCCCTGAAGAGTCTGAAAACGGAAAAGTACAGGTCCGATTTCAGCACGAGAGGCGCGTGCGCACGGGACGCTGTCCAGACGCGCAATGAAAAATTGATCGAGTTGTCCCCGTAGTTGGTAAAGATGACATCCGGCTTTGGCTCACGCAGCACGTCGGGGTGCTCGCCCGCGGCCCGCAAGAGCAGTTCGCGGACCTGCTCAGGGTTCGAGTCATACCCCACTCCCAACGCCAGGCCGATGCGCACGTTCGGATCGTTCGCCGTCCAATTGGTCACCGCATTTTCTATGAAATCGCTGTTCGGCACAATAATGACGACGTTATCGTTCGTGCGAACCCACGTCGACCGTGCCGCGATCTTGATCACGTCTCCCGTCGTGTCTTTTATCTCGATCCGATCGCCAATGCGGATCGGCTGTTCGATCAGCAGAATGAGGCCAGCCACAAAGTTCGACACCACATTCTGCAGCCCAAGGCCGACGCCCACTCCAATCGCGCCCCCGAAAACTAGCAGCGAGTTCAAATTGACGCCCAGGGACTGGATGCCGACAAACAGGCCGCCGGCAAAAATGAGATACGTACTGAACCGGCCAAGAGCAAACTTCTGTGAGTCGGGAATGTTCAGGCGATTGAAGAGTCGGCCGATCAGCAGCCGCTGCAACAGGCGCGAGATGGTAATCAGCAGAAAGAGAAACAGCCCGCCTTTCAGCAGAAACAGCGGCGTTACCGCCAGTGGGCCAATCTTGAAAAAGGAATAGAGCAACACTGAATCCGAGCCGGCGTAGAGCGACCGCAACAAACCCGGAACGAGCATGGCTGGCGTCATTTTCACGTCCGATGAGACGCGGAATACCGCACATCGGTTGTGAAAGCGGCAGCAATCCTTCCAGTGGCGCAACCGCGCACACTTTGCGGCCATGAAGGTCAGGGATACTTGGGAGAGATCGCCCCCTGGAACTACGCCTGGCCGCAACCCTGCCCAACTCCTTGAGCCGTTCGAGCGTCGCGGCCGGAAGCAGCAGAACGGCACAGCGCCACCCCAACCTCAGCGGCGTGGCGATCTTCCCGGCCGATCAACTCCAGCAGCCAGTTGGTCGCCTCCTGCTGGCGAGTGAGTGCGAGCGCCGACAAGACCGTGCCGAGATACCAGGGATCGCGGCCCTCGCGAAGGGCTCGACAGAGTACTTCGACTGCATTGGACGAATGCGTCAGGGCAATCGCCACGGCTGCTTCGGCCGCCGCATCGTCTTCAACCGCAAGAAATCCGGCAACCCCCGAGATCGCCGCCGGCCCCTCCAGCGCGAGCACACCCGAGTAACAGGCGCCCAGAACCTCCGGCTCACCGAAGGCAAGCTCGGCGCGAAGTCGCAGCAGAAGCGTCGCGGAGTCCGTTCCCACCTGCTCGATAGCTCGTGCCGCGTTGACTCGAACAGAAGTTTCTTTATCTACGAAATGCGGAATCCGACAGACGAATAAGCGATGGCTATTCACCTGGCGGCACTGGACGATCGCCAGCGCGCACGCGCCACGCAGAGTCCAGGCCGTGTCCGTCGTGCCGCCCCATATCGGCTCCAACTGCCGGTGCCGCATCCCTGAGAGGAAGACTCCGCCTCCTGGTACTCGAACTCAGCCAACGCCTTCATCAGCGTATTCTTGACCCAGCACTGCGCATCGGTCTTCACCGCGTCCTGCACGAAACGCCGCTGCGAGATCCGGCGTGAGGCGCGTGAGCCGATGGCGAAGCATGAGTCCTGCAGCCTTCGCCACCAGAAAAATATTTTGGCTGCCAAGCGCCCTTCTCCGGTTGATCCGTGGCCGACTCCGCAGCTACGTCGCGAAGCCTGTCGAGAGCCGCGAGTTCGTCATCGAATCGGCGTTTCTGAGCCATATGAGAACCACGTTGAGAAAAGTATCTCTCAGAAAGCCGCTGCACACGCGACACGCCGGGCCGGTCACCCGGCCTTCACTCCGGTTTAACCCTTGATCGCCGCTCGAATCGCCGGCGGGGCCGTCATCGATTTCTTGATCGCCTGGTCTTCCGCCATCAACCGGAGCATGCCCTCCGTGATCTGCGCGTCGATTGTCGCCGCGTTCGATATCTCCACCGGGAACCGCACCAGCAGCTGCAGGCCATCGACCAGCTGCAAATGCGATTCGACCGTGGGCGCCATGATGCGCACGTCCATCCAGCCCTCGACCGCCTCATGCTGCTGTTCGATCCTGCCGCGGTAGGTCTCATAGACCCTTTCCACCTCATCCACGATCGACTTGGCCGCGTGCCCATAGTCCGACGCCTGGTCCAGCTTGGCGATCAGTTCATGCCACGCGTACTCCGTTCCCGGCACCTGCTTGTAAAGCGGCGTCCCGGCTTGGAAAAGAATTGCATTTGAAAAAACCGCGACGCGACCCGTAGATTGCAGTTCCGTCCCGCTGCCCGCCAGTTCCATGACGTAGAACCGCACCAGCCCCACCTCGATCACATCGCCGGTCACCGTGGCGACCGTGATCCGGTCACCGACCCGCACGCCATACCGCCCGACAATAAAAAAGTACGCCGCCACCGAAAGCAGGATCGTCTGCAACCCGACCGCGAGGCCTGCCGTGATAAACGCCGCAAATGTCGCCAGCGAATTGAACCGCGTCACAAAGCCGAACAGCACCACCAGTACGCTCAACACGCTGACAACCATTCGCCGCATGCCGAGCAGCTGCCGCCGGCGCCGCAGGTCGTGAACATACCGCGTCGTCACTCGCCGCCAAACCTCGCCCAGGGCCAGCAGGATGGAAAGCGCAATCCCAATCACCAGGATTCTCAGTAACAGCGACCGCAGCACACTCCGGTATTCTGTCTCGACCGCCGTCCGCCAGGCCAGCAGGTTCGCCCGGCTCTGCTCGATCGTGATGATCTCCTGGCTCAACGGCACTGCCGCACTGCTCAACACCTTGAAGGTCGCCGTCACCGACGCAAAATTTGCTCGCGTCTCTTGTATCTCCGCCGCGCTCGGTTCAGCGTCGCTGGCTGGTTGCTGCTGCGAAAGCTCCTGGCCCTTCTGCACCAACCCGCGCACGATATTCGTCAGAGGCGTCCTGAGACTCAAAGCCTGCTGGTGAAGGGCGTCCGTTTCCTGCAGCAATTGGTCGATATCGCGCCGTGTCGTCAACAGCTGAATCACAACAATCGCCTGGCTGCTCACTCCCGCGGATTCCGCCGCGGCAAAGCTATCCAGTGGCACAGGCGCTGCGCTCGCTTTACTGTCGGCCAGTCCTGGCGCGGTCCGCTGCAAGCGTTCTATGTCGGCGGCCAGCCCCGCTCGTCCCTGCAGGTCTGACATGCTGACAATCCTGTCCAGCGCCTCGCTCATCGCCGCGCTCAAGGCGATCTCCCCGTCCACCTGCTCCTTTTGGGTGCGAAGCGCCTCCACCTGCTTCGGCCGCGCCCGCGCAAGTTGGTTTTCGATCTGCTGCTGCTGCGCCTTCAGGTCCTCCATGCGTCGTGCGGCGTTTACCTTCGCTGCCTGCAGTCTCTCCGCTTCGCTCACTTCGCCAGACGGAGCCGCTTGCGCCTGCTGTCCCTTCTTCTGGTTCTGATAGGCGACAAGCAGATCGGCCTCCGCTTTGCCCGACTGGAACGCGTAGTCCGCAATCTGCTTGGCGCCGGCAACTGCCTGGTCCCGGTAAAGTTCATCGCTCGGCTCACCAACCTTCTGTATCGGCGTGACAGAGGCGCCGTAGTACCGAATCACGCTGCTCAGATGGGCTAGCACCTGTTGGCTTCTCGCCTCGACGTCGAAGCCCGCGGGAGGCGGCTGCAGCGCTACACCGGTTGGAATGGCAACAACGGAACTCGCAGCCTTTACGCCCGGCGCCGGCGCCGCACTCTTCGAGGACTTTGCCTCCGCCGCAGTAGCCGCATCTTGCGCTCGCAACGGGAGCAGCCAGACGGCTGCAGGCAGCAGCCCAAACCACAGTATCCTGAACAAGGACAAGGAACGAAGCGAGCGTCTCCGCATCGTTGCGGCACTTCCCTCTCTCACGACGATTCGAGCGCTCCTCGCCTCTGCCAGCGCACCTGGTATTTTCACGAAACCTTTCACGGCGAATCGCTACTGAATTACCCGGACATTGAATACCATTCCAGGATGGAGAACGATGGCCGCTGAGGTTGTATTGCATAGGGGAATCGTTACCATGTTGTCGGCAGACACGTACGAGGTGTCCCAGTGCAGCCCGGCTATCATCGCCTGCGACCCCACGGCAGGCGAGACGTTCACCGCCATCTTGCCCGTTGCCCCGGGAACAGGCGCCTTCAGGCTGAGGCATGAGCCGGCGGCGACCGGCGTAACCGGAAGCGCTCCCGTCGTTCCGGCAAGCGGCAGCTGGTCCTTCCACATGATTTCTCTCCACTGGCCCCAGCTACCCGCGCTTCGCAGCCTCTGCCAGACCCTTGGCCCATTCTTGGTTCGCGGGGAATACTCCATCTGATAGGCGATCTGAGTGGCGTATCCCGGATCTTGCGAGCAGATGACCTCCACCCGGAGGAAGTCGCTCCCCAGTTCGGCGGGAGCGTTGACCAGCTGCTTGCCGGCAAACGTACCGCAGGCCACATAAGGGTCCAGCGAAGAACCCGGAGGAATGGGGTTGGCTCGCGCCCATTGCGCGCCGTTATGAAACTGCATTCCAATCGCCGGCCCATACCCCGCGTCATCTCCAAAACGACTCAGTATCGCTCCCGGCGCAACATTGTCCCGGTCGACGCTGACGTTGATCATTCCGTAGTAGCTGAACTGCGTCTTGGGGCCAAGGTCGAACCGGTAACCGTTTCTTCCATCCTCTTCCCCGAACATGTAAGTCTCATTCAGGTAGTACTCCGCCCCGTCTTCCATGTGAAATAAGATGGCTCCAGCGCCCCCCTTGTTAATAGTCACCCGGAAGGTCGAGTTGTAGACGTAAACGTTGCTCTCGAAAGAAAACGCCCTCTGGTCCGAGCTGACATTGGCCTTGATGTCGAGAAAGCGGTTATACCCGAAGCTTGGGTGCGGTTGGTATTTGTTGCTCTTCTGAGCAGTGAACCGCCAGCCCGTCTTGCAGTGATAGAGTGTCGAGACGTCGACAAATTCGTTGCGTTCCGTCCACCAGTTCACATCTTCAAGATGAATGCACGATCCTCCCGCTTGCTTCGCGCCATCCACGGCGACGTCTCGTATCGTCACCCCCTGCGCATCGGCGAAGTGCATGATCTCCTGGCCGGCAGCCCCGTTTCCCGTGATCGTGAACCCTTCATACACAGTGTTCGGCAGCACCGTGTGCGCCGTCGGCCCTGACCTGCTCGAGGCGTCGTGTTTCAGGCAGTCTCCCGCGACCGTGCAATTGAAGGAACTGGCGAAGAGCCCCTGCCCGATCAGGTTCACTCCCGGCCCCAGCACCACCGGCGTCGACCATGCCGCGTCCGCAGGGTGGGCCGCGGTGTTGGGCAGCATGATGGTGCCCACCTTGTAACCGTTCGGTGCCGTGGGCAGTCTCTTTAGGCAATCCATGATCTTTGCCCCGGCATCCGGCCCCGTGCAACGCTCAGCGAACTCGTATCCGCTTGACGCAGAGCCCACCTCCGGAAGACCCGGTCCTTCCGCCCCCGCAGATGTTTGCGCATGGGCGGCCGATGCGAAAAGGGCAAAGAAGAACGCGGCAACTGCACCGGCAGTCCGCCGCTCAAAAGCAGCCATCCTCATACTGTATCCATATCTTGGCTTATGCATATCTTATCTACTTTTGTTTGATGCTGAGAAATACCCGGCCGCGGCCTACATGCGCTCCCGTCATTCGTGCTACTCTTCACCAAAAGCTTGGTATTCAGTTAACCTCCAGAAAAGGTTTTCCTCGCAGAAAACCGGAGGGGAAATCCAGGTCCCGTCATTCCAAATCTACGTCAGGTGGTTTCCGATTGAGCAGAAGTCTCTTTCTGGGTCTCACGAGTGTCTTCATCTGTGCGACCGTTGTCGGTTGCTCCCTCTCCCCCACCGAAACAGTCGTCTCCGCAACTGCAAACCCGCTCGTTGCGCTCTACCAGTTCGCGCCGGGGCGCAGCGCACAGGTAACCGTGGAGTTCGGTACCGACACCACCTACGGTTTCACGACCTCGTCCCAACCGACGGTGTCCGGCACTGTCGGGGTAAGTATCCTCGTCGCCGGAATGAAAGCAAACACCCTCTATCACATGAGGGCCATCGCGCAATTTATCGATGGAACTTCACTCACCGATACTGACCATACCTTTCGCACAGGGAAGGTGCCTTCCGGACTGTTACCGACTTATAACGTCACTCCAACCTCCGGCATGACTCCTCAACCAGGGGTCGAGTTGGTGGACGTGTTACAAGGTGCTACCCCTTCTATACCTTTTGCTACCGACCTGGCCGGTAACGTAATTTGGTATTACTCTTTCCCCGATCATCAGCCGGCATCGATTATCTATCCGATTAAATTGCTCAACAACGGTCACTTCCTCTGCATGATCGGACCACAGTCCCAGAGTGTTGAGACCGCCCCCGCGCCCCCAGGCACGCTCAGCGTCATCCGCGAAATCGATCTCGCCGGGACGATCATTCGACAACTCACGATGGCCGATCTCAATACCAGGCTGGCAGCGGCAGGCTTCAACATCACCCTCCAGCTCTTTTCCCACGATATCGTCGAGCTCCCCAACGGACACTTGCTGGCCATCACGAATACCATTAAGCCGTTCGTCAATCTTCCCGGATATCCGGGTACCACCAACGTGGTCGGCGATGTCGTCGTCGATCTGGATGAAAATCTACAGCCCGTCTGGGTCTGGAATGAGTTCGATCACTTCGACGTCAATCGCCATCCGATGAGCTTTCCTGACTGGACCCACAGCAACTCCATCGTCTACTCGCCCGACGATGGCAACTTTGTCGTTTCCATCCGCCACCAGAATTGGATCGTGAAGGTCGACTACAAGAATGGCTTAGGGGCCGGAGACGTGGTCTGGAAACTCGGCGAAGGCGGCGACTTCACCCTCCAAGGGGCAACCGATCCGACCGACTGGTTCTATGCGCAGCATGACGCCTCGTTTCAAAGCCCGAATAGCACCGGCAACTTCCTCATGTCCGTCATGGACAATGGAGATGACCGTATGTTCCCGCCGGGTGTCACTTGCAACTCCGCCGGTGCCCCCCCCTGCCTCTATACGACCGTTCAGGTTCTGCGCGTCGATGAAAATGCCAAGACAGTTTCGTTCGTCTTCCATCAGGTACAACCCACCTCCTTGTATTCGGCATTCGCCGGCGACACCCTCCCGTTGGGCAACAACAATATCGAATACAACTTGGCTGGCGTCGGCACCGACGCCTACGTCTTCGAAGTGACCCCCACCTCAACCCCGGCCACCGTCTGGCAAATGCACATCGTAGGCTCAAACACCTACCGGGCTTATCGAATGGGCAGCCTTTATCCCGGGGTGCAGTGGTAGGCCACTCGCGGTCGCCGCTCTCAGCGGCTCCGCAGGGGGAAGATGCAGCGAAGAAATGATCGTGTAGAGACATCCTCGACGCGGCGCCTCCCCGCAGAAACGGTGCAGCCGATTGAGACCGTCACGCCCCAGGATCGAGGCAGCTCGTCCGGGCCTTCCTCGGCATTCGGCTCCCAATGCCTCGTCTCCGAATCTCTTTTTGGCTTTCAATCTCATGCGTTCCGCAAACTTTCGGATCGAGACACCCTCAGATTTGCATCCATCTGATAACGTTTGGAGTCAGGAATGAAAAGTGAGGATTTCGTATGCAGATAGCGATGGTAGGACTCGGAAGAATGGGCGCGAACATGGTCCGCCGCCTGATGAAGGGCAGCCATGAGTGCGTGGTCTATGATCACAGCCAGGATGCCGTCCAGGGATTAGTCAAAGAAGGGGCCACCGGATCCTCTTCGCTGAAGGACATGGTTTCCAAGCTCAAGGCCCCGCGCGCCGTGTGGTTGATGGTGCCGGCCGGCGTCGTCGACAAGACGCTTGAAGAACTGACGCCGCTTCTCGAGAAAGACGACATCATCATCGACGGCGGCAACTCCCATTACGTCGACGATCTTCGCCGGGCGAAGGAAGTCGCCGGTTCCAATCTCAAATGGGTCGATGTCGGCACCAGCGGCGGCGTCTTCGGCCTGGAGCGCGGCTACTGCATGATGATCGGCGGCGAAGACCACCCCGTCGAATATCTCGATCCCATCTTCAAAACACTCGCCCCCGGCAGAGGCTCCATCGACAGAACCCCGGGACGGAGCGACAAGAATCCCACCACCGCCGAGCAAGGCTACCTGCACTGCGGCCCTCCTGGCTCCGGCCATTTCGTGAAAATGGTCCATAACGGCATCGAGTATGGAATCATGGCGGCATACGCCGAGGGCCTCAACATCCTGAAACACGCAAATGTCGGCAAAACCCAGGAAACCTTCGACGCCGAAACCGCCCCCATGCGCGAACCCGAACACTACCAGTACGACCTTCACATCCCCGAGATCGCCGAGGTCTGGCGTCGCGGCAGCGTCGTCTCCTCCTGGCTGTTGGATCTCACCGCAGCCGCGCTGGCCCAGTCGCCCGATCTCGAAGAATACAGCGGCCGCGTTTCAGACTCAGGGGAAGGTCGCTGGACCGCGATTGCGGCCATCGATGAGGGCGTTCCCGCCGACGTCCTGACCGCCGCCCTTTACTCCCGCTTCACCTCGCAATCCAATGCCGTCTACGCCAACAAGCTGCTCTCCGCCATGCGCTATCAGTTCGGGGGCCATAAAGAAAAGAAGGAAAGCTAAACCACAAATCGGGAGGAGAAGAAAGCCCGGCGCAAAACAGCCACGCCTCTCCTCCTCCTCCGCACCATTTCTTCCGTTCCTCGCCGGAACCATCTCGGGCAAGATCAACTTTTCTGCTCATCGGAATCGTCCCCCTGCCACTATCGGACCGAATCCCGCTCCGATCTTTCTCTTCTCAATCCAAACCAGCCCCTCGCCTCCAGCCTGCAAATTCGCCTTCCTCAAAGAGCCGCCCAGGCAACCCGCTTCGTGTCACGATAGACATACCAGCCGCAGCTATTTGCAGGGGGAGAACAGCCATGAGCATCGCAACCAGGCAGGGAGACACCGGCCAGACAGGCCTGATCGGTGGAACCCGTGTCTCCAAAGCAGATCTCCGCGTGGAGTCCTATGGTTCTGTCGATGAACTCAACTCAACCCTTGGCTTCGCCCGCAGTATTTGTAGTCACCAGGAGATTGCCGCTTGGACCGAGGATATTCAGCGCACGCTCTTCCGTGTTGGCGCGGCCCTCGCCACACCGCCCGAAAACCGGAAGCAGCCGGCCGTCATTTCCATAGAGGATGTCGACAAGCTGACCGCACTCGTCCACAAGATCGAAGCAACCGACGGCATACTGGCGGATTGGTCCCTGCCCGGCGCTCATACCGAGTCCGCAGCCTATGAGATCGCCCGCACCGTCTGCCGCCGTGCCGAGCGCGCCGCCGTTCGCTTCGTCGAGGCTGGCGGTGTCGTCGAACCACCCGTTATCGCATACCTCAACCGTCTCTCGGACCTCATTTGGCTCTTCGGCCGCCTCATCGAGGTCGGCGCCGGCATTGACGCCCGCCTCCGTGAAGAGACCAGGGGCGGCCCCGGATGGTCAAGGGCCTGGTAGAGATGCAGTCAGCCGAATTGCACACCTGTCCGCAACGCTTGATCAGGGTCATGTGAGGCGTCACCGCGTTCCGTAAAGGCTCGGCGGCGCAGGAACCGGATTCCGCAACACTCTTCAGGGCGATGCCTAAAAAAAGGTTTGCACCAGTTCGATCACGTCATAGTTCGCGTTCAGGATCGGCAGCATACGCCACTTGTCGAAAGTAAGGCAGGGGTGAGATATGTCAAAGCCGATCATATCGCCGACCCGCAGATCGTCCTCTTGTAGAACCTCGAGGTAGGCGTGCTGGTCCATCATCTTCGTGACCGTCCAGTGGCCCGGCGCAGCCTCTGGCCTTGCGCCTCCCGGCCTGAAATGCCATGCCGGCGTGGGCAGCCCCGCATCGAACGCCGCATCGCGTTTCCCCATCGCCACAATCGCTTTTCCCTCTTCCGGCATCGATTGCACATAAGCCCAGATCTGCAGCGCGGGCAAAAGTCCAGAACGCATCTCGTGCGCAATCGGATTGCGCCGTTGAATATTCTCCTGCGCCTCGCGGTAGACGCCAACGTCGTGGGTGAGGTAGCACCCCGGGCGCAGAACGATCTCGACCGCATCGCCAAACCCCGCCTCCGAGAACACCTCGGCCACCACGTCGTACCATGCAGAACCGGCCCCTGACAGCAGGATGGGCGAGCGGGCAAAGCGGCCCTCCGCCGTAAGGCTTCGCACCACAGAGATCGTCCGCTCCAGAAACTCTCGAATCGAATCCTCGTCGGCGAGCACGCCTTCATAGATCTCGATGCCGCTCAACACAATCGTTCCGCTCCAGCGCGACAACGCAGCCAACACTGGCTGCAGGCGTTCATCGTCGCGAACCCCGGCGCGGCCGCCCGCGACTCCCAGCTCCAGCAGCACCTCCAGCTTCTGCCCTTGATGGCGGAAGAACGTCCCCAGCTGCTCAACCAGCTCGGCGGAATCGACCAGGCAGTAGTAAGTAAACGACGCGTCCTCAAGCAGCCGCGAAACGATCGCCATGTTCTCCCTGCCCACCAGTTGGTTGGCCATCAGCACGCGCCGCACCCCATGGCGGTAGGCGACCAATGTCTGGTGCGCCGTCGCCAGCGTAATGCCCCACGCCCCTTTCTCCAGCTGCCTTTGGAAGAGCTTCGGCGTCATCGTCGTCTTGCCATGCGGCGCAAGGTTGACGCCATAGGCCGAGATAAATCTCTGCATCCACTCCAGGTTGTGCAGCAGTCTGTCTTCGTATAAAACAGCTGAAGGCAGGCTGAGATCCTCGCGCAGCAGATTCCAGTCAAGATCGCGGAAATCCGTTGGTTCCACTGAGCTCGCGAAAAAGCCCAGGCCTTTATTGAGCGAATAAGTACCGGCTAACTCCGCCATATCTATCGAGGCTTTATCCTTCAAGCATGATCTCCAGGTAGTTCCGGCAAACCATGAGGCAGGTTCCGGAAACGCGCATTGGATACAGCCTATATCCTGAAAGAACAAAAAATGCTCACCTGTGACACTCTTATCCGGAACGCGAACGTATTGGACGGGAGTGGCTCCCGCTCCGCGCTTCTGGACGTCGCTCTCGACGGCGACAAAATTGTCGAAGTCGGCCCCTCGCTGGACTGCAGTGCTGCCGTCCAGATCGACGCGCAGCGCCTCTCCCTCGCGCCCGGCTTCATTGACGTCCATACCCACGACGACACCAGTGTCATTCTTGCTCCGGCCATGTTGCCGAAGCTCTCGCAGGGCGTGACCACTGTCATTGTCGGCAACTGCGGCATCAGCGCCGCTCCCGTCGCCTTGCACGGCGAGCCGGCCGATCCCATGAACCTCTTGGGCGGCGCCGAGGTCTTTCGCTATCCGACCTTCGCCTCCTATGTCGCAGCTATCGCCGCGGCGCGCCCCGCGATCAATGTCGCCGCCCTCATCGGTCACACCTCCCTGCGTAACAACCACATGGATCGCCTCGACCGCGCCGCGCGCCCCGCCGAAATCGACGCCATGCGTCTGCAATTGCAGGAGGCTTTAGACGCCGGGGCACTCGGCCTGAGCTCGGGCCTCGCCTATCTCTCCGCATTCTCGGCCACGACCGAAGAAGTGCTGGCGCTCGCGCAGCCGCTCGCCTCTGCGGGAGCGGTCTATACCACCCATCTGCGGTCGGAAACAGCCGCCGTCCTCGATGCCCTGCGCGAGGCCTTCGAGATCGGCCGTCTCAGCCGCGTACCCGTCATCGTCTCCCATCTGAAATGTGCAGGCATCGACAATTGGGGGCGCAGCGGCGAAGTCCTGCGCGCCCTCGAGACCGCGCGCACTTCGCAGCCGGCCGGTTGCGACTGCTACCCCTACGCCGCAGGTTCCAGCACCCTCGACCTTCGCCAGGTAGACGAACGCGTCAAAATCACCATCACCTGGAGCACTCCTCATCCGGAAGTCGCCGGCCAGACGCTCCAGCAGATTGCCGTCCAGTGGCAGGCGAACCAGCTCGAAACAGCGCGCCAGCTCCAACCGGCGGGCGCCATCTACCACAGCATCTCCGAGGCCGACATGCGCAACATTCTGCGCCATCCGGCAACCATGATCGGCTCCGATGGCCTCCCTAATGACCCCAGGCCGCACCCCCGCCTGTGGGGCACCTTCCCCCGCGTCCTGGGCCGCTACACCCGCGAAGAAGGCCTTCTTACTTTGCCGGAAGCCGTGCATAAAATGACCGGTATGCCGGCCGGGCGATTTGGCCTCCCTCAACGCGGCCTCATCCGCAAAGGCTATTACGCGGATCTCGTGCTCTTCGACCCCGCCACCATTGCCGATGTCGCAACCTTTGAAGATCCCATGCAGCCGGCAGCCGGCATAGCGCGCGTCTGGGTCAACGGCGCGCTCTCCTACACCGCCGAGGGAGCGACGTCCCTTCGCCGCGGCCGCTTTCTACGCCGCGGTACAAACCCCTGGGTGCAATAGCCCGAATACCAGTAAAGGAAGCAATCATGAGTCTCAAACGATTTGGAGTGGAAGGCGGTACCGGCACCGGGGGGCAGCATCTTCCCTTTGCTCGTGCAGTCCAGGCCGACGGATGGCTGTATGTCTCGGGTCAGGTAGCGATGGTCAACGGTGAGGTCATCGTGGGCAACATCGTCGCCCAGTCCCAGCAAGCCATTCGCAACGTTCTCTCTATCCTCAAAGAAGCAGGCTACGGCCCTGAACACGTCGTCCGCTGCGGTGTCTGGCTCGACGATCCCAGAGATTTCGCCTCCTTCAACGCCGTCTTTAAAGAGCACTTCGGCGCACATCCCCCCGCGCGTGCCTGCGTCGTTTCGAGTATGGTCGTCGATTGCAAGATCGAGATTGACTGCATCGCCTACAAGGCTCCCGCTGCATGATCAGCTCCCGCCGCACGATCGGCAGACTTCGCCATTTCCCATCGCCAGATTCCCTCTTCCTGGGCGATCGATGATCGATCACCACAGCATCTATCTGCTCGTCGCCGCGACCGTCGCCGTCGTCTGCCTCATCCTGCTCATCGCGGTCGTGAAGCTCAATCCATTCATCACCCTCATCGTCACCGCTCTCTCTCTAGCGGCAGCCACCGGTATGCCGCTCTCCAAGGTCGTTCACTCCTTTGAAGCCGGAGTCGGCGGCACCCTGGGCCATATCGCCATCGTCGTTGCGCTCGGCACCATGCTCGGCAAGATGATGGCAGAGTCGGGCGGCGCCGACCAGATCGCCTTCACCCTCATCCGGCTCTTCGGCGAAAAGAATATTCATTGGGCCATGGTTGTCATCGGCCTCGTCGTCGGCCTGCCCGCCTTCTTCGAGGTCGGCTTCGTCCTGCTGATTCCGATTGCCTTCACCGTCGCCCGGCGCACCCGCACCTCGCTCATCCTTGTCGGGCTCCCCATGGTCGCCGGTCTTTCCATCGTTCACGGCTTAGTGCCTCCGCATCCGGCAGCCCTGATGGCCGTCACCATCTTCAAAGCCGATGTTGGCCGCACCATCTTCTACGCCTTGCTCGTCGGCCTACCCACCGCCGTCATCGCCGGCCCGCTGTTTGCTAAGCTCATCGCTCCACACATTCACCTCGCTGCAGAAAATTCGATGGGGGAGCAGTTCACCGACCACGATCCCGAACGCCGCCTGCCCGGCTTTGCCATCACCCTCGTCACCATCCTGCTGCCCGTCTTGCTCATGTTGCTCGGCAGCATCGCTGACAGCATATCCGTACCCAAGAGCGCCCTCAACGAGGGCCTGCACCTCATCGGCAACGACGATATGGCCCTCCTTATCGGCGCGCTCTTCAGCTTTTACACCTTGGGAACCATGAGAGGCTTCACCCGCGAAACCATTCTGAGATTCAGCAACGATTGCATCGCGCCAACCGCCGCCATCACGCTTCTGGTCGGCGCCGGCGCCGGCTTCGGGCGCATCCTCCAGGACAGCGGCGTCTCCGACGCCATCATCGTCGTCGCCATGCACTTCCACATCCCCGCGCTCTTGCTCGCATGGCTGCTCGCCGCAATGATGCGTCTCGCCACCGGCTCCTCGACCGTCGCCATGAGCACTGCCGCCGGCATCGTCGCGCCCCTTGTCCTGCATAGCACCACCGTCCGTCCAGAGTTGCTCGCCATCGCGACCGGCGCAGGATCGCTGATCTTCTCCCACGTCAACGACGGCGGCTTCTGGCTGGTCAAGGAATACTTCGGCATGACCGTCTCCCAAACCATCCAAACCTGGTCCGTTTGCGAAACCATCATCTCCGTGACCGCTCTCATCCTGACCATCGGCCTGTCCTTCGTCGTCTGAGCCAGACAGCGTCAGGCTGAATGAAGCAGCCGCTCAATCGCGTCACAAGCGCCGTCCAGTCCCTGCTCAGCCTTCAGTCGCCGCCCGATCCTTCCGGCCGCGGCAGCATAGCCCGCTTCACTCAACAATCGCTGCAGCGCCCCCGACGCCGTCCGTGCGTTGTATCGATTGCGGGACAACGATATTCCCGCGCCCATCCGCTCGACGCGCGCAGCATTGTCAGGCTGATCGAACCCGCAAGGCATCATCAGCGCCGGGCGTCCCGCGCGCAGCGCCTGTGCCGTCGTGCCTACACCGCCCTGATGCACCACCGCGCAGGCTCTCGGAAAGATCTCCGAAAACGGAGCATAGCGCGCGGCGAACCCGGCATCCCCCAATCCCGCGGGTGCTTCGTTGTCGCCGACAAGAAATACCGCGCGCCGGTCGAGCCGCCGCGCCGCTTCGGCGCTCTCCTCGAAAAAATTGCGAGGATCATTCACCGCCGTCGAGCCCAGCGTAAAAATAATCGGGGCCTCGCCCGCCTCCAGGAACCTCAGCAGATCGGCAGGCAGACCCGCCTTCGTCTCCCCGGCGTCGTAATACACAAACCCCGGCTGCACGACCGGCGAGGGCCAATCCGCCTGCGGCCGCGCGAGCTCCGGAGAAAACAGCGCCAGCGTCAGCTCCCGCGAAAACTTGTCGTCGAATAAAGGATTTCTCCCTACGCTCAAGCCCAGCTCCGCGCGCAATCGCCGCACCGGCTTCCACCAGTGCCGCGTCCCAAGCCGCGCCGCCCACAAGATCGCCAGGTTGATGGGTCGCCCGGCCCCTTGCAGAAAGCCAAGCTCCGGAGCCAGAGGCGACACCGGCGGATCGTAAGCGGAGTAAAAAGAGAACGGCGACAGCAGCGCCGAGACCCAGGGCAACCCGAGCTTCTCCGCAACCAGCGGAGCGGCAAAGACGATCTCGCCCGCGATCAGCAGATCCGCGCCGCGCGAGATCGCCGCCAGGTCCTCGTAAGTCTCTCGCAAAGCCGGCAAGATCAGCCGGCGAAGCAGGTATTCCGGTCCGCGCCGCATATCCATCAACTCGCGGATCATCACCGGATCGCGCGCCGGAATCCTCGGCCTCATGCCGTGAAATTCCAGACCAAGGTTCTCGACCTTCCCGCGATACAGGTCGGTGCTGGCGATGACGGGCTGGTGTCCGCGCTCCCGCAGGCCTAGCGCCACGGCCAAGCAAGGGTGCAGATCTCCGAGCGAGCCTATGGTAGCGAGAACGATCCGCTTGGAAGTCCGGGCCATGTGAATTCAGTATCGATCATCGCCGAGGACAGGATGAAATCACGCCGTCAGCCCACACGATTCTTAATAAACAAAATCCTTGACCTGCGGCTGCCTCGGGACTACCTTTTACCCATAGGCGAACAAATGGCGAAACAAGACAGCTCTTCTCTTTTCCCAATCCTCTCTCCCGACAACTCCGAGGGCTGCTCGTCCGCCATCAAAGGCATCGCTCGCCTCGCCGGCCAGGGAATGACGGTCGACGCCGGCCACGACATCGAGTTCCGCTCCTTGCCCGTTCGATCCCTTCTCAACAACTCCGTCTCTCGCCGCAAGCTCTCCTTCGCCAAAAGTATCAATCCCTATCGCGGCTGCGAGTTCGCCTGCCGCTATTGCTACGCTCGCTACACACACGAGTTCATGAACTTGAGAAAGCCGGAAGATTTCGAGAAGAAGATTTTCGTCAAGCAGAACGCCGCCTGGTTGCTCGAGCAGGAACTGCGCTACGTGCAGGCGGGCGAGGAAATTGCCATCGGCACAGCCACCGATCCCTACCAGCCCATCGAACGCCGGGCCAAAGTCACTCGCAGCATCCTTGAAGTTTTCGCGAAACGGCGGCGGCTGCGCATCGGGATCGTCACCAAGTCGACCCTCATCACCCGCGACATCGACCTGCTCGAGCGCATCGCCGAGCACAACGAACTGGTCATTCACCTGACCATCACCACGCCCGACACGGCGCTCGCCCGCATTCTTGAGCCGCGAGCGCCGCGTCCCGATCTGCGCCTGCGCACCGTCGCCCGACTCCGCAAAGCCGGTTTGAAAACCGGCGTCCTTTGCTCCCCTTTGCTCCCGGGCCTCACCGACACCCTCGATGCCCTCGACGCCATCGCCAGCAGGGTGAAAGAGGTCGACGCCAGCTTCTTCGCCGCCCAGCCTCTCTTCCTCAAGCCCTGTTCGCGAGAGACCTACCTAGCCTTCGTTCGCGAACACTTCCCGGCGCTGGAATCGCTCTACAGTTTCCGCTTCGACGGCCGGGATTTTGTCGCGGCGCCCTATCGTAAGCGGATCGCGGCGTTGGTCGACCTCGTCTCCCGTAAATACCGCCTCAATCAGCGCAGCACCGACGCCCTGCTCACCATCGATGTAGGACGCTCAACGCAAAGGACAGAAGAACGCCAGGATGCGTTCTGGCCGGAAAAAAAGCCGCCTCTTCGCACCGCAACGCCGCTCTCGCCGGGAAAAATCCAGCGGTCAACGCAGCCTGCGGAGCCTAACGCGTCACAATAACTTCGTAAACATTGTCTTTCGCCAGGAAGAACTTGCAATTCTCATAGGCGGAAAACAGCTTTTCGATCTTCCGGTTGGTATATACCTGGCGCACCGCAAGCCGCTCCGCCTCCTGCATCTCGACAGTGTCTCCCTCGGTCACGTGATAGCGGTAAAAGATGGATTCCGGCCCGGCCGTCTTGGTGTGAAAAAAAGCAAGAACACGCCCCTGTGGCGAAAGGCTGGCATGCAGCCGGGCGATCAGGGGATCGAGAAGCTCCTCGGGCAGGTAATCGAGCGTCGTCCACAACAGGATCACGTCGAAGGTGCGCCCATTAAAGTCCATGTGGCGCCCGAAAAACGCCTCCACCTCTTCGCTGTGCAGCGCCCCGTCATCCTCGCCGGCCGCCGTCCAGTCACCCCGGTTTGCCTCCGTGATGATGTCGGCCATGTAGATGCTGTGCCCCAGGCTGGTAAGCAGGTTCACATTCGACGGGGAGGTCGGGCCGATATCCAGCACCCGTAGCGACTCTCCATCGTGCATGTATTTGAGCATGGACGACCAGCCGCTCGAGTGACGCGGAATCCGTGGCCCCACCAGCGTCATCCGATCTGAAGACCGGCCCTCCGCCGAAGCTTTATTGAAAAGTCCGCGCAGTGCGTTGAAAGCCACCCGTGTTTCCCCTTGTCTTACCTTGGCTGCCGATCCGGTCCAGCTCAACTAAGCCTTGGCTGGCGGAGAAAAAAGGCCGCCGGCCGCTGCCGCCTCGGGCGCCGGGGGCGCCATGGCAACGCTCTTGACCACTCCCTGCACCGCAGCCGTGCCCCCAGCCGGAACGGAAGCCGGTTCCACCAGGTCTACCTTGCCGGAGAAGAACGAACCCTCTTCGATCGAGAGCCGCGCCGCCCGGATGTCGCCCGTCAGGTTCCCTCCCTTGCGCAGCTCTACCTTCACCCCCGCGCTCACGTTCCCGATCAGCGTACCCAGGATCACGATATCCCGCGCAATCACATCGGCGTGAACGCGCGCTGTGGAACCGATCGTCAACCGACTGTCCGTCAACGTAATAGTGCCCTCGACATGCCCATCGACGATCAGGTCTTCGCTGCCCTTGACCTCCCCGCGTATTTCAACCGACTTGCCGATCGAGGCGGCGTTTTCCACTGGACTCATCTAGCTTCTCCCGGTGCCAATCAGATTTTCATGGCGCTCTGCCCGAACTATACGCAAGCACCGAAGCTCACCGCAAGCACAGCCCGGCACCCCGCGGCCTCGGCCAGACCAATTGCGAACTACAATAGCGCCAGGGTGCCGGAGTGACCTTCCTCCACCGCCGAACGTCTGGAGTGTATGAAAATTTTTGATTCAAGCAATCGTGGGCACAGCATCTCGCGCCTCGCAATTGCCTGGCCGGCTGGCCTCTTTCTGACTTGGACGCTCCTCGTTCCTTCTCTGCAGGCTGCTCTGGCGCAAACTTTCCCTCCCGCCAGTGACGTCGTCGCCCTCGTTCGCCGCGCCTCTCAAAATGAACTGCACTCCTCCGCTCCTCCCTACCCGGTCCGCTACAAGCTCCGCAAGCAGGACGACAAAGGCATCACCACCAAGGAGATCGTCGAAACGAAGGACGGCGACGTCGCCCGCCTCATCGCCCGCAACGATAAACCCCTCAGTCCCGACGAAGACAAGGCCGAACTCGACCGCCTCAACAACCTGCTCGCCCACCCCGAAATCCAGGAGCACCGCCACAAGCGCGAACAGGAAGACAGCGGACGCGCCGATGAAATGACCAGGCTGCTTCCCGACGCTTTTCTTTACACCGACCTCGGCACCGTCCCCGGCCCTAACGGTCCCGCCCGGCGACTCGCCTTCAAACCCAACCCCGGCTTCCGGCCGCCCGATCGCGAAGCCGAGGTCTACCACGGCATGGAAGGCGAACTCTGGCTCGATGAAGGGCAGGAACGCATCGTCAAGCTCGACGCTCACCTCATCGACGACGTCAACTTCGGCTGGGGCGTTCTCGGCAAGCTCTACAAGGGAGGCAGCCTCTCGATCGAGCAGAAAGACGTCGGCCACCGCCACTGGGAAGCCACCCTCCTCAAGCTGAACCTCACCGGCATGGCGCTCATGGTCAAATCGCTCAGCTTCCAGACCACCGAGACCTCCACCGGCTTCGAACCCGTCCCCCTCAACATGAGTTACCAGGACGCCGTCCACCTGCTCGAAAGCGACACCGCAGTTCCCCAGGTACCCGAGGGCCCAGCCGTCAAGAAGTAGCATATTCCTACCGCCAGTTGCACGCGCAGGACGCAAGCCTCGCCTCCGAAGCCGGTGATCGCAGGCGGCGGCCACGAGTGTCTACTGCTGAAGGGCAACTGCTCGGAGAACTGACTTCGCCAATCGACTCAAGACGAGAGTCCTTCCAGCGTTCGCAAATCCATCTCCTCCACTTTGATTTGCAGCCGCTCAGCCCGGATTGCGATCGCTGGGTGCGCGATGATCTTTCCTCCGCGCACGGCTGAAGCAACCACCAATCCAGCTGCTACCGGAACAATGTTCTTGACGATGTATCGACCTTCAAACGTTGGAAAAACGGGAAAACGGACCCACCTCTTATGAGTCAGCAGGACGAGCGGAAGAAAGGTTTCAGGTAATTGCAAAAACAGCAGAACCAGCGTCTGGCGCAGGAAAAAACCCGACGACAGCCCCAGCCCGATGATGCACTCCCACAAGGCCAGCACATGCAGGCAGAGCGTCGGTGACACAAGGTGCAAGCTGATCATGGTGAGCGTACGCTCGGCCAGCGCATCGATCGGCGTGACCGTCGGTAGAAGCTTGAGTACTCCGAACCAGAGAAAGACAACTCCCAGGGCCACCCGCGTAAACACTAATCCATGCCTCGCCAGGAAACCGTAAATCCGGTGTTCCAGGTGAAGCGCGGCCCGCAGCGGATGAGAGGAAAGCGTCCGCCACAATCGTTTCGCGAAAGACAGCGGCTCGATCATCAAGTGCTGCGGCAAAGATGCAGGAGCTTTCTCGACATATGCCACTGTTCACCTCTTTTCAGGATGGAAGCACGATCGACTCGAGAGCAGCAGCGAAGTGAGTCTCCCTGACAGTACGTAACCCGATGTCCAACAGATGGAGCAGGCGAGGCCGCGACGGGGCCCGCCCCTTGCCATCACGATCATCTCCCAACCTGGTAAATCCCCCTCGCACCCTGTCCGCTTTCGCACGCCGATTCTCAGGAACGAACACGCTCCGCCCAGCACCTTTCCCTTCCTCGCAAAATCTCCAGTATTTCGCTCCATTCCAAATGGCGCATCGCTTGCATAAGGAAACACCGGCAGTTCGACGGCTCGTCTTTTTCGGTTCCGGCACTCGTCTCCCATGCCCCTGGTTCCCGAACGCCGGGCTGCTCTGGCCATCAATGTCCTGCCCTTGAACTGGAGGTGTACGTGCATCCAACTCAGCGAACCTCGCCCATCACGACATTCTTTGCGGTCGTCTTTCAGGACCTCGCCTTCGGCCTGCGCCAGCTCCGCAAGTCGCCGGCCTTCGCGGCCGTCGTCATCGGTTCGCTCGCGCTCGGCATTGGAGCAAGTGTCGCCGTCTTCAGCGTCGTCCGCGCCGTCCTTCTCGATCCCTACCCCTACCGTGACGCGGATCGCATGGTCCACGTCGAGCTCACCGAGAAAGCCAACGACCGCCACCAGCTGCTGAACGTCACCGCAACCGAATATCAGGATCTTCTCCGCCTGCCCTCCGTCGACGACGTCTTTCTCATGGACGACCACACCGGCGCGCTCACCGGCGACACGCTTCCCGTTACCGTCTCGACCGGCTTCTACACCCCCAATCTCTTTACCTACATGGGAGTGCCTCCGCTGCTCGGGCGGCAGTTTACTTCAGCCGATGCTCCCGGCGGCAACCCCAGCCCGGTTACCGTCCTCAGCTATCTCTTCTGGAAGAAACAGTACGGCGGCCGCCTCGACATCCTCGGCAGAACGATCGAGATCGACCACACCCCCTACACCGTGATCGGGGTCGCCTCGCCGCGCTTCACCTGGGGTGCCTCCGATGTCTACATACCCGGCGCTTTTAAGGCGGATCCCCATCACTACATGTCAGCCTTCCTCAAGCTGAAGCCGGGCGCGTCTTTCCCCGCCGTCGCCGCCCAATTGCAGCCGCTCGTCGACAACTTCTCCCGGCTCGATCCCAAAGGCTACCCGCAGGGCGCGAAAGTCGCCATTAAGACGTTGAACCAGGAAGTGATGAACGGCTTTGAAGCTCCTCTGTTGGTGCTCTTCGCCGCCGTCCTGCTGCTCTTGCTCATCGGCTGCGCCAACGTGTCCATCCTCATGCTGGCCCGGGGAACGGCGCGCCAGCATGAATTCGCTGTCCGTGCCTCGATCGGCGCAAACCGCTCGCGCATCGTTCGCCAGCTCCTCACCGAGTCGCTCATGCTCGCCTTCCTCGGCGCCGGGCTCGGCGTTCTCCTGGCCTGCAAAGGCGTCGACCTGATCGCCGCCCACCTGCCACAGTACTCATTTCCAAATGAAGCCGTCGTTCAGGTCAACGGCGCGGTCCTGCTGTTTGCCATAACCATCGCGATCCTCACAGCCGTCATCTTCGGCGGCTCGCCCGCCTGGCAGCTCTCCCGCCCCGACGTCGGGGCCTTGATGCAGGGCTCGAGCGCCAAACTCGCCGGCACCGTTCGCGGCCGTAAGGCCCATCGCCTCCTGATCGCCGGACAGGTCGCCCTCACCATGCTGCTGCTCGCCGGCGCCGGCGCCGCCACCCGCGCTTTCCTCAGCCTCTATCACGCCCCCATGGGCTTTGCTCCCAACCAACTCTTCTACATGGATGTCTCGCTGCCCAAGGCAGCCCCCTTGCAGTGGGATTCTCTCTCCTCCCAGCTCGAGGCGCTCCGCCAGGCGGCGGAGTCCACCCCCGGCGTCCAAAGCGCCAGCCTCTCCACCACCGGCTGGCGGCCGCCCTTTTCCAGCTACCGCGCACCGGTCAACGTATCCAGCAACCCCAACCTCACCGACGCCAAGGCAGACCTCGCCCTGGTCAGCTTCAACACCTTCTCCACCCTGCGAACTCCGCTGCTCGCCGGCCGCTTTCTTACCCGCGACGAAGATTTGCATGCCGCCCATGTAGCCGTGGTCAACCGCACCTTTGTGCATCAATACTTTTCCGATGGAGACGCGCTGGGCAAATCCGTTCGCAGCTCAGGCTTGAAATTCGACAACCCTAACCTGACCTTCACCCCTGATGCCGACGGCTGGTTCCAAATCATCGGGGTCGTGGACGACGTCCGCAACGACGGGCTGGACAAACCCACGCAGCCCGCCGTCTACCTTCCCGGCTCAGTCATCCTGGGCCGCGGCACCACGCTCCTGGTGCGCGCCACGGGTGATCCTGCCTCGGCCATGCGCGCTGTCGGCGAGAGCCTCCACCGCGCCAACCCCGACGCTTACATCATTGACCGGCATGAGTTCAGCTGGCTCCTCGAGAACCAGGGCTGGGGCCGGGAAAGATTTCTCGCCTCGCTCTTCGGCCTCTTCGCTCTGCTCGCGCTGGCGCTCTCCGCCGCCGGCATTTATAGCGTCGTATCCTACACCGTCTCGCAGCGCACCCGGGAGTTTGGCGTTCGCATGGCCCTCGGCGCACAGCGTGGCAACGTCATCCGCCTGGTCCTGCAATCCTCGCTGGTGACCGTCACCGCCGGGGCGGTCGTCGGCCTTACGCTGAGTCTTGCGCTGGGCAAGCTGCTCGCGACCTCCGCCCACGCCACCGTAGACGACCCCGCGATGCTGTTCGCCGTCTCCGGCGTACTCCTCCTCATCACCGCACTCGCCTGCCTCTACCCCGCCTGGCGCGCCGCCTCGATCGACCCCATCCAGGCCATTCGCACCGACTAGAAGCAAAGCTCCCCGAGTCGCTGCAATTCTTCGCTGCTTCTCCGTGCTCTCTGCCGTGAAGGCGCCTTTGCGGCAAAAAGCGCATACGCGCAAAAGGAGCCCACCCAATGGTGAACTCCTCATCGATAAAGCAATCCACGGGGCGACAAAGCAATCCGTGGAACGGCCAACCATCCCTGCCAGCTACACCTGACTGGAATCATCTCCGCCGCCATCATCGAAGCTGCCCGAGTCATCGAAGTTCGAGCTGTCATCTACGTTCGAGTCGTCGTCGACCCCACCGGTCGTCTGGTCGTCATCGAGAGTGTCGATGTTCTGTAGATCGCCCGAGTCGCCGCCCGCCTTGTAGCTCGTGTCCTGCAGCTGTGTGCCCTGGTCATCGTTGCCGAAGCCAGCCCCGGGCCGGTCGTCGAACGACGCCTCATGCTCGCGATGCTCCTGCATCCCGCCCAGGTTCTGGTTCGGATCGTCATAGTAGTTATTGTTGATGACCGTCTCTTCCGGACGCTCGCCAAAACCACCCCCGCCAAACCCGCCGCCATGCCCGCCAAAGCCATGCAGCAGCGACTCGACCCCTTCAAAGGCCAGCGCTCCCGCAGCCACGCCGGCAGCCGTCGTCGCAGCCGAGCGAAGAAAACTTGACCCTCCGCCCTGGGGCGCGCCCATCGGCGGCCCAGCCGAGTAATCCGGCGCATACGACGGCGCCGGCGGATAATACTGCGGCGCGGGTGCAGCCGCGCGGGGAGGAAAATTCTGTGCCGGCGGCGCAGGCGGCGCATCATGCCGGCCAAGCAGGCTCCCGAGAAAGCTGGTGTGCGACGGCTGTGCCTGCGCGTGGCTCTGCGCCTCTTGCAATTGCTGCTGCAGTTGCTGCACCTGGACTTTCGCCCGGTCGAGCGCAATATTCTGCACCAGAACTGCCTGCGCCAGGATGTACATAGCATCCGGGTTGCCGCCCAGGTTCTGCTGCAGAAAGTCCTCCGCCTCCTGGTCTTTCTCCGGCAACTGCGTCTGCTGGACCTTGCGGGCCAGGTCGTTCAACATCGTGCTTTCCTGCGGTGTCATTCGCTTGCTCCTTCTTCCTCTCGTATGAACCCGAATCCCTCAATTGGATGCGCCAGCTTCCCCACGGCGCAGAAGCTCCATCCCTGCCTGTCCATTCGGAGGAGAATTCGTTGTCGAGACCCGCAATTCATACTGAAGTGCTTACGGGCGGCGAGGCTCTCAGGTTCCCGGCAACCGAAGCCCAGCCCTCCCAGTGCAGCCCGGAAGACACGGCGGAGATCTTTGGAGCCACAGAGCGCTTACACCAGCTGCAGCGAGCGGATCTCTTCCTTCCGTACCGTCAGGCGCTCCACCAGGTCGGTGCGCACCTCAAACCCGCGCCCGGGTGTCTCGGGGACTACAATCTGCCCGGCCTTCGAGACCTCGACCACCGGATCGATAATATCTTCCTTCCAGTAGCGCATCGAGGCCGAGACATCGCCCGGCAACGAAAAATTCGGCAGCGACGAAAGCGCGATATTGTGCGATCTCCCAATGCCCGTCTCCAGCATTCCCCCGCACCACACGCGAATCCCCCGCTCCTGCGCCGCATTATGAACGCCGATCGCCTCGCTGAAACCGCCCACCCGGCCCACCTTTATATTGATGATCCGGCAGGATTCCATATCGATCGCCGCCAGCGCATCCCGGCGATTCCGAATTGATTCATCCAGGCAGATCGAGGTCTCCATCCGCTTCTGCAGCATGGAATGAAAGTAGAAATCGTCCGCCCAGAGCGGCTGTTCGATCATCAGAAAATCGAACTGGTCCCACGTTACCAGCGACTCGATGTCCTTCATGCGATAGGCCGAGTTCGCGTCGCAGCTCAGCGTAATCCCGGGCCACCGGTTCCGCACGGCGGCGAAGACCTCGACGTCCCAGCCCGGCTTGCACTTGAGCTTGATGCGCTGGTACCCAGCCGCAAGCTCTTTCTCGATTTCTTCAAGCAAAAGATCGATAGATGGCTGTATCCCAATGGAAACACCGCAGTTAATTACTTCTCGCGTTCCGCCGAGCAGCTGCGCCAGCGAGACGTTACGCATCTGCGCTTCCAGGTCCCACACCGCGTTCTCCAGCGCCGCTTTCGCCATCCGGTGCCCTCGAATCTGCTTGAAAATCGAGGAACACTTCCCGCTATGCGCGATCTCCGCTGCCGTCAGCGCCGGCCCCAGTTCCGTCGACAGCATCAACCAGGCCGTATCGATCGTCTCGTAGCTGTAATAGGGATGTTCGCCCGCTACGCACTCGCCCCAGCCGGTGAGCCCCTCACCCTTGATCTCGACCAGCAGGATCCGCCGGTCGGTGGTCGGCCCAAAGCTGGTCACAAAGGGCTTGACGAGGGGAATACGCAGTTCACGGAGGTAAATCGCATCGATCTTCATGGGAAAGGAGTCTCAATTCTTACAGGGTCACGGCTGATCACGCGTTGGGCCAGTCCGCCAGGTGGTACACGCCATCGATTTCGCCGCTCGTGCTCTCGGTACCGTTGCACTTGGCCCGCGTAAACTTGACCACGGCCAGCCCCCGGGCAAATGCCTCGAGGAACCGCCGCCTGACTTCGGACTGCACCGCCTCGGCGCGCCCAAGCTCCGCTGCCGATTGCTTCCACTCACTCACCGTTCCCGGCACCGCAATCGTCTCGACCGTCTCAGGAAACCGCATTGGGCTGCCGCGGAGCGCTGCCTCCACCCGCGGCGAATCCATCCACCACTCGGCATGCAGCCGGTCGGTGGGCAGACCCGCCTGCAGCCGACTAGAGAATACACCATAAAAGTTCGGCGTATAGCTCCGAACCACTACCCCCAGCCGCGCGATGTTGAGGTACGCGTTCTTCAGCTCCAGAGGATCGAACGTCCACTCCATAAGCTGAATCCCCCGCCCCAGCGCCTCATCCCGCTGCGCCAGCTTCAATCTGCGCCCGATCCCCGCGTTCCGGTACTCCGGCAGAACCGCCAGCATGTGGGAGTGCAGATAGGCCTTCCCCGCCCGGACCCCCGGCATGGACATCGCAAACCCGATCAGGTTGGAAGCGCTCCCTCCGGCGGCATGTCTCTTTGAGGCATCAAAGGCCCCCATCACCTGCCCGCCGATTCGCTCGATTACCACAAATTCCCGTGTCGGGATCGTATCGCGCCCGTCGTAACCCCAGATCTCCGTCTGCAGGCGAACGCACCCATCGAACTCCTCGAATCCCGAGCAAGGGCGGATCTCTATCTCCGCCGGAGGCAGCGTCATTTCACTCCATCCGGTGCGACTCCAGCCTCGGCCCGCTTCGCCTCGCTCCACAAAAATTCGAGCTGCTCCGGCGATTGCTGCTCCAGGGGAATCGCCGTCAATCTCTCCATCTCCGCAAAACGGCCCCGAAATCTCTGGTTAGTTCCGCGCAGCGCAAGCTCCGCCTCGACCCCCAGGTGCCGGGCCAGGTTCACGACCGTAAACAGCAGGTCGCCCGTCTCCGCGCCAATCCGGTCCGCCGCGCTCTCAGAATCCGCATTCTCATGGTTCACGAACTTTTTCGCCGCCTCTTCCCGATCTCCTCGTTGATCAATGGCCTCGCGCAACTCGCCGATCTCTTCCTCCAGCTTGGCGAAGACGCCCTCCAGGTCCGGCCAGTCAAATCCACACTTAGCCGCATTCGACCCCAGCTTGCTGGCCTCCATCAACGCCGGCAGATTCCGGGCAACCCCATCCAGCCGGGACTCCGTCCCCATCGACCCGCCGGGCTTCTCGGCCCGCTTGATCTGCTCCCAATTCCGCAGCACCTGCCCCGCATCGATCCCGCTCGTCTCCATCCCCTCCCGGGCAGCATTTCCGGCCGCGATCGACGCAGCCTCGCCAAACACATGAGGATGCCGCCGCACCAGCTTCAGATTGAGACCGGTAATCACCGCAGCCAAAGTGAAATAGCCGCCATCCTCCGCCATCTGCGCGTAAAACAGGACCTGCAGCAGCAAGTCGCCCAGCTCTTCCTGCAGGTTCGGCCAGTCCCGCCGCTCAATGGCGTCGAGCACCTCATAGGTCTCTTCCAGCGTGTGTTTGCGGATCGAAGCAAAGCTCTGCTCACGGTCCCACGGGCAGCCGTCCGGCCCACGCAGTCGCGCCATGATGGCGGCGGCCTCCGCAAACAATCCGCCGGCGTTCGTCTGCACCTCGCCCGAAGGAGCCGTCATGCCTTCCCCATCATGCATTCAATGTAAACGATGCCTTCCTCCAAACCGGGCTGAGCCCTGCCCTATACACTTACCGACAGCGTGTCCTTGCTCATCTCCATCTTCACCGTGCTTGCCGGGCTAGCCTTCGGCAGCTTCCTCAATGTCTGCATCAGCCGTCTGCCCCATCACCAGTCGATCGTCGCCCCGCGCAGCCGCTGCCCGCAATGCCACACGCCCATCCGCGGCCGGGACAACATTCCCCTGCTCAGCTGGTTGCTGCTCCGCGCCCGCTGCCGCGATTGCGGCGGCCCCATCTCCGCCCGCTATCCGGCCGTCGAGGCCGTCACCGCAGCTCTCTTCCTGCTCTGTTTGCTACGCTTCGGGCTCACCCTGCAAGGCATCGGCGCGGCCGTTCTCTGCTGGCTGCTCCTCGGCCTCGCAGCCACCGACGCAGAGACCATGCTGCTCCCGGACGCATTCACTCTCCCCGGCCTGGTCCTGGGCATCGTCGCCTCCGGCCTCAAGTCCGGCAACGCGTTCTCTTTGAAAATGACAGGCGCCTCGGTCCTCTGGGCAGCAGCCGCGGCGGCCATCGTTCTCCTCATCCGCGGCCTTTACTGGCTGGTCAGGCGGCGCGAAGGTCTCGGCTTGGGCGATGCCAAGCTCTTGGCAATGATCGCCGCCTGGCTCGGCCCGGCAGCAACATCGCTCACTTTTTTTCTCGGCGTCCTTGCCGCCGCACTCTATGCCGTACTGCTCGCCATGACCCGCGACTCCTCCAAGGAAGCCGCCGGCAAATTGCCGCTCCGCCTGCCGCTCGGCTCATTCTTGAGCGCGGCCGCCATTTTCACCGCGTTCCATGGCAGGAGTGTTTTGGATTGGTATTTCGGCTTCTTCCGCTAGCCTTTCGCGATCTACCTGGAAAGCTCATCCAGCGCTTTGCGCGCGGTCTTTGCATTCGGGCCGTCCGGCACAGCCGCCAGATACACTTGGTAGTTTTGGACGGCCTCCTGCGGAAGCTTCATCTTCCGGGCAGCCTCGGCCAGCCAGAAGACCGCCTCGGCGTTCTCATGATCGAACGTGGTCGCATCTCGAAAGCGCGAATACGCGCCCTTTACGTCACCCGTCTTCAGATAAAACTGCCCAACCCGCAGGTCTTCTGACGCTCGCTTCGGGTCATACACATCGGGCGAACCATCGGGAGATTCAAGCTTGAGTTTCGTGCGTGAGGAGTCGTCCAGCCCCAGCTTGTCTAACCCATCGAGCGACGAACTTCCGTTAGGATCTCTCGTCGCGGGAGCCGCATTCTGTTGCGCTGCGTGCGCATCGGCCTTGGCATCGGCCGCCGCCTTCTCCGCGGCACTCTTTGAAATCTCCTCCGGGAACGGATTATCCGCCGCGGTCGACGGCTTTTTCGCAGGAGCCTGCGCAGTCGCCGCATCCGGCTGGCTCCCGCTCTGCCCCGGCGCAGCCGCCGGCGCCGCAGCGTCCGGAGCCGCCTTGGCCGTACCTGGCTTGCTCTTGTCTTTCGCAGCAGGAGCAGCAGGAGCAGAAGCCTGCGGAGTCGGCGCATCCGGCGGCGGCTGGCTCGACTCCTGTGCCCCGCCCAGGCGCAAACCACACCCCAGGGTTAAGCTCAACACCATGATTCCGACGATTGATCGACTGCCCATCAATAATCCTGTCTCACCTTGCTAATCCTGTCTCGCCTTGCTCTTCACAATTTGTCTCACGCGTCGACTGCCCGGTCCCACTGTCTATTACTGCCCGGTCCCACTGTCTATTTTAGACGCCGCTGCCCGGCGATTCGCTGGCTGCCCGCATGAATTTGGCGGACTTTTGCTATACTCGCCGGAAACATGGCCCTGATCATCCGCTCGTCCGCCATCCACGCAGCCGGCTGCTACACCACCACCCCAATCAGGAACGGCGCACGCATCGTCGAATATACCGGCCAGCGCATCACCAAGGACGTCGCCGATGAGCGCTACAAAGACTCGATCGTCACCTACCTCTTCGGCCTGGGCGATGGAACCTATGTCATCGATGGCCACGGCGTCGCCATGTTTCTCAACCACTCCTGCAATGCCAACTGTGAGACCGGCGAAAGCAACGGACGCATCTGGATCAAGGCGATCCGCAAAATAGCGGCCGGCGAAGAGCTCGTCTATGACTACAACCTCTACGACGGCGACGACGACCCGGCAACCTGCAACTGCGGTGCCGCCCAATGCCGCGGCTCCATGTACTCGGTTGAAGAACTGAAACGCCGCAAGCGGGCCGCCCGAAAAACTGCCACCCAACCTCCCGGCCGGAGCTTACGATAGGACAGAGGGCGGAAACATGGCAGATCTCGATTGGTCCCAATGCAATGCCGTCGAAAGCATTCCCGGGTAGCATGAGTCGAAGAATGGGCAGCTGATTCAGCGGCCGAGAAAGCCGGGTACGATTTCCTGCTTAGCACCGACAAGAACAGTTCGATATCAGCAGAGTCTCGAGGGTAGAAAGATTGCGCTGATTATCCTGAGTGACTCCCAGTGGCCAAGGGTCCGGTTATACCTTGAGAAGATTTTCCGCAACGGTAAACGCCAGCACTCCAGGCAGCTACACCGAGATAGTAATTCCCTTTCACGAGCCTCCGACTGCGGGAACCTGGCTGATGCCCCCTCACTCCATCGCCACTTCCCTGACATCTTCCGGCAAAAACCTCTTCCCCGCTTTCAACCGGAACTCCAGCCGCGCGTCTTGCCGCACGTGATACACCAGCACCGGCCGAAAGCACACGAGGCAACTCCAGCCCTTGCGCCGCACACTCGGATACACGATCCCATTCGCCTGATGCGCGAGCAGGCTCGCGGCCAGCTCCTGCGACTCTTCGTAACAGCCTGGAATCGGCTCCGGCTTGAGAAATCTCTTGTACTTTGCCTTCGGCGCGCGCAGGTCGTGCATCCCCGTGGCAAAATCGGCCAGGTAGTCGTCGCACGTCGAAACCTCCTCTAGCGGCCAGTCGATCTCTTCCAGTTGCCGAAGCTTGTGAAAGCCCACCTCCGCCACCGAAGTCTCCCGCTCGATCCCCGCGTACCACGCGCCGCGCTGGTTGCCGTTAAACCGCCCGCCCTCCGGGGAGGCATGCGCAAAAGCGGCATTCACAATATGTGCGTAACTGACCCCATACACCAGTTCATGGACCCCGATGCCCGGTAGCGATCCCTCCTCCCCCAGCAGGCGATCGTTGGTAGCGCCGTCCAACTCGGACAAAGCGCTCAAGGTGGCGGCATCCTTCGTGAGCCGCGAGAGCACCGTGCCGCTGTCGCTGTACTTCGACGGAATCAGCCGGTGGGTGTCATTGACCCGCAATTCCGTCACCGTAAGATCGGCAAGGGACAGCGTCACTGGCCGCCGCGCCTCGCATCCAGCAGCTGCCGCACATGCAGCATCCCCGGCTGTCCCCGCTGGATCATATAAACCAGCGGCGAAATACCCCGGAACATCGCGTTCCGGTTCGGCAGCTTGACCCAGGCATCCGCCAGCGCCGGGCTGTACAGAATATTCAATGCCTTGAAGATGCCGAGCAGCAGCGAAATCCGGGTCAGTGCATCCTGGTCGAGCAGCCGCTTCGGCTGCTTCTTCCAGCTGTAGTAAGAGCCCGAAGAGATCCCGCCGAGTAACTGCCGCGCATCGGGATCTTTCATACCCCAATGTTCCATGATGCGAAGAAAACCCTTGATCGCGGCAGGGCTCAGGCGTTCGCGTGTCGATGGATTGGAAAGATCGGGGGAGCTGTCAAATGCATATCCGGCAATGCTAGGGAGGACGAGCGCCGCGGCCAAAGGTATTCTCCAATGTTGATTGAATTATGCATCATTTTTGATTCACCCGCCAGCGCTAAATATCGGCCCATCCCCGCCAAACTTCAAGAATCCTCACCCTACCAAAACCAAAAATCTGAAAATTGTCATCCCGACCGAAGCGAAGCGCAGTGGAAGGATCTGCACCCCCAACCCTCCAACAAACTGCCATCCCAAGCAATCGTTCATCCCAAAGCCGCGCCGCAGGCGCCACCGTCCCCCTAAGCGAACCATCGCCAACAAAACAGAAACCGAAACGCAGGGCAGGAAAGGCCGCCTTCAGCGCGTGATTGCCAGCCTGGAATGGACGCGGCAGCAATACCTGGCGACACTCCCCGCCTGCGCGTGTGCTTATGAAGGAGAATTCGCCGGAGCCGCCTGCTGTTGGTGCTCCTGCCACCGCTGCTGCCGCTTGGCCTGCATCTGCTCGAACTTCTGCTTCTGCGTATCGTTCAGCACCGCTTCGATCTTCGTGTTACTGTCGTCGCGCAGACTCTTCGCTTTGGCTGCCCGGTCCTGCTGGCTCATCGACTGGTTTTGATGAAGCGCCTGCATCTGTTGCTCCCGGTCCGCCAGAATCGGCTTGATCTGGTTCTCCTGGTCGGCTGAGAGCTTCAGTTTCTTCGTCAGGTGGTTCGCCTGCGCATCCGGATCCATCCCATGATGGCCGTGGGACGGCTGGGCATTCGGCGCCGCAGCGCCCGGCTGCTGCGCCGCATCGGTTTGCGCGAAAGCCGCGCCGCCTGCAATCGCAAGCACACCACTGAGAGCAAGACTGCAAAGGGTTTTGTTCATTGTCGTTTCCTCCAACTACGCTTCTAATAACCCCCTTTGCATACGGAAGGTTGCGGTCTCTCCGCGCCGCCGCAGCGCCTGTGCCGGATTTTCTCCCCGCCAAAACCTCTCCTGAATTTCAGCGATACAATCGCTGGAGGGGCCGGCGTCGCATCGCCCGTCACCCCACTCGACCTCATGGCATACCTCGTACTCGCCCGCAAATACCGTCCCCAGTTCTTCGCCGACGTCGCCGGGCAGGATCACGTCACGCGCACCCTGACGAACGCCCTCACCCAGGGCAGGATCGCCCACGGCTACATCTTCAGCGGACACCGCGGCATCGGCAAAACCACCATCGCGCGCATACTCGCTATGGCCCTCAACTGCCGCAACGAGATCGGCTCCCCGCTCCGCCCGACACCCGAGCCCTGCGGCGTCTGCGAGTCCTGCACCGAGATTCGCGCCGGCAACGCCGTCGACGTCATCGAGATCGACGCCGCCACCAACCGCGGCATCGACGAGATCCGCGAACTCCGCGACGCTGCCCGCTATCGCCCCGCCCGCGATCGATACAAAATCTACATCCTCGACGAAGCTCACCAGATTACCGACGCCGCCTTCAACGCCCTGCTCAAAACCCTCGAGGAGCCGCCCGACCACGTCGTCTTCATGATGGCGACCACCCAGCCCGAAGACATCCCGCAGACCATCCGCTCGCGCTGCCAGCACTTCAGCTTTCACGCCGTCAAGTTCGACGAGATCCTCGCGCAGCTGCGCACCATCGCCGCCCAGGAAAAGATCACCGCCACCGATGCCGCCCTCGCGCTGCTCGCCGAGGCCGGCGACGGTTCCATGCGCGACGCCCTCTCGATCATGGACCAGGCCATCGCCAGCGCTCCGGTCACCCAAAATCAGCCGCACCTCGACGCCCCTCAGATCCTCGAACTCATGGGCAACGTGCCCAATACCGTCTTCGAGCGCCTTATGGAGGCGATCGGCGAAAATCACAGCGCTGCCGTCATCGAAGAGATCAACCGCCTGCTCAACGCCGGCAACAGCCCCGCGCAGCTCGCTCGCCAGTTCGTTCGCTATCTCCGCAACTGCCTCATGGCGCGGCTCGGTGGCGAGTCGACCGACCTCCTGCAGATCTCCCCCGACGAGCGCGCCCGCGCCGCCCGTTCGGCCATGCTCTTCTCTGAAGAAGACCTCACCCGCTTCCTCGACGTGATGCTCCGCACCTTCGATCAATTGAACTACCGCCAGGAGCAACGCTTTCACCTCGAACTCGGCCTGCTTAAGCTCGTCCATCTCCAGCGCCTGCTCCCCGTCGAGCAGTTCCTCAGCCAGCTCCCCAGCTCCGCAAAAACCTTCGCATCCGGCGGCGGGGCCTTACCCGGCGCCAGCAGCCGGCCCACTCCCGCGCGCTCCTCTGCTGCATCTCCGGCGCTGCCCATTAACCCCGCTCCGGCGACCCCTCCAGCCGCCAGACCGCCCGAAAATCCGGCCAGCCCGTTCTCCCCGTTTGAAACCGATCGCCATCGCAAGATCGAGAGCGAAATCGACCACTCGCCCACCGAGCTTCGCGCCACTCCTCTCCTCGCCACTCTCCCGAAGCCCGAGCCTGCGGCGGAGCAGCCGCCTGTTTCCGTCCCACTCGCATCGACGCATCCCGATCCCGTTCTGCGAGAGCCGAGCCCGCTCGAAGCAGCTTCCCGATTCGCTGAACCCTTGAGCGCAGCGTCGCCTGCGCCGCCCTCACTGAAGGCCGTGGAGTCGAATCCCCGCAATCTTTCTAACACAGACCCCGCCCTCGACCTCGACCGCCTTCGCGACGCCATCACCAGCGCCCTCGAGTCTGGCGGCCACAACACCGCCGCCGCCCTGCTCTCGAGCGGCAACTGGATCGAGTCCGAAGGTAAAATCTGCGTCGAGGTACGCATCAAGAAAACCATGCTCGGCCTCACCATGAACGCCGAAGCCGAAAAAATCGTCAAAGCCGCCGCCCGCGAAACCGGATATCCAGGCGCCCTCTCGGTCGTCTCCGCCCCGAACAGCAGCGCCGGCAGCGGCTCCCAGGCACCCCCGGCCAAGCGTCCCGCCGCCGCCGGCAGCCTGCAGGCCGAGGCGCTCGCCCATCCACTCGTCAAGCAGGCTCTCGAACTCTTCAATGGCGAGGTCCGCAGCGTCCTTGACCTGCGCGAGAAGCGAAATGCCTAAACCTATCGGAGACACAGATGAATCCTCTTAAAATGCAGGAAATGCTCGGCCAGGCCAAGGCCATGCAGGATCAGTTACAGCAGAAGATGAGCGAGACCGTCGTCGAGGCCAACGCCGGCGGCGGCGCGGTCACCGTCCGCATGAACGGCCAGAAGCAGCTTCAGAAGCTCACCATCGATCCCTCCGCCGTCACCAGCCTCAGCGGCAACGCCGCCGATGTCGAAATGCTCGAGGATCTCATCATCGCCGCCATCAACGATGCCGGCCGCCGTATCGACGACGCAATGAAGACCGGCCTCTCGTCCATGCTCGGCGGCCTCAACCTGCCGCCAGGACTGCTCTGATCCCGATGAAGGTCACCCCTCCACTCGAGGCCGACCACGGGTCGGCGGCGGCCATCACGCGACGGCGCTTCGTCTCCCGCGGCGCCCTCGCCGTTGCCGGTGGAGCAGTCGCGTCGCGCCTCCGGGCTTCAGCCCAAGCCACCCGTCCCAACGGGCCGCCCGCCAATGGCCAGCCGCCGCCCCCCATGGACCGCATCGCGCAGATGCGCCAGGCCGGCGCGGCAACCCCCATCAAAATCACCAAACTCCGCGACACCGTCTTCCTGCTGCAGGGCGCCGGCGGCAACATGGTCGCGCAGATCGGCCCCGACGGCAAGCTGCTCATCGACTCGAGCTTCGCCACCGCCGCCACCCGCCTGCAGCAGGCGCTCTCCGGCCTTGACCCGCATCCGCTCAAGCTGCTCATCAATACCCACTGGCACTTCGACCACACCGACGGCAACGCCGCCCAGCATGATGCCGGCGCCTTCATCATCGCGCATACCAAGACCAGGGAGCGCCTTTCCACTCCACAGGAAATCACCCTGCTCCATCTGAAGTTCCCGCCTTCGCCCACCAGCGCCCTGCCCCAGCAGACCTTCGACGATCTCGAACGCCTCTACTTCAACAATGACAACCTCGTGCTGACCCACTTTCCCGACGCCCACACCGATACCGACATCTACATCCAGTTTCAGAATGCCAACGTCATCCACACCGGCGACCTCTGGTTCAACGGCATCTATCCCCTCATCGACCAGGGCACCGGGGGGGCCATCAACGGCATGATCCGCGGCACCGACCAGATCCTCGACATCGCCGATGAAAAAACCAGGATCGTCCCCGGCCACGGCCCCCTCGGCGACAAAGCCGCCCTCACCCGGTATCGCGACATGCTCGCGACCCTCGCCACCCGCGTCGAAACGCAGAAGTCCAGCGGCAAAACCCTCGCCGAGGTCATCGCCGCCAAACCTAGCGCCGACTACGATCCCGCCTGGGGCAAAGGCAGCATCGATCCCGACACCTTCGTCGCCCTCATCTACAACACCCTGCCCTAAAGGACTCTCTTTGTCACGATTCGCAGAACCGATGTCGCAGTTGATCGAAGAACTCCGCAAGCTGCCCGGCATCGGCGCAAAAAGCGCCCAGCGCCTCGCCTTCCATATCCTCCGCTCGCCCGCCTCTGACGCCGAGGCCCTCGCCGTCGCCGTCCGCCAACTCAAGGCCAAGCTCCGCCTCTGCTCCGTCTGCAACAACATCACCGATGTCGACCCCTGCGTCTATTGCTCAAGCCCCACCCGCAACCAGCGCCTCGTCTGCGTCGTCGAGGAGCCGACCAACATCGGCAGCATCGAAAAAACCCGCAGCTACAACGGCGTCTATCACGTGCTCCATGGAACTCTATCTCCGCTCCACGGCGTCGGCCCCGAACATCTCCGCACCGGCAACCTGCTCGCCCGCGTCGAACGCGGCGAGATCGAAGAGGTCATCCTCGCCACCAACCCCACCGTCGAAGGAGAAGCCACCGCCGGCTACCTCGCCGAACTCCTCCACGCCACCCCGGTCAAAGTCACCCGCATCGCCACCGGCGTTCCCGCCGGCAGCGACATCGAATATGCCGACGAAGTCACCATCTCCCGCGCCATCGAGGGCAGAAGAGATTTCTAGCTCAATAAGGCAGTCGGTAGCTCAATAAGGCAGTCAGAAGGAGAAGCGGCCTACCGGAACGGAAGCCCTGCCACTATTCCGAAAACGAAGCTCAGGCCGGCACCAGAACCTTGCTCTCGCACTCCACCCGGTCGCTCCCCTTCTCCTTGGCCAGCGCGACCGCCTCTTCCGCCCGCGCAATGGCCTCAAAAAGGGTGAGGTCCCCCTCCCGCAAGGTCGCCACGCCCACGCTTATGGTGATAGACACCAGCGCCTGCTCCTGCGCTGCCGCCGCAATGCGGCTCGAGGCAATCGCCTTACGCAGCCGCTGCGCCACCAGCATCGCCGCCAGCAGCCCGCTCTCCGGCAGTAGCACCGCAAACCGCACCCCATCCATGCGCCCGATCGTGTCCATCTCCCGCAGGTTGCGCAGCAGCATCCCGGCAAGCGCGCCGATCACCAGGTCGCCCCCCGCCCGGCCGTGCCTCGCATTCACCTGTTGAAAGCCATCCGCGTCCACCACCAGCACCGCCACCGACGAGTGATAGCGCCGCGAACGCGCAAACAGCTTGCCGCAATCTTCCGTGAAGGCCCTGAAATTCAGGCAGCCCGTCAGCGCATCGGTCCGCACCGACTCCCGCAGCTCTTGCTCCAGCCCTCGCACCTGCCGCAAAAGCGGCCACGAGAGCAGCGCCCCTTCCGCCAGCGCCAATAGGACGAAAGCCAGCGTCGTCTCGCCAAGCAGCCGCTGCAGCGCCCCGCTCGAAGCCCCGGCCGGCAGCTGCTCCGTCATCCCTCTGGCAAAAATATTTGCCCCGAGCGCAATCGTCAGGGCGCAGGCGAAGACAGCCACAAACAGCAGGGCTCTGCGCCTTGAAGCGCCCTCCCCTGCCTGCGCTCGGCGAACTGGCTGCGTTTCTTCGTACAGATAGGGTCCTTACAGAAAGAATGCAATGCAACAAAGATAGCCTTACTGGCTGTTATCGGCGCAACGGCGACGAACTTGAGTGCTCGCCAATCAGCGCCGGCTCAGGCTGCGATCGCCAACCGCCAACGCCTCCGCCCATTCATACGCCGAGTCCACCAGGCAATCCGGATCGACTGCCTCCAGCGTATGCGGAGCCAGCCCGAAACGGCAGCCCACCGCCCACGCTCCCGCGCTCTTTGCCGTCAGGATATCCACATCCGAGTCGCCAATCATCACCGTCTCGAACGGATCGACGCCCGCCTCCCGCATCAGCGCCTCCAAACCCTGCGCATCCGGCTTCTTCGTCGAAAAACTGTTGCCGCCATAATTTCTGAAAAAATATCGGCTCATGCCCAGCGCCTCGCAGATCGCCTGCGAAGGCCCCACCGGCTTATTGGTCAGCACTGCCATCTGCCGCTCGCTGCCCTCCGCGCCGCGGCTTAGCGCCTCGAGAGACTCCATCACCCCGGGATACACCCGCGTATGGTCCAGCTTGTGCTCCTTGTAATAGTCGAGAAAGTACTCCAGCGCCGCAGCCACCAGCCCCTCGTCCTCAGGATCGGCCAGCGCCCGCCGCACCAGCATCCCCGCTCCATTGCCGATGTAGGTCGCGATCGTCTCTTCCGGCTGCTCCGCGCGGCCTAGATGCTTCAGCGTTGCATTCACCGAGTTCGCCAGGTCCCGCCGCGAATCGATCAGCGTCCCATCCAGGTCGAACACCAGCAATCGAAGCGACGCAACCGGGATCAAATGAGGGGTATAGGTCATCCTTCAAGTCTAGCGGATCAAAGTGTGGCTCTAACGGATCGAGCCCGGCCGCCCTCCCCGTCCCTCGTCCCAGCTCTCAACAACCCGAGCCGCAGGCGCACCCATACCACCCAACGAGGGTGCCCCATTCGAGCCGTCCGTCGGCTTGAGTGGGATAACAAATCCCCGCCGCTTGCCTCAAATCAAGCGGCTGCCTTGCCAAACCAGT